>JAAYQN010000073.1 GCA_012519285.1 Clostridiales bacterium
AAAAAGTGCAGGTCTGATATATGTAAAAACCTGTTTTCTCTCATATCGGCATCTCCTGAAGTTAACAATTTAGTCTATCTGAAACCCTTTAACATCAACATCCAACCCGACCACACAACCTCAAAAAATTCCGATAAAACATCTAACCCGACCACTCGCGACCCCTGACATCTAACTCGGCCACTCGCGGGGTTATGACATCTAACCTGACCACTTGACTATCAAAAAGTGCCTTTATGGACTTATTTCCGCAAAGCGAAAAAATGTTATTTTTGCTTTGTGGGTTTAAAATCCATAAGTGTGAAAAACCTTGAAACACAAGGCTTTTTTACACTCTCACTTTTCCACCCTTGACATCAATACTACCGTCTCAACGTGCTTTGTCTGTGGAAACATATCATATGGCTGTACCAATGTTATCTCATACAAACCATTTATCTTCAACGGGTCGGGGGTCATGGCGTCGCTGTCGGGGTCGAGGGTGCCCATTATCATGCCGACATCGCGCGCGAGCGTCGCGGGATTGCAGGAGATGTAGATTATCTTTTTTGGGGGATTTTTCAAAATTGCCTTTATTATCGCCTTTGTGCAGCCCTTTCTGGGAGGGTCGAGTACCAAAATGGCGTTTTCGCCCTTGAGCCTCTCAAGCAGCGGCGGGAGCTCCTCAGAGCAGTCGCCGTGGATGATCTCAAGCTTTCCGCTCAAATTGTTTATTTTCCTAATGTGCTCGGCGTCCTCTATTGCCTCTTCTACTATCTCGATGGCGTAAACCTTATTTGCATGCTTTGCCATCAGCGCCGACAGTATGCCCGTGCCGCTGTACGCGTCAATGCACACGGGCTGCTCCTCAGAGCGCACCTGGTCGAGCACCTTGTAATAGAGCTTGTCCTTTACAGAATTGTTCACCTGCAAAAAGCTGCCCGGCCCCACCTCAATCCTAAGCCCGTTGTAGGAATCCTTGAGTTTCCTCTCGCCGCATACGTATAAGTATTTGTCTCCCGTGATGACGTTGGTGTCCTTCTTGTTGATGTTGAGGTACAGCCCGAAGCTGGGGAAGAGATTCTTTAGCTCCGCGGCAAAGCTTGAACAATCGAGGAAGTCGTCGTTTATCACCAGAGTCACCATGATGCAGCCCGTCAGCTCCCGCGCCACCAGGTGGCGCACGGTGCCCTGCCTCCTCTTTTCGTCGTAGGCCTGAATGCCGCTGTCGGCCATAAATTTCTTAAACGCGCCGATCAACTTTCCCGCCCATTCGGGGTGAAGCGGACATTCGTCAATGGGGACTATGTTGTGGGTATATTCCTCATAAAAACCAATCGCCAGCGCGCCGTCCCGCTCGCCCACGGGAAGCTGGAGCTTATTCCGGTAATTGTAGATAAAATCTGACTTTACACACTGCTGGACGGGCGGATCGAGCTTAGCAATTTTCCTGAAGGCATCGCGCACGTTGGCGCTCTTTATCTTGAGCTGGTTGTAGTATTTGACGTGCTGGAGCTGGCAGCCACCGCACCTCGTGAACGCCCTGCATTCAGGGCGCACGCGCTCCTCCGCAGGGGTGAGTACCTCGATGAGCCGTGCGACGGCAAAGTTTTTCTTTGCCAGAATGACCTTTGCCACCACCTTTTCGCCGACGAGCGCGTACGGGATAAAGAGCGTCATCCCATCCACCTTGGCTATGCCTTCCCCATTGATTCCGCTGTTTAATATCGTGGTAGTTATGATTTGGTTTTTTGTAAGCAAGAAGCCACCTCAGGAAAGTTATATATAATTTTATTTTACAATTTAAAAGCCAAAAAGACAACAAAAAGACAGGAAATAATGTAAAATATTGAATATATATTCAAAAATCGCATTTTTCCTTCAAAAAGGGAAGGGGCGGCCATTTTTTTTGGTATTGATACAAGGCGGATAAATATGGTAATATATATCTGGCGGGCAAAAAACGGCTTTTTTCGAGGTTTGACAAATGCACGACATATCCGATGCCACGAAGAGAAACTGGGCAAGACTTGGCTCAACCGCCCAGGGCAGGCTGAGGGCGAGGGCAAACAAGAGCCTGTCGGAAAAGGCATTTATCCCTTCGGAGTGTTTAAAGGATAAAAGGAGCGCGCGCATCGTCGCGAGGGTAAGGCAGCTCATCTGGCAGAGCGGCCTTTCGGTGGAAGAGGCCTTAAACGCCCTTTGTCACAAGTTGCTTAAGGAGCATGGCCTCGCTCGAAGGCCCTTCGTGCGGGAATTTATCAAAAGTTTGAACCTGAGGCACGCCGGCATTTTTGACGATATACCGCTGCCAACGGAAGAGCCCGACTTAATAGGGGCGGTGTACCAATCCCTGCTGCTCGAGGGCAGAAAGAGCAGGCTGGGCTCATATTACACGCCGCCCGACCTTATCAGGGACCTCGAAGAGGACATCGAACTCGGCGAGGGCGAGACCCTGCTCGATCCCTGCTGCGGCTCGGGGATGTTTTTGGCGCAGCTTGAAACAAACCATCCCCAAAACCTCTACGGCATGGACAGCGACCCAATCGCCGTAAAGATCGCCAAGGCAAACCTGTTTATTAGGCACAGGGACAAAGATTTTTCCCCAAATATCTTTTGCGCGGATTTTCTCAAGAGCAGTTTCGGGCGCAAATTCGACTACATAGTGTCAAATCCTCCGTGGGGAGCCAGGGTGGAGGCAAATTTGAAGAGAGAGTCTTTCTCCTGTTTTTTGGAAAAGGCGATGGGGTTTTTGAGGCAAGGGGGGCAGCTGAGGTTTTTGCTCCCGCAGTCGGCGCTCAGCGTCAGGGCACACAAGGATATGAGGCAGCGCCTTTTATGTTGCGGCGACCTCTACGCCGTCAAGCTGTACGGGTCGCGCTTTAGGAACGTGATGTCAAAGGCCGTCGGCGTGTTCTGGAAAAAGGGGACCCCGGGGCCCACGTTTGGCATAACAGACAAAAATGAGGTTTACGTCTTAAGAAAAGAGGACGTCTTGAAATCGCCTGGCTTTTCCATATCCCCATTGAGCCGCATGGACATGGAGATTTTGAAACATGTGTATTCGGGAAAGTATCATACGCTTGAGAGCAGCGAATGGGCGCTCGGCATAGTCACCGGCGGCAATAAGAAGCACCTTCTCTCCCACGGCGGCGGCAGCGCCGAGCCGATATACACGGGCAGGGAGGTGGAAAGCTACTTTTTAAGTCCCCCGAGGTTTTTTATCGAGTACGACCGCTCGCGTTACCAGCAGGTGGCGCCCGAATGGATTTACAGGGCGCCCCAGAAACTGGCATACAGGTTTATATCCGACAGGCTGGTTTTTGCCCTCGACGAGAGAAACTCTCTCTTTTTAAACAGCGCCAATATCCTCATCCCGCGCGTGGAAGGCTACGACATAAAGAGCGTCCTCGCGCTCTTAAACTCAAAGCTCTTTTCATACATCCACGCTAAAAAATTCGGCCAGATAAAGATATTGAAGGGAAATTTGATGCAGCTTCCCTTCCCTCCTATCACCTGCGGGCAAAATGAGCGCCTCTCCAGATTAGCGGAAGAGGCGATCGCGTCAAAAACCCCAAGCCCTCAAATAGATGATTTCGTTTACGAATTGTTCGGGATAACAGGTGAGAAGAGGGAATATATAGAAGGACAACTTAATAGAATAAATAAAACATATTTTTGAATACATAGAAAATTATCTATATAAGCTCAATAAGCTCTCATTAAAATTTCAGCGTCAAGAGCCGTTATGCAAGGCTCCGCCCCAATTGATATATAAAAATTTGCATTTAAAAAGGCGCAAGGCCTTTCTGCCCGCGCCTAAAACCTTTCAAAAGCAGCGTCAAAAATCTTTTTATTTAGATAAATTAACTTCGGCTTTGAAGAAAACCCGTGCTCAATGCCCCTATGGGCGCTTTCGGGAGAGATCACACCGCACACCTTGCTAACGGCGCCCATCATGTAGACGTTGGCGGCCTTTTCGGTGCCAAGCTCGTGAGCATCCTCGTTGGCTCGCACGTAGACCACCTTGACGTCCTTCCTTTCCACCTTGACGTCCACGAGGGAGCTGTTTACGAACACCGTGCCGCCCTCTTCCACCCTGTCGATGAATTTATAGAGCGAGGGATTGTTCATGATGACCAGCACGTCGGGGCGCGATATTACGGGAGAGGCAACCATGCCCTCGGAGATTATCACCGCGCAGTTGGCGGTGCCGCCCCTCATCTCGGGGCCGTAGGACGGCATCCAGGATACTTCCTTGCCTTCGGTCATCGCCGAATACGCCATAATCTGGCCCATCAACAAAATCCCTTGCCCGCCGAAGCCCGCGATAATTATCTTATGCATTTTTTACCTCCGCATCCTTGTCCTTAAAGATGCCCAAAGGATAATAGAGGATGACCTTTTCCTCTATGTATTTGAGGGAATCCTGCGGCGACATGTGCCAGTTGGTGGGGCAATTGGTCAGCACTTCCACTATGGAAAAGCCCTTCTTGTCTATCTGGTTTTTTAAGGCCTTTTTTATGGCTCGCTTGGCGTTTAGCACCTGTTTCACGTTATGGGTGGAAACCCTTTCGGCGTAGTAAGTGCCTTCCTGCGTCGCCAGCATCTCGCATATCTTTATGGGGTAGCCGTTTATGCCCGACCTTCCGTTAGGGCAGGTCGTGGCTTTTTGGCCCATTATGGTGGTGGGGGCCATCTGCCCGCCCGTCATGCCGTAGATGCCGTTGTTGATGAAGATTATCGTGATGTTCTCGCCCCTGCAGGCCGCGTGCACCGTCTCCGCCGTGCCTATGCTGGCAAGGTCCCCGTCGCCCTGATAGCAGAACACCAGGCAATCAGGATGAACCCTCTTTATCCCCGTCGCCATGGCGGGAGCTCTTCCGTGCGCCGCCTCCGCCATGTCGAAGTTGAAGTAATCGTAGGCGAAAACCGAGCACCCCACGGGAGCAATGCCTATGGTCTTTTCGGACACTCCAAACTCCTCTATCGCCTCTGCCACCAGCCTGTGAACTATGCCGTGGGTGCAGCCCGGGCAATAGTGAAAGGGCTTTGAGGTCAGATCTTTGGTCTTATGAAAAACCGCCATTTTACTTTCCTCCCGCTATGAAACTCGCGACGTCGTCCTCGTTCATCACGTTGCCGCCTGTCCTGCCGTAGAATGCGACGGGCTTTTTGCCGCCTATCGCCAGCCTGACGTCTTCAATCATCTGCCCCTTGGAAAGCTCCACAGAAACGAATTTCTTGACGCTGCCCTTTTCGGCATGCATTGCGAAGGTATCCTCGGGGAAGGGAAAGAGCGTTATGGGCCTGATGAGGCCCGCCTTTATCCCCATCTTTCTGAGCTTTAAAATGGCGCCCTTGCAGATTCTTGCGACTATCCCGTACGCCGCGAGGATTATCTCGGCGTCGTCGCAGAGGTACTCTTCGACCTCGATCTCGTTTTGCCTGATGGCATCATACTTTTTGTACAGCCCGTCGATATACCTTTCAAGCTCGTCGGGCTGGATGCGCAGCGAATTTATTATCCTCCTCGGCCCGTTTCTGTCCCAGCCCCGCAGAGCCCAATCCTTTTTGGGGAGAGCTGAGAGGTCGCGCATGGGGGGAAGCTCCACGCCTTCCATCATTTGCCCCAGCAGCCCGTCGCACAGAATCATTACAGGTATTCGGTACTTGTCCGCCACGTCGAAGGCTTTGTAGGTGTAATCCGCTGCCTCCTGCACCGAAGAGGGCGCGTACACTATCAGCTTGTAGTCGCCGTGGCCGCCGCCCTTTACCGCCTGAAAGTAATCGCCCTGAGAGGGCTGAATCCCGCCCAGACCGGGCCCCGCGCGCATGACGTTTACGATGACGCATGGCACGTCTGAGGCCGCTATATAGGATATTCCCTCCTGCTTGAGGCTTATTCCCGGAGAGGATGAGCTCGTCATCGCCCTGCCGCCCGCAGCCGCCGCGCCGTAAACCATGTTTATTGCGGAAATCTCGCTCTCCGCCTGTATGAAGGTGCCTCCCACCTCGGACAGCCTCGCGCTCATGTATTCGGGTATCTCGCTCTGAGGCGTTATGGGGTACCCGAAATAATATCTGCAGCCGCTCCTTACCGCGGCTTCCGCTATCGCCTCGTTTCCCTTGATAAGTTGCCTTGCCATCGGTAGCCCTCCTCACTCGACCTCTATGCACACGTCGGGGCACATTACGGCGCACAAGGCGCACCCGATGCACGCCTCGATGTCGGTTATCTCGGCGGGAAAGTATCCCTGCCTATTTATCTTGCTCTTTGAGAGGCTGATAATCTTTTTGGGGCAGGCGCCCACGCACAGGCCGCAACCCTTGCACGCCTCCCCGTCAATCTTGGCTTTTGTCAATCCGATTACCTCCTGTCAAGGTTTATTACCGATGTATTCTCTTGTCAAAGCGGCTCTCTTTTTACTGAAAGAGCGTCAGGCGGACTGGAAGTCGCCCAGATACATGTCGCAAAAGCTGAGGTTTACGTCGGAGTTGAACCTTCCCGCTATGAACTTGCCCATCGCCCTGAGCGCCGAAAGCATGTATCCGTAATCCCCTTCCCCGGCTATTATGGCAAAGGAATCCGCCACGCCGCGTTCGGCAAGCTTTATCGCATCCACGATAATGCGGATGTCCATTACGCTCTTCCTGCTCTTTTGCTTGCCGCGGAGTACCGGCGCCACGTCGCAGCACCTTCCGTTTATTATCTCCGAGAACTCCTTGAGCTTCTTATCTGTGCAGCCGTAAAGCTTAATGTATATTATGCTGCCGATGGCCTCAATTTTCTGAATGACCTTTTTCAATTCATCCAATCCTATCCCTGAATTGTCAACGTCGGCGAGCAGGACGAACTTGCTGAACGTCTTCATTTTTTCCTCCTTATCATATATAATAAAAGAACAGCGCTACCTCAAAGCCTTCTTTAACTCATCCTCTTGTAATAAAAGAGGTACTGCTGGGCGTACCCCGAAAGCTCGCCGAACATCTGTACGCATCGCCTGGAAATCTCCTTCCTGTCCCGACAGCAGTCCTGCGAGCAAAGGTCCTGAATATACACCTTTTCCATCCATGTGTCTACGGGGAAGACGTCCTGCCTGCCATAGGCAAAGAGCAGCACGCAGTCGCAAACCTTGTCGCCCACGCCCATTAAGCTCATCAGGCGCTTTCTGGCATCCTGCGTGGGAAGGCCTGATATGGCCTCGAGGTCAAAGCCCGAGAAAGCCTTCTCTGCCGTCTCGGCTATATACTTTGCCCTGTAACCGACGCCCGCCCTGCGAAAAAACTCCTCGCCCGCCTCGGCAAGCCTTTTTATGTCGGGAAAGGCATGGTAACTTATTCCGTTAAACTTAAGCTCGTCGCCCAGCCCCTCGCATATTCTGCCGATTATCTTTTGAATGCGCTTTATGTTGTTGAAGGCGGAGATGATGAAAGAAAAGAGCGCCTCCAGCTTTTCCTGCCTGAGTATCCTTATTCCCTTTCCGAAGTCTATGGTGGGCCGAAGCGCGGGGAAACGGTAAAGGCTCTTTGTTACCCTCTCGTAATCGGTATCAAGGTCAAAGTAGCGGTAAAAGTATTCTTCGTCGGTGCACTCGATGTCAGCCGCGTCCCCTTTCTGCCGAAGGAAGGCGAGCTGCCTGCCCGCGGCGAGCAAAAAGCCGTCCTCGTAAGGCCTGAACCTGAACACCTGGCCGCTGAAGAGTATGTCCTTTACCGAGAAATACTCCCCCTTTATCTTAAGCCTGTTTTTGGTTTTTAAAACTTCCATCCAAATTAAAAAGGGCTGTGGATACCACAACCCCGCCTGTTTTAAGCCTGTGCTGCAGGGTAGACGCTGACCTGCTTTTTGTCCCTGCCCTTTCTCTCGAACCTCACTATGCCGTCGACCTTGGCGAAGAGGGTGTCGTCTTTTCCGATGCCCACGTTGAGGCCGGGGCGAACCTTGGTCCCCCTCTGGCGGTATATTATGTTGCCCGCGAGCACAAACTGCCCGTCTCCCCTCTTTGCTCCCAGCCTTTTGCTCTCGCTGTCGCGGCCGTTGTGGGTGCTGCCAACTCCCTTTTTATGCGCGAAAAGCGTTATTCCGAAAAACATTGTCTTCCCTCCGTTTTTGTCAATGGTTAAAGCTTAATCTCGGTTATCCTTATAAGCGTATAAGGCTGCCTGTGGCCCAGCTTTCTCCTCTGATTCTTCTTGGGCTTATAGCGGAAAACGGTGAGCTTCTTGTCCTTATACTGCTCGATAACCTCAGCGGTGACTTTGGCGCCCTCGATTACGGGCGTGCCGATTACCGGCCCGTTTTCGCCCGAGACGAAGAGCACGTCAAAGGTCAACGTGTCGCCGGGATTTGCGCTCAGCTTCTCGACGCTGATGCTGTCGCCCTGCGACACCTTGTACTGCTTGCCTCCGGTCTCAATTATGGCGTACATCTAATAACCTCCAAATAGACTCGCCATAGCGGGCAGCGCAAAGCTTTTTAAGGCCCGCTCTGTGCGGCCTAAGTATGATAGCACAAAACCGTCCTTATTGTCAAATTATTTTTGTCAAGGCGGGGAAAATGCCAAAAAGCAATCAAAACCTTTTTTCCTTCCTCATCAACTTTTTCTATTTTGCCGCCTCTGCGCCATCGTTTTAGGCAAAGCCTTTTGCCACGTTTAAAAAGCCCCTTCCCAAAGGGGCGGGGCTTTACTGCTGGGGCTTTTGCGCGTAATTTGTATATTCCTTGAGGGTGTACAGGAGGTCGCCCTGTTTTATCTCGAGCAGGAGCGAGGCGTTTTGGGAAGTCACATTGCCGTCGTCGTTGACGTATTCTGCGGAGTAAGACTCAGCAAAAAAGAGCGCGATTGAGGCGGAAAGGTCATGCACCTTTACGTTCGCGGAAAGCTTGAAGCAGGGGTAATCCTTACCGCCAAACTTCTTTACCATCTTCTCGCTCTCGGCATAAACGCTTATGTTCTGCGCCAAGGCGTCCATCGGGTTATACGTCGTAAAGCTGTCCGAAAAGCCTTCCCCTATAAGCTGAAGGCGCAACGCGAAGAATATTTGCTCCTGCGAGTCTATCACCCTGCTATTGAGATCCATGGAAACGTCGGAATTCTTGCCGTCGGCAATCTTTATCATCTCGTCCTCTCCAAGGCCCTCTATATCGCGGTCAGAAACCGTGGATTTTATGGAGAAGCTGCCTTCAGCCTTGGTATACTTGACGTCGACGACGTATGAGGTGCGCTTTGTGCCGTCCTGATAGGGGATGGTGGCAAGATATTCCTTGCGCATGGAGACGGGCTCGAAGGAATTAGCGTCTATCCTCATGTAGGATGTGCCAAAAAAGCTGTCCTCAAACTCGTCGCTGTAAGTGTTTGTGGCGGGGTATTTGTACCTGCCCTTAAAGTTAAAGCTGGCCTCGAGCTTAAACAGCCTGGTATCCTCGGCGTCGCGGTAAACGTTCAGGGTGTAGGTGCCGCTGCCCACCAGGTGGAAGGGCGGCTTCAGGCCCGAGGTATCGTAGACGTTGTCCTTTGCCTCCACTGTGTAGACAAAGCTTTCGAGCAGGCCGTCTTCCCTTTCAGACACGTAGCCGAACTTGTAACTGTAAGACCTCGGCGCCTCGGGCGCACTGCAGTTTGCGAGAATAAGGCATAAGATTATCAATTTTGCCGCGAAAAATCTCTTCATATCCTCTCTGTTTTTTATTAATCATAGCATATTATAACATAAAACCAGGGTTATGCTAAAATAATTAACCCGAAAATTACTGCCACAATAAAATTTATGTGTTATAATTATCTTAATCTACTTGCCTATATTATACGAAGGGAGCGGCAGATGATTTGGGATATCTACACGTCTCAGTTCCACGAGGAGGCTTTTTCTGCGATTTTGGAAAGGCTGAAAAAAGTGGACCCGCGCGACTTAAGCTACAGCCACGTGGTGATAGTGCCGGACAGGTACACCTTGAGCATAGAAAAGCTTATTTACTCTTCCCTTCCTCAAAAGGCATCCTTCAACATCTCGGTGCTTACCCTCTCGAGGCTGGCGGCGAGCTTCTTTCCATCAGACAGGTTCTTAAGCAGGCAGGCTGCGGTCATGCTGACGAGGAAGGCGATAGGCCGCGTCGCGGGCGGCATAAAGTGCTTTGAAAAATCGGTAAAATTTTCGGGCTTTGCCCAGAACATGTACAAAGAGATCTGCCGCTTCAAGAGCTCCCTCGTTTCTCCCGACCAGCTGATGGAGCTCTCGCAGGGCGCTACGGGGGAGATTTCTGCCCGCCTCCACGACATCGCTCTCATATACGGCGAGTACGAGAGGCTGCTCGAGGGAAGGTACACCGATACCCAGGGGCTTCTTAAGATTATGGCTGAAGGCGCGGCGGAAAGCAAGTTTATAAAAAATTCCCGCTTTTACATCGCGGGCTTCGACGAGTTTTCCCGCGCCGAATACAGCTGCGTAAAGGGCATAGCTGCTGCCTGCGGGGGCATCTGCTTTGCCCTTGCAGAGGAGGGCGAGCTGCTTTCCGACATAAGGCAAATGGCGAGGGAATTGGGCGCAAAGCTTGCCGTAAAAGGCGTGCCGCACGCCCGCCCAAAGAGCCGCGAGCTGATATTTAAGCACATCGACGATTACGGCTACAGGAGCGGCTTATCTTGCCCCGACATAAAGGTCATAGCGTATAAGGACATCCTCGAAGAGGCGGAGGGGGTAGCCCAGAGCATAACCGGAAGGGTTGAAGGGGGCATGCGCTTTAGGGACATCCTCGTCGTGCTTTGCGGCATATCAAACTACCTCTACCCGCTCGAAAAGGTTTTCAAGCGCTACGGCATACCTTATTATATCTCGGAAGGCAAATTCTTAAGCGACGAGCCCCTCCTTAAGTCCCTCATTTGCCTTCTCTCCGCCGCTGAAAAGTGCTGCGAGCAGATTGACGTGCTCGCCTTCGTAAAGGGCCCTTGCTTTGACGCGCCCGACGAGGACGTGCAGCTTTTTGAAAACTACTGCTTAAAGTTCGGCATCGAAAGAGGAAGGTTCCTGCACCCCTTTACCCTCTCCGACGGCGAGGAGGAGCTCGAGAGGGCGGAAAGGGTGAGGCAGAAGTTTATGCGGTATTACGACGTCTTCGCAAGCTGCCAAAAGGAGAGAGTGGAGGGGATAACTTCCGCCGTGAGAAAAGCGCTCGCCCTCCTCGGCGCCTCCTCGGCCACAAAGAGGGCGCTCTCAGAGGGCGGCTACATTGACGAGGCGATGTACAGGGGCCAGGCGGCGGAAAGGCTGCTTAAGCTTCTCGACGACCTCGAGGAGATACTCTCGGGGGAAAAGGTGAGCCTTAAAGAGTTTAAGGAGATTTTGCTCTCGGGCGCAGAGAGCGTCAAGCTCTCCCTTGTGCCCATAAGCTGCGACGTGGTGACCTGCGGCGGCCCCGAGGTGGCGCGCTTTTGCGGCGCCAAGGCGGTTTGTTTATTGGGAGCCGTGGAAGGGGAATTTCCCTCTTGCTCCTTCCCTCAGCCCCTTGTGTCAAGCACCGACATAAGGCGCATGTCCGGGCTGGAGGGGCTGCTGGAGGGAGACCTCGAGCTCTTGATTGAGCGCCGCCATAACGCCGTAAGGCGCCTTCTTTGCTTTGACGGCGAGCTGGAGATATCGTATTACCTCAACAAGGCCGAAAAGACTTGCCAGCCTTCCGACTACGTGAGGAGGCTGGAGCAGCTTCTGAAGGTGGAAAAGAGGCAGGGAAGGAAGCTGCCGCTGAGCAGGGAGAGGATATCCCTTCCCCCCATAGGCTTATTAAAGAGCGCCCCGGCGCTTTACTTTGCGAGTGGCAAGGCTTCTGTCTCTGCCATAGAGAGCTATTTTAAGTGCCCCAGGAGGTTTTTGTACAGTTACGGCTACTTTGCCAAAAAGAGGAAGGACTGCACCTTCAAAAGTCTTGACAAGGGCAACTTTATACACTCGGCGGTGGAGCTGTTTATAAGGCGGCTCATAGGGGGGCTTCCTCAGGGCGACGACGTGAGGGATGTGGCAGCCTCCTGCTTTGAAGAGGTCTTTTCCAAAGAGGAGTACAAGAGGTTTATGACCGGCGCGCGCGAGATGGCGGTCTTTTATAAGCTAAAGGACGAGATAATAAGGGCGTGCGTGCAGATCATGCGCCAGATAGAAGGCTCGGACTTCGTCCCCATCTGCGCGGAGGCCGAGTTCGACGAAAAGGGGATATTCCCGCCCATAGAACTTTGCCTTGGGGGCAAAAAGCTGCTCTTAAAGGGCAAAATCGACAGGGTGGACGTCTGCAGAAAAGGCGAGAAAACCTACGTCCGCATAATAGATTACAAGTCGGGCAGCGTCGAGTACAAGAGAAAGCACCTCTATTTTGGCGAAAAGGTGCAGCTGTATATTTATATGAACGCGCTCAAGGAAAAGTTTGAGCCCGCGGGCGTGTACTACCTCCCCATCAGTTCGAGGTTTTCCGACCGTGGGGAGAGGCGCTACCGGCTGCTGGGCGCCACCGTCCTCGACGAGGAGATAATAAGGGCTTCAGACAAGAGCCTGGAAGCGGGCTGCGAGAGCGAGCTTTTGGAGCTTAAGCTATCCACAGACAAGTTCGGCGCAATTAAGCCGAGCGTCAACCTCGAGAGCAAGGAGACCTTTGACAGCTACCTTAAATACTCCATACTGCTTTGCAAAAAGGCGGCGGAAGAGATACTGGAGGGCTTTTGCGACGCCGCTCCCTGCGAGGTCGTCTGCTCCTACTGCGACTATGCCGAGGCGTGCGCCCCCCACATGAGACAGGCAAAGCTCAGGAAACTTTCAGCCGGCAGGAACGTCGAGGAAAAGATATCGGAGGCGGCAAATGGAGCATAGGGTTTTTAAAGAGGAGATAAAAAGCGCGGGGGATGCCGCTCTCCGTCCCTTTAATGAAGTGCCTCGGCAGGCCATGGATGAGTATGAGCGTGCTATAAATTTTGATGGGGGCAACATATGCGTGTCAGCCTCGGCGGGGTGCGGCAAGACCACCACAATGATAAGGCGAATCGAGCGCCTCATCGTAAAGGATGGGGTCGAGGTTACCCAGCTTCTCGTCATCACCTTCACGAGGAGCGCCGCCGCGGAGATGAAGGAAAAGCTCAAGCAGGCGCTCATAAGGCACCCAAAGGGCAGTTTCGCGTACAGCCAGATAAAAAACCTCGAGATAGCCGACATCTCCACCATAGACAGCTTCTGCTCCAAGGTGTGCGGGGAATTTTTCAACGTCGCCGATATCCCGCCCCAATTTTCGATAATTGAGGAAAACGATTCCAAGCTGTACAGGGCAAAGGTGATCTCGGAAATGGTGGAGGATTACTACGCCGAGGGCGACGAGCTCTTTTCCGAGCTGTCGTCCATATTTTCCTACGACAGGACGGATAAGGGGGTCATCTCCGCCGTAGAGCAGCTCTACGAGCTTACCGCCGTAATGCCCGATTTCGAGGAGTACCTCAAAAAGACGGCGTTTATCCCCTACGGCGACGTGGAAGGCGGCCTCATCGCGAGGTTTATAACGGGCGACTTCCACGAGAGCATGCGGGACTTTTCAAGGGAGCTCTCCGCCCACATAAGGCTGATGGCGGGAGAAAACCTCGACCTCAACCTCGAAAAGTTTTCCGCCCTCGCCGCAAAGCTCTTCCAGGTGGACAGGGAAGGGGGGCTTGAGCATAACAGGGCGCTGATAGAGGAAACGCTTTCCCTTTTGGGCGAGAGGAACCGGCAGGGCAGGGGGCTGAATGAGCGCCAAAAGCTTATCCATGACAAGGGCTTGAAACTTCTCGAGAGGATGAAGAGGGCGCTTTGCGGCTACGCCGAGCTGTTTGACGGGATGATGGCTGGTGGCGCGAGGGAAAAGCTTGACAGGGCGCGCCGCTACGTGGAAAAGCTGTGCGAGGCGACGCTTAAGTTCCGCGAGCGCTACACGGAGTTTAAGAAGGAGAACAATTTCCTCGAGTTTTCCGACATAGAATACTACACGTATAAGATATTGCAGGACCCTGAATGCAGGCAGGCGCTGAGGCAGCGCTACAGGTATATATTTGTCGATGAGTTTCAGGACACAAACCGCATGCAGGATGAGATAATCAGCCTGCTTTCAAGCGGGGACAATCTCTTTATAGTGGGGGACCTCAAGCAGAGCATATATCGTTTTCGCGGCGCCGAGAACGAAATCTTCAGGGAAAAGAACGACAGCAACGACTTTGCTAACATGACGCTCGGAAAAAACTTCAGGAGCGACCGCAGGATTTTAGACTTTATAAACAAGGCGTTCTCGCTGGTCATGTACAGGAGCTTCTCGCTCAACGACTATGCCTCGGAGGGCATGCTGGAGGGGGACAAGGTGGCAAGCCTTTCCGACGGCAGGCCCCCCGTCGTAATCGATATATTCCCCGTGAGGGAGCGCGCAGAGGGCTACCCGGGTGGCGTATACAGCGTGTGGGAGCACGCCGCGCAAAACCGGGGCAGCCTGGATGAGGCGGGAGCGGTGGAGGGCGCCCATATAGCGCGCGAGATAAAAAAGCTCGTCGGCAAGGAGAAATTGCAGCTTTCCCCCGAGGAGATGAGGGAGCGCGCCGAGAGGGGAAAGGGCGAATACGTCACCTACGACGACATAACAATTTTGGTGAGGGCGAAAAAGGACTTTACCGAGGGCGTCTACGGCAGCCTGCTCGAGGCGGGCATACCCGTCGCCGCAGAACTCTCCTTCTCGATAGACCAATACCACGAGATAACGCAGTTGATATCGTACTTGAAGCTGATAGACAACTTCAGGCAGGACATTCCGCTGCTCGCAAGCTTAAAGGGTTGTTTCGGCAGGTTTTCCGACGACGAGCTCGCCCAGGTACGCATTAAGTACAGGGAAGGGGAGTTTTATCAGGCGGTCTTGTCCTACATGGGCGAGCAGGTAGGCGAGCTTGCGGCAAGGCTTAAAGGGTTTTACGAAAAAGTGCGCCGCTACGCAGAGCTCTCCAAGGCGCTGCCCTGCCCCCGCCTGATAATGGCGATAATAGAGGACTTTAAGTACGAGGATTACCTTTTGGGCCTCGAAAACGGCGCAGACTGCGTGGAAAGGGTGGATAATTTTCTCTCCCTGATATACGACAAAGCGTATTCGCAAAACCTGACCGAGTTTTTGAGGTACCTCGAGTACGCCTCGCAGGACATCAGGCTGGGCTTTAAGGCGGGCGGCGGCGCGGACAAGGTGCGCCTTTGCACCATGCACAGCAGCAAGGGGCTTGAGTTCCCCATAGTGTTCATCGCGGGCTGCGGGCAGAGCTTTTACAGCGAGGCGGGCAGGAAGCTCTCCGTGCACAAAAACTACGGCATAGCCATGGATTTCTTCGAGCTCGAGAGGCTATACAGGGAAAGCTCCTTTATAAAAAAGGCGCTTGACCTACTGGCCAGGCAGGAGCAGGTCAAAGAGGAGATAAACCTGTTGTACGTCGCCATGACGAGGGCAAAGTACAGGCTCTACCTTTGCGGGCACGGCGGCCTCGACGAGCAGCCGCTTTACGGCCTCAGCAGGATAAAGGGCGCCAAGAGGTTTTCGGCCTTTATCTTAAACCTCGCGCTGAGGGACGCCAGGAATCATGGCAAGATAGAGAGCGACCTCTACTTTGAGGAGGATTTCGGGCTGGAGTACGAGCTGAACATCCATTCCTTGCCCGAGGCAGAGCGAGAGCAGCCCATGGCTCTTAAGGCGGAGGAGCAGGACCCGCCCTTTGAGCCCCTCAAAGGGTATCCCTTCCAAAAGAGCACCAGCTGCCCCCTCAAAAACTCTGTAACATCGCTGAGCAAGAAAAGCTTTTCCGGCGAGCTTGACGAGGAGCCTCAGGCGGGGGAGAACAGGTTGTTTTTCGCAGACAGCGCGGACATCGGTACTGCATACCACGCCGTGCTCTCGGAGATCGACCTCTCCGCCGGCGAAGAGGAGGCAAAGAGGCTTATCGAGGTCATGGCGCAAAGGAAGGCCATATCGAAAGAGCAGGCGGAAATGGTTGACCCCAAAAAAGTTGTAAAGGTTCTGTCGCTTCCCGCTATAAGGGCATTAAAGGGCTGGAGAGTTTTCAGGGAAAAGCCATTTGTCGCAATGATAAGTGCGGGAAAGGCGGGCCTCGACGCCGAGGACAACATACTCGTCCAGGGCGTGGTGGACGTACTCGGCATAAAGGATGGCGAGATGGCAATAATTGACTACAAGTACTCCTCGAGCAGCTCCGAGGCGCTCATAGAAAGGTACGGCAGACAGCTTGAGCTATACAGCCTCGCGGCGGAGCAGGCGCTGGGTCTTAAAGCCGTAAAAAAGATAATAATAAATATAAAGACTATGAGGGAAATACCGCTGTAATTAGGGGGCGGGCAACCGCATGAGCGCGCTTTTTAGAAAAATGAAAAGGTTTTTTGAAATGACGAAAGACAGGATTCAAAGGTTTGACAATGCCATGGCAGTCATGCCCTACGCGCTGCTTCTCCTTCCCGTGGCCATCTTTTTTCTGACGTGGACGCGGCTGTATGTGGGCATACCCGCCACCTTGTTCTCGCTGGCGGGCCTGTATTTTGCGCTTAAGAGAAAGAGGAAGTCCCTTGACATTTTCGGCGAAAAGCGGGGAAAAAGGCTCGCCGCGATAGCTCTTTGCGCCCTGCTGTGGACTGTATTGTCGGGCCAGGGCGGGCTTATGTTCCAGAATATAGACTACCATATGAGAAACGCCATCTTCTCCGACCTCGTAAAATATGACTGGCCGGTTATATTCCATATCCCCGAGGACGCGGCAGAGGGCCTTGCCCCCGGCAGCGCGGTTCGCGAAAACGCCGAATTTTTCGCGGGAAAGGACGTGACCATAGTATATTACCTGGCTTACTGGCTTCCGCCCGCTCTCGTGGGAAAGGCCTTTTACAGGCTGTTGGGGGAAGGAGCGGGAATGATTTTGGCAAATGCCGCGCTCATCATATGGACTTTTTGCTGCACCTTCACAGTGCTCTATCTGTTCTGCAGGGCTTTTAAAAAGTTCAGCTATAAGTCGCTCCTTGTATTCATATTCTTCAGCGGCCTCGATATCCTGGGGGCGGTATTCTTCTTCGCGGCGGGGCTTCAAGGGCTGCTCATGACCGAGGGCAGGATAATCCCTCACCTGGACACGTGGACCATGCAGCAGTACTCTTCAAACACCACTGCGCTCTTTTGGGTGTTCAACCAGGCTCTGCCGGTGTGGCTGTTTTGCTGCATTCTCTTGGGCGAAGAGGATTTAAAGCCCATATTTTTGCCCTACTCCTGCCTGGCGCTCAGTTCCACCCTGCCCATGATAGGCGCCCTGCCGATAATCTTCTACTTTATATTCAAGCGCGTGGCTGAAGAGATAAGGGCAAATGGGCAGGATTTAAACTTTAAGAATGTTTTTTCACATCTTTTAAAGTATGTCAACCTTTCCAACGTAGCCGGCGCCGCGATACTTGTCCTCTCCTACCTCTACCTCATGTCCTCCCCGCGCTCGGACACCTTCAGCTTTATGTCGGGCTCGCCAAACCTGATCCAGCTCGGCCTTATCATGATGTCGCTGCTGTTTGAGGTGATGGTCATCCTTTTCGTGCTCTATCAGGCCGAGATAGGGGAAAAGAAGGGGCTGCTGTACACCGTAACGGCTCTGCTCTTCGTCGTGCCCTTCTTCAACGTGGGCGAGAAGTTCGATTTTACCATGAGGGCAAGCCTTCCCCCGCTGTTCTTTCTGTGTTTCCTGTGCTGCCATACCCTCTTGAAGGAGGGGAAAAAGCATATAAAGAGGGCGCTTGCCATAGTGTTGATAATAGGCAGCCTCACCGCGGCGGCGGAGATACTCCAGCCCATAGCATACGTGTTTACGGGTAAAAGTCCCGTGGCGGCAGGGATTGAGAGCCTCGCCGAAGTGGGGTCCAGCAAATTCGACCCCAAAAATTGCCTGGGGACGCTCGACAGCTTTTTTATGAAATATATCTTAAAAAGATAAAGGGGAAGCAAGGTTATCCCTTTGTAATCCTTTAATAAACGCCTCTTCATCTCCTTTTTGAATTGCCTTTTATAATTCTTTTTCAATTATATAGATAACCATCTATATATATCCTTTCCCTTTTTATCGCTAATGACAGTTGAAGGATACAAATGCGTGCCCCTTCAAAAGGAATGATAATAATATGGACGGGCCGTGCATATATTGTACAAAAAGGCTTTTTTTGGGGTGCGCGAAATGTACAGGCTAACGGATATAATATCCAAACCGGTGATAAGCATCGCCGATGGCAAGCAGGTAGGTACGGCGGAGAGTGCAGTGTTCAACAAATCGCTGTCAAAGCTCACTCATATATCGGTGTTTGACCTGGAGCTTGAGGACAAGGTCTACATACCCTCAAGCCTCATCTTGAGCATGGAAAAGGAAGCGGTAATGGTAAAGGGCGCCGCTTTGGAAGATCCGCCGCCGGAGGAGAACTGCCCCATAAACGCCTTCATTTACGACGAGCAGGGGGGGCTTTTGGGAAGGACGGCAGACATCATCCTGGATAAGAATTTTTCCGTCGCTCAGATAGAGATAGCGGGGGGAGGAAATCTCTGTCCTCAGAACATAATAAGCTTTTCAAAGCACACGATAGTCGCCTGCTTTGACGTGGAAAAGGCAAAGAAGCTGAAAAGGCTGAGAGCGCAGAGGACAAGGTCCAAAAAAGCTCAGTCCAATGAGGAGGACAGCTTTTTAAAGGACACCATCGCTCAGGTCATCGAGATGTTGCCGTTGGGTCTTACCGCAACGGCCAGGTTTTACGACGATTTTTCGGGCGAAGACGGTAATGGCGAAAAGAAAGAAAAGCAGCCTCAGGAAATAATTCAGGAAAGCCCACAGCCGGACGAAAGCGCCGAGCTGTTCCAGGCGGAAGATGGGCAAGGCACCCTGTCCGAGCACGACATAAGGAGAATAGTGCCGCCCTTTAGCTACCTTATCGGGAGAAAGGTAACTGCCGACCTATACGGCTTGAGCGACAAGCCGCTGATAAAAAAGGACACCATCATCACCGCAAAGCATATTGACTTGTGCAGGAGACATGGAAAACTGATAGCTCTCGCCAAAAACAGTAAATCTGTTTAAAAGAAGAAATGTACAATGCGGCAAGGAAGAATGCTGCCAACCGACAGGGGGTCTGCAAAAGGGTTATTTCCCCCTTGCGATAATTTTTTTGCAAAAAAATTATTCAAACAATAAATCTATTTTAGATATAATCTCGCTTTTTTCCTCAAAATTTAGCGAACTGACAGCCTTCTCCAGGGCATTCTTTTCGTACCTTGCCCCTTCAAGGGCGGCCTTCAGCGCCTCTATAAAGTCGCTGTTTAAGGCGTCGGAATACACACTCGCCCGTTCGATGCGGCACGCCTTGACGTCGAGCATGTAGGTTATCTCGCCAAAGGAATAGCGGGCGCTCTTTTCGGTGTTAAACTGCGGGTTTTCGCCAAGCCTCCATTCCCACGAGGAATATTTTTTCACATAAGGTTCAAGCTCCCCATGCGGGATAAGCTCATTTGCGCTTAAGACCTCGCTCTCCCCAAAGACCACTATGTAGCTTTTTATCAGCGCGCGCTTTAGCTTCTCCGCGTCTATCTCGGGATTGAGCTCCCTTAAATTTATCACCCGGGACTGCACGCTCTTTATGCCCTTGCTCTCCATCTTTCTGGCGCTGGGCTGAAGGTAGCGGGAGAGCTTTGTCATGTCGGCGTCAAAGAGTATGGTGCCGTGGTGCAGACTTGCCCTGCCGGTATGCCGAAAGGCGTTGCCTGAAAACTTTTTGCCCTCCGCCAGGATATCGTTCCTTCCCGAAAAATCTGCACCTATTCCAAAGCTTCTGACCGCGCCGAGTATGACCTTCAGGTTCTTGGCCAAATCGTATTCTTCCCTGGGGCAGATAAAGGAGAAATTCAGGTTTCCCAAGTCATGGTAAACTGCCCCTCCCCCCGTGGACCTTCTCGCGAGGAAGCCCCCGTCCTCCTCAAATTCCTTCACCCTGCACTCGCGGTAGGCGTTCTGCGTCCTCCCTATGACTATCGTGTCGGCGTTCTGCCAAAGGTACATTACGCTCCTGCCGTCGAACCTGTCCATAAGGTACTCTTCCACTGCGAGGTTTACGTAGGGATTGGTGCTGCCCGCCAAAACTATTTTGTTCATACCCTCTCCCATTATGCTTTATTTTTTCTCTCCCGTGGGTTATAATAAACTCTATTAGCGCCCGGGTTTTTTCTCATAATTATACAATAATCCGCCCGCAAAGAAAAGCGTTTTGGCTCGCACCGCGGATTTGTTTTTACGGGCCGCATGCGTTTAAATAAAAAATATGGAAAAAACTGAAGAAAAGGCCGGAACGGTAAAATGCGAGTTGCATCTTCACACCAAGGGCTCAAGCCCCTGCGCGAGGGTGGAAGCGGAGGAGATAGCGAGGCTCTACAGCGAGGCGGGCTACGGCGCGATAGCCGTAACCAACCACTACATGAAGTATCTCTTTGACAGCTACTACCCGCCCTTAAGCGACCTCAAAAAGGCCGAGATGTACCTTGGCCTTTACCGTGAGCTGAAGGAAAAATGCAGGCCTTACGGGATAAAGGTCTTTTTGGGAATGGAGCTCAATCCCGAGTGCATGAACACCGAGGTGGTGCCCGCCGCGGAGTTTTTGTGCTACGGTCTAACCGAGGAGTTCCTGCTGCGGCACCCCCGCCTCTTCGATCTATCCCAGAGGCGCCTCTTTGAGCTGTTCGAGGAAAACGGTATACTGATGTACCAGTCCCATCCCTTTCGCAGCTACTGCGTGCAGGCGGACCCCAAGCTCATGCACGGGGTGGAGGTGCGCAACGGCCACCCAAAACAAGAAAACAACAACGAAGAGGCGCTGCGCTTTGCCGAAGAACACTGCCTCCTGCAGATAGCGGGCAGCGACTTCCACGAGGGCGCCATAACGGCGGGGATATACATCCCCGAGGACGTTGCGGACGGGGCCCGGCTCGTAAAATATTTAAGGAGCGGCAATCCTCCGCTAATAGTGGAAAAATGAAACTTGATTTTTTTACGGTACTCATCAATATAGGAATCCTGCTTTTGTTAGGCCTGCCCGGCTACATCTTCAGGAAAAACGGGATGCTGAAAGGAGGGGATTCCAAGCCCCTCGTGATACTGCTCATCTACATCACCCAGTCCTTCATGATAATCATGAGCTTTCAGGACAAGGAATACGAGCCTTCCATACTCTCCTCCATCGGCTGGATGGCGCTCTTTTCCGCCCTCGCGCACATCATCATGATAGCCATAGCCTGGCTGATATTCAGCTTCGAGAAGGATAGGAAGGCGAGGGGCGTGTATACTTTCGCCTCGGCTTTTGCCAACTGCGGCTACATGGGCCTTCCCGTAATCAGCACGCTCTTTTACGGCAGCCCCATCCTGCCCGAGCTGCGCATATACGTTTCCTTTTACATCGCCGTATTCAACATAGTCAACTGGACCATCGGCATATATATAATAAGCGGGGACAGAAAATACATGAGCATAAAGAACGCGCTGATAAACCCGACTACCGTCGCACTCGCCGTCGCCCTTCCCCTGTTTTTCCTGAAGGTGAGGATAGCCGACCATTTGCCGCAGCTCGCGCGCGCCTTCTCCATGCTGGGCGACATGACCACGCCGCTTTCCATGATAATACTGGGGATAAAGCTGGCGGAGATGCCCTTTAGGGATATATTTTCCTCGTGGAAGGTTTACCTTGTGTCCTTTTTAAAGCTCATCGCCATGCCCCTTCTGATGATGGCGCTCATTCTTCCCGCGGGCCCTCTTCTGGGGGATGTGGCGAGGTACGCGATAGTGATAATTGCCGCCATGCCCGTCGCCACCCTCACCATCGCCAACACCGAGCGCTTTGGGGGAGACAGCCTTGCCGCC
Source organism: Clostridiales bacterium (assembly GCA_012519285.1). GTDB lineage: Bacteria > Bacillota > Clostridia > Christensenellales > HGM11417 > JAAYQN01. The sequence continues at coordinate 21,921 of JAAYQN010000073.1, forward strand.
GCAAAGTGTCTGCTCTGTTCCACGCCTCTGTCGGCGCTGACCATTCCCCTGGTATGCCAGCTTCTGTAATTTTTGGCCATTTACTTGAATATTACGCCGAAAGGTGTTAAAATATATGCGATACAATTTCTAAGGAGTATCCGAAAATGAGCTTTTTTAAAAAGTTGACCGGTCAGCTTCTGTCCGTCATAGAGTGGACCGATCCTACAAAGGACACCATCGTTTACCGCTTTCCCATGGAAGGCAGGGAAATCATGATGGGCAGCAAGCTCACGGTGAGGGAATCCCAGGTAGCGGTGTTTGTGAACAAGGGCAGAATAGCCGACATCTTCGAGCCCGGCATGTACAGGCTGGCCACCAGCAACCTCCCCATCCTCACAAAGCTGATGTCGTGGAAGACGGGATTCAATTCCCCCTTCAAGGCAGAGGTGTACTTCGTCAGCACCCGCCAGTTCACCGATCAGAAGTGGGGCACGGTAAATCCCATAATAATGAGGGACCCCGAGCTCGGCGCGGTAAGGATAAGGGGGTTCGGGAAGTTCTCCTTTAAGGTGTTCGACGCCGAGAAATTCTTAAAGGAGCTGTTCGGCACATCCTCCACTTTCACCACCAAAGACATAACGGATTACTTAAAGTCGATGGTAATATCCGACATTTCAGACACGCTGGCGGAGATGAAGATATCCGCGCTCGACGTCTCTTCCCAGCTCAAGGAGATATCCGCCGCGGTTGAGAAAAACCTCGACGAGGATTTTAAAAAGATCGGCTTAAAGCTGGTCACCGTTATCATCGAGAACCTTTCGGTGCCTGAAGAAGTGGAGAAGATGATGGATACCCGTACCAAGATGGGCATCATGGGCGACAAGATGCAGACCTACATGCAGTTCCAGGCGGCAAACGCCATGACTGAGGCGGCAAAAAACCCCTCGGGCGGTCTCGCCTCCGCGGGCGTAGGCGTTGGGGCCGGCCTGGGCCTGGGCCAGATTTTCTCCGAGACCTTCAAGGGGGGAATGGCGGAGGACAAGGGCGGCTCAGCTTGCCCAAGCTGCGGCGCGGCAGTGAGCGCCAAGGCAAAGTTCTGCCCCGGCTGCGGAAAGCCCGCTTCGGGCGGCGCGCAATGCCCCAAGTGCAAGGCCGTCGTTTCCTCCGGCAGCAAGTTCTGCCCCGAGTGCGGTTCCTCTCTCGATCTGCGCTGCCCTGGCTGCAACTTCAAGCTCGACGGGTCTTCGAGGTTTTGCCCCAACTGCGGGAAGAAGCTGTAAAGCATAATAATAGCAGCAATATGCTGAGGAGTAAGCTATGGAAGTCAGGAAGGAAATGACCATTGCCAAGGCATTGCGTGCCAATCCCGCCGCCGGCAAGGTGTTCCAGTCTATAGGCATGCACTGCCTGGGCTGCGCCATGGCGAGGGGCGAGATCATAGAGGAAGCAGCCAAGGTGCACGGCGTGGCTGCGGACAAACTGGTCGAGATGATCAACGGCGCAAAGGAAAGGGGCTAACAACCATAGCCCCTTTAAATACAGAGAGGATTTTTTTATCCGATACTTTTTGCGGTTTTCTTGAACTTGCGGGACATAATCGTTGTTAAATATTTGTTTTAATATTTTAAAAGAGGTAAATTTCTAAAAGAGAAAACATGAGCAAGGCATACATATTCAAGTGCCCTCAATGCGGGGCGCATAAGGTTTATTCCCCAAAAAAGCAGGCGCTCGAGTGCAAGCACTGCAGCAGCCTGACGCAGATCGCCGCCGATAGAGAGGTGTTTAAAAAGCCCTACATGGCGGGCCTCGCCCTTGAGGTCGACCCCGGCACCGAGATTCAGGGCTGTTTAAGCTGCGGGGCGAGGCTGAACATGCTCGCGGGGGAGATTTCGGGCGTGTGCCCGTTCTGCGGCGCGGGCAACATAGTGAGTGTCGAGGGGAGCGAGGGCCTAAAACCCGATGAGTGCGTGCCCTTTGCCATAGAGAACGAGGACGCGGAGAGGAACTTCAAGAAATGGCTTTTGAAGAAATGGTTTGTGCCCAACGAGCTCAAAAAGAAGGCGAGGATAGAGAAGATCAGGGGAGTGTATTCCCCCGTCTTTGCCTTCGACGCTTTCAGCAGCAGCACCTATACCGGGGTGCTGGGAAAGCATTACACCACCTATGTGGGCAGCGGCAAGAACAGGCGCGCCGTCGTCAGGACGAGGTATTTCCCGATAAGCGGAAGCTTGAGCCTGCAGCATAACGACATCATGACGGAGTGCAGTCCTCACTTTGACCAGAAGGTATTAAACAGGCTGCGCCCGTTCGACCTCAGAAGCAGGGCAAAGTACGACAAGGGTTTTTTGAGCGGGTTTTGGGCAGACAGCGCGGACAAGGACCTGGATCAGGGCTGGCAGGACTGCAAGGCGATCGCCGACGATGAGACAAAGCGACAGATCCTCTCGAGATACAGCTACGACGTTGTCAAATCCCTCAACATAAACACCACCTACGAGGACATAAAATACAGCTACATGCTGCTGCCTCTGTACGTGTCCTCCTACTCTTTTAAAGACAAGGTATTCAGCTTCTTCGTCAACGGCTGCACCGGCAAGATATTCGGGAAAGTGCCCCGCTCGCCCGTCAAGATACTGCTGGCGGTCCTGGGCGCCCTCGCGCTCATGCTCGCCGCCTTCTTGCTGGGCCAGCATTTTGATTTGATAGGTACCAATCCTTATACCTATCCATTTGGATAAATAAAGGCATAAAAATGAGGCCCCTTTTCTTTTGGGGCCTTAATTTTTCTCCATTTTTCATCAAAAGGCTTTAAATTTTTTTAAAAACCTTAAAAAACAGCTTTTTAAAACCCTTCATTCCCCGATAAAGGGAATAAGCGCCATAACCCTCGCGCGCTTGATTGACTGCGCGAGCTGCCTCTGGTGGCGGGCGCATGTCCCGCTCATCCTGCGGGGAATTATCTTCCCCTTTTCGGTTATAAACTTCTTGAGGCGGGAAACGTCCTTGTAGTTTATCTCGTCCACCTTTTCTACGCAGAAGGCACACACCTTCTTCCTGGGGATTCTCCTGATTGGCCGGCGCTTTGCGGATTTATCTTCTGCCGCGCCGTTAGTCGCTGCAGCCGCGCCGTTAGTCGCCGTAGCCGCGCCGTTAGTTGCTGCAGCCGCGCCGTTAGTTGCCGCAGCGTTTTCCTTTTCGTTGTTTACCGCTGTGCTCATTCTCTCTTAACCTCCTGTCAGATTTAGAAGGGCAGGTCATCGTCTTCCACGGGCCGCAGCCCCGCGGGCTTTTTAGGCTGCTCCTCGACTGCTTCGGAGGGCTCTTCGGAAGCGGGCCTGCTGCTTAGAAATTCCACGTCGTCGGCTATTATGTCGATGACGTACCTTCTCACCCCGTCCTTGTCCTCGTAGCTCCTCGACTGCAAGGTGCCCACTATCCCCACCTTGCTGCCCTTCCTCAGATATTTGTGGCAGTTTTCGGCCTGATTCCTCCAGACCGACACGTTGAAAAAGTCGGCTCCCCTCACCCCTTCGGCGTTTAAATATCTCCTCTGCACGGCGACAGAGAGCCTGCAGAGGGATATTCCGCTGCTCGTGGTGGAAAGCTCGGGATCTCTCGTGAGATTGCCCACTAAGATAACTTTGTTCATATCGCGTTCCTATTTCCTCACCACCAAAAAGCGCATGACCTCGTCGGCTATGCGCATCTGGCGCTCAAGTTCCCTTGGCAGCTGAGAGGGGGCAGTAAACGTCATGAGGACGTAATAGCCTTCTTCCTTGTGGTTTATTGGATAGGTGAACTTCCTCTTGCCCCACTTCTCCGTCTTTTCCACGGAGCCGCCGCTGCCTGTCACCAAAGACTCGTACTTTGCGATGGTGGCGTTTACAGCTTCCTCATCCAAAGCACTGTCAATGATGTACAGCACCTCGTAACTGTTCATTCCGTACCTCCTTTTGGACAAATTGACCCTCAGCCCGCACTGAGAGTAAGGATTTCGACGTCAATAAATTATAGCATTTGTAAACCAAAAAATCAATAAAAATAATGCCGCTATTTCGACGCAATTTTTCCCGCCACGTACAGCCCGTTGGCCGCGGCGTGGGAGAGGCTCCTCGTAAAGCCCGCCCCGTCGCCTATGGCGTAAATGCTATCTGTACCCTCTATCATGAAATTGCCGTCGCATCTGGGCCGCGCCGAATAATACTTGCACTCCACGCCGTAGAGCAGCGTGTCATGGTTTGCTGTGCCGGGCGCCACCTTGTCCAGCGCGAACAGCGTTTCGATGATGTTGTCGAGCTGCCTCTTGGGCATGCACAGGGAAAGGTCTCCGGGAACGGCCTTGAGCGTTGGGCGGGTGGTGGACTGGGCAAGCCTCTTCTCGTCCGTCCTCCTGCCCTTTAACAGATCGCCGAAGCGCTGCACCAGAACGTTTCCCCCGCTGATCTTGTTGGCGAGCGAGGCGACATATCGCGCGTACTCTATGGGTTCCTTAAATGGCTTTGTGAACCTCGTGGTGACGAGCAGCGCGAAGTTGGAATTCTCGGTCTTTCTTTCGGCGTCTCTGTACGAGTGGCCGTTGACGGTTATCACGCCGTCGGTGTTCTCGGTGACCACGCTGCCCCTCTCGCAGAAGCAGAACATCCTCGTGTAATCGCCGTACTGCTTGCTCCTGAAAAATATCTTGGGCTCGTAGACACTGCGGCTGAAGTGTTCCCAGATTATGGCGGGAAGCTCCACCCTTGCGCCGACGTCCACCTGATTGTTGAAGAGCTCTATGCCGTTCCTTAAGCACCAGCTTGAGAAGAACTTGCTGCCAAACCTGCCCACAGCTATTATTATGTTGTCGGCGACAGATTGCCCGTTTTCCCTGCCCTTAAAGTAAACGGCTTTGGAGCTCTTGTCGATGTCGTATGCCTCGGTGCCAGAGCGTATGTCAATTCTCTCCCGCAGGTACTCTATCAGATTCGACATGGTCTTGTAATTCTCGTCGGTGCCGAGGTGCTTTAAGATGGCCTGCTGCATGTGCATGTCGTTCTGAAGGCACTTGAGCTTTAAGCTTTCGTCGGGCACGTACCTGTTCCTGGTCGCGCCGAACCTTACCAAAATGCTATCTGCCCGCTCGATCAGCTCCATGACGAGGTCCGGCTCGAGCACGTCGGTCAGCCAGCCGCCGTATTCGGTGCTTATCACGTACTTTCCGTCGGAGAAGGCGCCGGCGCCCGCGAGACCGGTCATGATATGGCAGGGACTGCACTCGAGGCAGAGCTCCGCCTG
>JAAYQN010000074.1 GCA_012519285.1 Clostridiales bacterium
CTGTTTAGCATGGGGGCAATCTTTTTCTCAAAGTTCTCAAGCTGAGCGGTGTTTAACTTGCCATCCTTCTTGTTCTTTTCGGCGAGCGCCTTGATATCATGGATGAGCCTTTCCCTGTTGCCCTGATACTTTTCGGTCAGCTCCCTTATCATGTTTACGTCCTTAGGGTCGTACTGGTCGATGCCGGGAAGCTCCTCGGGTATGTTCATGTCGCAGCCGGGGGGCTTTTTCCTCGAGTGCTCCGAGCGCACGAATTTTTTAAATTCCTTCATCTTTGTCACCTTCCTTTTAAAGGCATTACTCTCATAGTTTATTGTATGCGGCAATATAATGTATTGAGAATAACAGGCGGTAAAATCTATGGATATGTCGTCCATCTCCAGGCTCTTGCCGGAATTTTTAAACCTGTTCAAGGATGGCGAGCAGGGCGGGCTGCAGGACATCGTCGCAGCTTTAGGAAACAACGACCTTCTCAAAAGGCTGCTAGGCGGATCCGCAAGCCTTGCCAGATTCCTGCCTCTGCTGCCCCTGCTGTCGAGGCTCAACACCGAAGGGTTTAAGGGCCTTTTAAGCAATTCCGAGGACATCTCCAAGGCGCTTTCTTTGCTTTCGGGAGGCCAGGGAGAAGGCGGCCAGAGCATGGACTGGGCGAATTTTATTCAGCTGCTGCCCGCGATAGCCGGCCTGTTTAAAAGCCAAAGGCAGCAGGAGCAGCCCCAGGCCCTTCCCGCCGCCGCAGTTGAGGAGAAATATATAAATCCCTTTTATTATATTTCGGATATCGCGGATAAGGAAATACTCTCCGCCCTCGCGAGGTACATCAGCCGCAATTCATAACGCTTGTAGACGAGACCAGAGCAGCGCTGAAACTCGAAAAAAGAAGGAAATAGGTAATTTTGTTATAGATGATTTTCTATATAGACAATTTTCTATAAATATCGAAGTAGATATACTGTATGTCGGAATAATATATCTCAAAGATGGGATTGCCTTCCTCATCCTCTTCCCCCGTGTCAATAACCTCCCACTCGCCGGGCTCGGTGTAGCTTCCCGTCCCCGACTTTACCCCCGAGAGCTTGAGGTATAAGTCGTTGAAAAAGTCTGAGATAGTGTTGGTAAAGTTTTCGTGCCTAATCCAATATTGCCTGTTATTGGAGCTCTCCTTGCGGATAAGCGGGCTGTATATGGCGTTAAGCTCATCCATATTTTGTTGCCCGCACGCGTGGTAGACGGCGGTGAGCATCTGCCCGAAGGTTGACATATAGGCGCTGTACCTTAAATACCCATCGCGCGAGCTGAGCAGCAAAAAGTAAGAGAGGAGGTTTGCGTCGCCCTCTCTCATAACTCCCGCGGAATGCGCCATCTCGTGCGCCATGACGAGGGGAAGCTGGCTGGGGGGGATGTCTGCGTTTATGTTGGGCTCGGCGGTAATCGACATGAAGATTCCCGAAAAGCCGAGGTAAGACATCAGCTTAGAGTACAGCATGGGCTTTGCCTTTAGGGCGGGACCGAAGTAGTCGCCATCCAGCCTGGAAAATTCCTCCCTTATCACATCGGAGAGCTTGGAGAAGCTGTAAGGGGGAATTATGTTGCCCTCGCCGTCCCTCTCAAAGCTCTGCCCCAGCTCGTTGAAGTCCTGCATGAAATAGAGCGCCGCATCATACACCTGCCCGGCATCGGGCTTTTGCCTGCCTATCTCGAGGCTCATCGGGCTCCTGCCGTAGCTGAAAGAGGCGGTCGCGTTGTAGAGCAGTATAAAGCAAAGCGCCAGCGCCGCGACCGAAAGAATTTTTTTGACGGCGAGCGCGTACTGTTTTCTCTTAAGCCTCTTTATCAGCCCGACGAGAAATACTATTGCGCCCACTACAGCCGCCGTCGCCAAGGCCTCGTAAAGCGAAAATGGCAAAAGGGATGTCAGGGTGGATACGGCCTTAAGGTATTCGCGCGATACCCCCCTTGCAAACACGTATTCGCTCACATACTCATCGTTTTTGAGAAAGGATAAGGCAAAAATAGAGGCGAGCAGCAAAAGCACTGCCGTTGCCCATTTTATCAGCGCCCTCTTCATTCAAGCTCCTTTAAATATTAATGGTACGTTTTCCATATATATTATTTATGCTGATGCATTGCCTTTCGCCCCACCGCGCGCGCCCGCGCAAAAGAAAAAGGCAATGCCACCGCTATTTACCACAACATCGCCCCTTTGGCATCGCGTTTTCAGCTAAAGCTGGGGCAGCTCAGATAAGCGGGGCTTAAAAACTTTTCCGAATAGTTGCTGCCAAAGAACCTTTCGTAATCTGCCTTCGCGCTTAAGAAAGACTGATACCTGCTGAGTGCGCTCTCAGACAAGAGGTCGAACTTTTGCTTGTTCAGCTGGATGAAAAGGCTTTTCTTCTGGGCAAGCAACTCCCTCTCTTTCAAGCTCAGGTTTTGGCTGTATCTGATATGCTGCTCCCTTATGGTGTTGAGCAGGCTCTTTAGGTCGCTGTGGCGAAGCTCCCTCAGTATCTCGTCGGTGCTCCTGCCGTCGCCCGAGAACTGGTAAATCTTTGAGACGATGTACATCGAGCGGAGCTTGAGTACGTTGCACTCGTACATCGAAGCGTAGATGCTCGCCACCGGGGAATGGAGGTTGCAAAACACTATTGCCGGTATGAAATTGGAATTAAGGTAACTCTCTATCTCTTTTTTTATGCTGCTGCCCAGGCTGTTGCTGTGCGCCACGTCCTCGTTTACCACGTAGATGTAGAGGGCGTTGCAGCTTTCCTCGACGTCGACGAGGCCGCACAGCAGCGCGTAGTTTATGAACTTTTTCACCGCCTCGCCGATGGGAAGCCCCCTGTAATCCTCCTCAAGGGTTATCATGGCGGCGGATTCCGACAGGGGAGCGATGCTGAGCACCCTGCCCCTTCCGTTTACCAGAAATTCGGCGGCGCTGCCAAAATCCACCTGTACCAGGGTGTCCGCCATATGGGCGTTTATCTCGTTGGAGGCATAGAAGCCCCCGTAAAAGGCGGCGGAAAAGAGAGTCAGCGCGACCGCCGCTACGGCTACCTTCACCGAAACCGTCGAGACCATGACGCTGTCGCCTACCTGCTCCCCAGGCTTTGCGAGGCGGATATAGAACCTGCCGTTTTCGGCAAGCACTACTTTTTGCCTGCCTCTTTTCTCGATTATGATGCCCTTCTTCATCCATTATAAATTACGTTACCGCGGCGCAAAATTCCAGATTGCGCGGGGTATAAATCTTTAATAATCGGTCAATATTATGAGAAAAGGCCGCTGCAAGGCCTTTTTCGCAAAGTGATATAAAGGAGGCTGACATGCCCGTAAGGTGCAACAGCTGCAGGGATGAGATAAAAAATAAGGACGTAAAGGTATGCCCCTCTTGCGGCGCAATGGTATGCGACAGCTGCTATGCCGGAAGCGGGGGCGTATGCGAGTACTGCTCTTCCGACCTGACCTACCTTCAATAAAGCGCGCTGAAAATTAAGGGGCATAGGTTGCCCCTTTTTTCCCACGTAAAAACGCGGCTGCAGGCAACTTACATCTGTTGCTTGCCATGCGGCTTTTCGCAAGTTAAAGCAGGTCTTTTGGGTCGTAACCGGGGCGAATATAGAGTTTGTCCTGCTTTTTGGTTATCTCCTGCTCGAACACCTCCTGCCACTGCTGAGGAGTGTAGTCCTCTACCGTGACGGAAACGTGCTGGCGGGAGCATCCCAGCGAGGAGACCAAGGCGTCGGCGAGAGCTCTCGCCGCCCTTTGTTTTTGCTCTTCCGTCCTGCCTTTTAGCATCTTGATTGAGATGTGCGGCATTTCCTTCCCCTCCACTTTCAAGATATTACCAATTATTTTACACAAAACGCGCTTCCTTTGCAACAATATGAGGGCACGCCGGCTCAGTTTTTGGACAAAAATCCGACGCCCGTTGACTGGAACCCTTTATTATGCTATCATAAAATCATGAAGATAATTCACTGCGCGGATATACATATAGGCTCGGCGCTGCAGAACCTTCCCGCCGAAAAGGCGCGGATAAGAAAGAGGGAAATACTCGACGCCTTTTTCAGGATGCTGGCTTTTGCGGGGGAAAACGGCGTCAGGGCGGTGATAATCGCGGGGGACCTGTTTGACTCCCCGAGGGTGTCGCGGCAGACAAAGCGCGAACTGTTTGGGCAGATTTCCTCCCTTTGCCAGACCGACTTTCTATACCTTCCCGGAAATCATGATAAAGGCATGGACTTTGGCGATATCGGCGAGGCATTGCCCCCTAATTTCCACATACTTGGCGGCGGCGACGATTGGAAATATTTCCGCTGCGGCAATGTGTGCATAGCGGGATACGAGCTTTCAAGGGGCGGCTTCTTCTGGGAAAAGCTGCGCTTTGAAAGGGAGAGTTTCAACATCGCCGTGCTGCACGGCGAGCCGGCAGCAATTCCCTTCGACAGGCTTAAGGGCAGGAACATCAATTACCTTTCGCTCGGAGACATACATATTCCCGATATGGAGCCGAAGAGGCTGGATTCGAGAGGGGTATACGCCTACAGCGGATGCCTCGAGGGGAGGGGGTTTGATGAAACGGGCGAGCGGGGCTTTTTCCTGCTTGACATCGAAGGCGGCACCTTTAAAAGGCGCTTTGTGGAGATAGCCAAGAGGAAATACCATGCCCTTTTCGTCGACATATCCGGCCTTGACGACCATTCCAAGATTTACGGCAGGATTTGCGAGGCAGCGGCGCACATCCCCGAGCAGGACATCGTCAAGGTGATTTTAAAGGGAAGGCGCAAGGCGGACGCGCAGATAGAGAGGGAAAACCTGGAAGTAAAGCTTTCGGAAAGGTTTTTCTTTGCCAAGGTAGAGGACAGCACGAGCCTCGACATGGATTCCATCGACTTTTCAAACGAAATCTCCCTGCGCAGCGAATTTGTAAAGCTCGTGAGCTCTTCTGATTTGCCTTCGGAGCGCAAGGAAAAGATTCTCGAATACGGCATAAAGGCGCTCAGCGGGGAAGCAATTGACATATAATGCTTGGTTTTGAGGTGTTTTTTTCATGAGATTGCTCTCTTATCATATACAAAATTTCGGAAAACTGCAAAACATCAGGGGCTATCTTGAAAGCGGCCTGACCGTCATAAAGGAAGACAACAGCTTCGGCAAGACCACTTTGGCGGAATTTATCATCAGCATGTTTTACGGGCTTCCCGACCTTAAGAAAAAGGATCTGGAAAACGAGCGCCGCCGCTACGATCCCTGGCAGGGGGGAATATACGGAGGCAGCCTTACCTTTGAATTTGAGGGAAGAAGATATCAGATAGACAGGGATTTTCACAAAAATTCCTTTGAGCTTTGGGACATCACGTCGGTCAGAAAAAAGGCAGCTTCCATTTGGGGAAAGCCCGCGGACGGTGCAAGGCTGGGCGAAATTCTGTTCGAGATAAATAAAGAAAGCTTCAAAAGGAGCGCCTATATACCGCAGGACGATATTGTGTGCCATGAGCTGGACAGCGGCCTCAACGACAAGATGAGGAACATGATAAACGCCACCGACCGGGGACACAGCCTCGAGAGCGCGCTTAAGGTTTTGCAAAAGGCGGCCGACGACCTTGAAACCAAAAAGGCAAAAAAAGGCAAGATCAAAGACATAGAAGACCGCATTTGGGAGCTTAATGAGAAATTGGCCGATTGCGCCGCGCACTTAAAGAGCGCCGAAAAAGGTAAAAAAGATTTGGAGGAAAAGAAAGGGCAGCTTGAAAAGCTTGAGCAAGATATCAAAAAGCTTGAAGATGAAATAAATTCGCTGAACAAGCTAAATTCCCTGCAGAAAGAGCAGGAGCATTACCTCACCCTTAAGGGAAACGTAGAAAAGGACGAGCGGGAGATAAGAGGACTCTTGCCCTTCTTTAAGGGCCAGAGCATAGAAAATATAAGCCTTGATGAGATCAGAAAGACTATAGAGGCTCATGACAGGCAGCGTGAAAAGGCTGAATGGCTTGAGCAAGAGAAAAACAAGCTGCACAGCATAAAGGATGAGGAACAGAATCGTCAGAACAGAATATCCTTTTACCGCATAATGATAAAAAACCTTGAAAAACAGGCAAACGATACATGGCTTGAGAAAGAGCGGAAGGAAAGCGAAATTGCCCGCCTTGAGGGAAAGCTCAGAAAATTTAAAGGATTTTTATACATATTGCTGTGCATCCTCTCGTTCGGCGTATATTATCTGATTGCCCGGGCAAAGAAAAAGCGCATTTCGGCGCAGCTTGTTGCCCTGAGGGCGGATGTTGAGGCGTGCGAGCGGAAGCTTGAAGAGCTTGCGCCCCAGATGGAAGATTTTAAGGAAAGGGCTAAAAGAGAAGGGCAGGCACAGGAGGAGTTCGACGAGGCCGAGCTTGAGCAGATCAAGGCAAGGCTGGATAAAGAACGAGAACTTTCAGATAATCTTGAAAGGCAAATCCAGGATTATCTGTCTCGCTTTTTGTGCGCGTCAAAAGATTTTTGGCAATGTTATTACGAGATAGAGGGCAATTATAACCAGCTTTTGAGGTTAAGCAAATCGCTTGAAGAAAGCAAGGCCAGGCTGGAGGAATTTCTGGCGGATAAGGACGAGGAAAAGCTGTCAGCAAAATTGGGTTTAGCCGTAAACACGGACGAGCCGGAGCAAGAAAGAAAAAAGCTCTATAAATGCAAGGAAGAGCTTTTAAAAGAGATTTCGGCAATTGAAACAAGGATAAAGGATGACGAGGAAGAGGCGGAAAACATTTCGATTTATCAGGGCGAGCTCGAAGAGCTCAATCAAATTAGAGATTACCTGAAAATTGAATTTGATAACCTTCAAAAAGCCATGGAGTTTCTGAAAGAGGCCAATGACAGCCTGGCGGGCAGATACCTTTCTCCCCTGCTTGAAAAATGCCGGCAGCTTATAAGGCTGTACGACGAAGGGAAGTCCGAGCTTGCCGTCGTAGAAAATTACAGGATTTTGATTAAGGAAAACGGCATTGACAGGGAACTTGGGTATTACAGCAAGGGGCTCAAGGAGATAATAAGCATCTGCATGAGGCTGGCCATGATAGAGGTCATCTATGGGGATAAGCCAAACAAGCCTTTCATCATACTCGACGACCCCTTCGCCAATCTGGACGACAGGAAGCTGGAGCAGGCCAAAGAATTTGTAAAGAGGCTGTCCCAAGAATATCAGATAATTTATTTGACTTGCCATGGCAGCAGGCAAATCGCGGTATAAGATAACGCTTGATAAATGTAAAGGCCTTGAATCGCAAGGCTATTATTATACAAGGCTCATAATTATTATACCTCAGTAAAGCAATAATGCGCCTTGGCTTTATGTCGGCTATTTTTTTTAGAAAAGGGCAACCGGTTTTTTCTTGCTATTTTGGCTTCCGTTGGCGGGAAATTATGTTCCATGCATATATCTCATAACAAGCTGAGTTGCCGGCTTAATTGCGCTTGCTTTTTTGGCGGTTTTGGATTATAATATTTTAGCTATACTGTGGAGAGGTATCGAAGTGGTCATAACGGGGCTGACTCGAAATCAGTTTGCGCGATGAGCGCACGAGGGTTCGAATCCCTCCCTCTCCGCCAGACCTCGTCCGAAAAGTCCGGCTTTTGCCGGACTTTTGGCATGTTTTCGGACATTTTTGAGGGTTTTTGGGAATCTTTTAAATTGAAAAAATGAGGATAAAGGGATTCTATCCCTTTA
>JAAYQN010000075.1 GCA_012519285.1 Clostridiales bacterium
AATGAAATTTTATGGCATAAGGCTGCATTGACAATTCTTAATATTCTTTCCAATTTATTTTGTACATGATGCATCCTCTTGCCGATGGCAAAAAATGGCAAATTATTATTGACAATTTGCCATATCCTCCATATAATATCTCTTAAGCGAATACTCCTTAGGCTGTTAATGATATGCAAATGAGTTGATTAAAAATTAGTGAGGATACAAATGAAGAAGATTGTCAAGGTTTGTCTGGTTGCCTTTGGCTTTGCACTTTCTTCTTTCGCGTCTCTTCTCTTTCCTTCTTCAGCTTTCTCGCAGGAAAATCTAACGTTTAATCCACAGGAAAATCCAAGAAAAGATATTGCGGTAGAGTTAGGATGCGGCGCCGTTTATTCCCTCTCTTTGTGCGAATATCAGCTTAAGCCGTATGAGTACTCTTTTTCCTCGGGGATTTTAACCATATATAAGTCCTTTTTGCTCGGGCTTCAGCCTGGGCTGAACAGCTTTACCGCGCAGACGGATGAGGGCGAGATAAGCTTTGACGTCGAGGTTAAACGCGGCAAGGCTGCCTCGCTTAAGGATGATTTCGGCGAACAGGATATAAGCGGCTGGCAATACCTTTACTATAACGGCAATTTCGGCGAACCCGACATTTATGATTTTGACGAATATTGCCATGACCTTGAAGAGCTTGATGTATCCATTCTTTCAGACGATAAGATAATAGGGTGGAAGAGCAGCTATTACGACATTACACTTGCCGACATGGTAACGAGGATATATTACACTAACAAATTTGCCGCGCTAAAATGGACCCCGCCCGTCTCGGGAAAGTATGTAATAACATATGATTTTAAAGATAAGGTCGACAAAGGAGGAATGGCGGGGTTTTTCCGCAACAGCGAGCGACTTCTTATGGATTTCATTTACGGAAGCTCGACAAGGAATGGAAGCTTTTCCGTTGAGCTGAGCGCTGGGCAGAGCCTGTACATAGCTTTCCAGCCCCTTATACACAGCGACATGTATTGGGAAATAGCCATCGAGATCTTTCAGCAGCCTTATATGGTGGAGTTTATCGATCAGGGGCTAACACACATTCAATATATTTACCCCTCCCAGCTTGCCGAATACTTTGAGCCGCAGAGGGATGGCTGCAGGTTTTTAGGCTGGTTTTTGGATGAGGCGCTGACGCTTCAGTACGATTTCGGCGCCCCTGTGTGCTCGGATATGGCCCTCTACGCCGGATGGGAGCAAAAATTTGATTTCGACGCCCGCCTTTCGGATAATATGATCACAGTCGAGATGCAGGGCAGCCCCCTGTCGCAATACCAGGTGTGGGTAAAGAGCGCGATAGGAGAGGTGGAAGAGTCTGGAGGCAGAAAACGGCAGTGGGAGATGGTCCGCCAGTTCTTCAATGAAACGGTCCTATCCTTCACGGCTTGCGAGAGGTATTTTTTTGACGGTACCTGCTTTATTATAGTGCGCGCCAAAAAGGACGGGCAGATAAAAGACATTCTAAAGAGCTTTTCGTTTGGCGGCCTTGGCATAGAGGGGATCGAGGTTGACGGTAACTCGCTGATAGGGGGAATGGCTGTGGTACAAAAGCCCAATCCCTTCACCGTCAGCATTGCGGGAGGCCCTTTTTCACAATATGTCTTAAAGGTGGACGGGATAGAATGGGAAGCGAACGGGACCGGGGAATTCAACCTAAATTCCTCCCATTTTTCCCGAGGCACGCATGTATTCTCTATCGATGCGACAGAGGGCGAACTTTGCCATAGTGTGGAATTTAAGATATACTTTTACGAGGAATACGACGCGGGGAAAACCCCGGTTATCCTCTCCCTCGAGGGAGAGACCGACCCTGATGGTCTTTCTCAATTAAAGATGAAGATAGCTTTGGCTGACGGCAGAAATATTGCGGCTGAGCAAGCGGGCGAGCTGGACGTCTCCCTGCACCTTGAGGGAAAGGGCGCCCAATTGGTTGATTTTATAAACGACGGCGAGGGCATCCTGACTGCCCTGTTCCGCCACAGTTTCAACGGCCATGGGATATACCGCGCCGTGGGCAAGGTGGCGCCAAAGGGAGGCAATACTGCCGATACTATTATCGTATATTATTCGGGGTTTTCGAGGACGGCCTTTTTGGAGCAGGTGGCGAGCAGCTACGAGGCGCAAGTGGGGGCCACGATTTCAATCTTTGCGAATGGATGGATAGAGGGCGAGAAAGACGGTTACCTGTATGCCTTCTACAGAGAGGACGCCTCGGGCTGGAGTCTGATCAGGGACTACTCACCCAACGCCGTGCTGGAATGGACTCACGCTTTGGCAGGCAGGTACAACATTCAGTGCAGGATAAAGGGCGTGGGTGAAGGCTCCTATGAAAAGAGCGCCACGAGGGTCTACACGGTAACAGCCCATGCGCTGGAAGGGGCTATCGGCATTAAGGTGATCGACCTGCTGAGCGGGGAGGAAGTTACAGGCGGGCAGCTCGTCGCCGGCAAACCCTACCTCTTCAAGGCCGAAGCCGAGAGCGAGGACGCGCTCTTTATGTATACCCTGACCACAAAAAACCTGGGAACGGTATACCTCGACAAATATAGCCCGCAGGGCTGCCTCATCTTTATCCCGAGCAAAAACGATTATCTCACCATCGCTTTAAGGGCAATAAACTGGAGAAATTTCAGCTTCAAGGATGTGGACATCAAGCTTTCCGCGGTAAGCATCGTCTAAATAAAAAAAGCCCCTTTTATAGAGAGGTAATATCATACAGCATAAGCAAAAGCCCAATTTCTGGCAAACAAGAGAAATGCTTAAAAAACTGTTTGAAAAATTACCCGCATATGCGAAATTGCGTTCTGATCTGGGCTCAGAACTGAGGAATGAAACCATGAAATAAAAAACAAGGAAAAGACTTGAAAAATCAGCTCTTTCCGACGAGCTCGTCGATGGTTATCTCGAGTACGTCGGAGAGCTTCAAGAGAGAGGAGAGGGAGGGCTCGTTGTTGCCACTTTCCCACTCGCTCACGCACTGCTGGGAAACGCCGATGAGGCTGGCAAGCTGGCTCTGGCTCATCTTTCTCTCGAGGCGCAATGATTTTAAATTTTGCCTAAATTTGTTCTCCTGCATATCCATCTGTTATTGTACTATATATTTTTGTTTTTGTTACAAAGAACAAGTAAGTTTGTTAAGATTTTATGCAGATTTGATTTTGGCAAATTTATTGCCGTTTTCTCTTCCGCTTTAAGAAAGCCAGCGCTTTATTTATTCGATAAAACTTACCTCTTCTGCCGATGGTCTTTGGTCGCTTGGGGATTTTGAGTTCCTCCCTTTCCTTTCGTTTCCTTCTGCCTACCCAACAGCGAAAAGGGCGAAAAAATTTCCCGCCCCCTTTTTACAAATATATATAAACGCCTCGCGAGCCTTTAAACAGCCAATTTTTATGTAACTTTTGGTTGAAAATGATTGCGTTAGGTATTATTTGGTTGAAAATGATTGCGTTAGGTATTATAATATAAAGAGCATACTTTTTTCAGGGGGACATATGGAAAAAGACATCATCAACGTTGCCCTCATCGGGCACACAGGAGAGGGCAAGACCACGCTCGCCGAGGCTATGCTCTATCACGCCAAGGCCATCGACAGGATGGGCAAGGTCGCCGACGGCACGACCGTAATGGATTACGACGAGCAGGAGATTCAGAGAAAGATCTCCATTTCCCTTGCTTGCGCCTATCTGGAATGGAAGGGCAACAAGCTCAACATCATCGATGTACCCGGCTTTTTTGATTTCGAGGGGGAGATGATCGAGGCGCTTTCGGTGTGCGACTGCGCGCTGGTCGTGCTGTCCGCGCAGGGCTCCATCTCGGTAGGTTCCCAAAAGGCCATCGACTACTGCATAGAGAGAAAAATCCCGCTGATGATCTTCATAAACCAGATGGATAAGGAAAACGCCGACTACCTTTCCACCATCGGGGCGCTAAAGGAGCGCTACAAGGGCAAGATAGCGCCCATCGAGATACCCATAATGGAAGGCTCAAAGATGAAGGGATATATAAACGTCTTTGAGGGCAAAGCCTACCATTTCTCAGAAGGCGGCGCCGAAGAGGTGCCCCTTTCGGGCGAGCTTTCAGATGAGTATCAAAACATCAAGCTGCAGCTTACCGAAGCGGCGGCAGAAAGCGACGACGAGCTTTTGGAAAAATATTTCGCCGAGGGTTCCCTCTCCGACGAGGAGATCATAGCGGGCATCAAAAAGGGCATCGCCGCGGGAAGCGCCATTCCCGTTCTCGCGGGCAGCGGCATAAACAACAAGGGCATCATAAACCTTTTGGACGCCATAGTAAAGTGCATGCCCTCTTATTCCGAAAAGGGGAAGGTTAAGGCGATCGATGAGAGCGGCGCCGAGATTGAGCTGGATGCTGCAGAAGATGCGCCCTTTTCGGCGTTCGTGTTCAAGACCATAGCCGACCCCTTTGTTGGCAAGATGAACCTCTTCAAGGTCATGAGCGGCAGGGTAAGGGGCGGCATGACCGTCTACAATTCCGCCAAAGAGAAGCAGGAGAGGATAAACAACATCCTCATTTTAAAGGGCAAAAAGCAGGAGATAGTCGACGGCCTGTCTGCGGGCGACATCGGCGCCTTCGCCAAGCTGCAATACACCGGGACGGGCGACACGCTGTGCAACCCCTCTCGCAAGGTAAAGTTCCCGCCCCTCGAGTTCCCGCAGCCCGTGCTCTCCATGGCGTGCTATGCCGTAAAGCAAGGCGAGGAGGATAAGATCTTCGGCGGCCTGGCAAGGCTTAACGAGGAGGACGTCACCTTTTCCGTCACAAAGAACCGCGACACCAACGAGATACTCATAAACGGCATGGGCGAGACGCACATCGACGTCATCGCCAAAAAGCTCAAGGCAAAGTTCGGCGCCGAAATGGCGGTCAAGGAGCCCAAGGTTTCATATAAGGAAACCATAAGGAGCGTTGCCCTCGCCGAGGGCAAGCACAAGAAGCAAACGGGCGGCCATGGCCAATACGGCCACGTCAAAATGAGGTTCGAGCCTTATCCCGACGGCGAGTTCGTATTCGATGAGGAAGTGGTCGGCGGTACGGTGCCCAAACAGTATTTCCCCGCGGTGGAAAAGGGCCTGAGGGAGAGCATTCAAAAGGGCATCCTGGCGCGCTATCCCGTCATCAACCTGAAGGCGGTACTGTACGACGGCAGCTATCACGAGGTGGACTCTTCCGAGGAATCCTTTAAGATAGCCGCCCACCTCGCCTTCAAGGACGGGCTTTCCAAGGCAAACCCCGTGCTGCTCGAGCCCATTTACAGGATAGAGGTCATCGTTCCAGAGGAATATATCGGCGACATAATGGGCGACCTCAACAAGAGACGGGGTAAAATTCAGGGCATGGAGAGCGCGGAAAAGGGCCAGAAGATCAGCGCCGAGGTGCCGCTCGCCGAAATATCAAAGTACGCCACCGACCTTAGGAGCATCACCCAGGGCAGAGGCTTCTTCTCTATGGAGTTTTTAAGGTACGAGGAAGTCCCGAGGGAGCTTGCGGATAAGATAATCGCGCAGAGCAAGAGCGAATAAAGAGCGATGGGGCTGCCTACCTTGGCAGCCTCATATTAAGTTGTGTATATGTATGGCGCGCAAAAAAGGCTGCAAAGACTGGCTTTAAGGCGCCTACATTTTGGCAGGAAGCTTTCCCTTTTTGAAAGGAATAGTTTGACGGTCTGCGACAGGTTTATTATGCTGTCAGAACAATGCCCTTAAGCCGCTGCGGCTTTAAGAGTTTTACGAGGCGACGGGATTTATGAAATATATCGTGATACTGGGCGACGGGATGTCAGACCTGCCTGTGCCCGAGCTCGGCGGCAGGACGCCGCTGATGGTCGCTAAAAAGCCCAACATGGACGCGCTCGCTAAGGTGTCCGAGGCGGGTCTTGTCAAGACGGTGCCCGACAGCTTAAAGCCGGGCAGCGACATCGCCAACCTCTCGGTCATGGGCTACGACCCCGAGCTCTATTATACGGGAAGGTCACCGCTCGAGGCGATCAGCATGGGCATCGAGCTTAAGGATACCGACACGACGTTTAGGTGCAACCTGGTGACGCTCTCAGCCAACCAGCCCTTCGAGGAGAAGATTATGATTGATTACAGCTCAGACGAGATCTCCTCGCAAGAGGCGCGCCGGCTGATAGAATACGCCGGCCCCCGCCTTATGGGTGGGCCGCTGAGGCTTTACCCGGGCGTCAGCTACCGCCACTGCCTTGTGTGGTCGGGCTTTGAGGGAAAACCCGACCTAACGCCGCCGCACGACATTTCCGAAAAAAAGGTGGGCAAATACCTGCCTAAGGGAGAGGGGAGCGAGGTTTTGCTCGACCTCATGAAAAAATCCTATCCTCTCCTCTCGGAGCATTTCGTAAACAGGGAGAGGGTAAAGAGGGGCCTTCGGTCCGGTAACTGCCTGTGGTTTTGGGGACAGGGCAAAAAGCCTTCCTTAAAGCCCTTTAAACAGATGTACGGCGTCGAAGGCGCCGCCATTTCCGCCGTCGACCTCATAAAGGGGATAGCCAAGGCTGCGGGCATGAGGAGCATCGACGTCGAGGGCGCAACGGGCACGCTCACGACCAACTTCGGCGGAAAGGTCCGGGCGGCTCTCGATGCGCTTGAGGAAGGGTGCGACTACGTGTACATACACATAGAGGCGCCCGACGAGTGCGGCCATCGCCGCGAGGTTGATGGAAAGGTGAGGGCGATAGAGCTCATCGACGAAAAGGTGTTGGGTCCCATACTCGAGGGGATGGAAGGCAAGGATTATAACCTTCTCATAATGCCCGACCATCCGACGCCGCTTTCCACGAGGACGCATTCGAGGGACCCCGTCCCATACCTGCTTTACAGGAGCGGCCGCCCTTATCCATCGAAGGCCTCTTCTTACGACGAGGAAAGCGCGAAAGACAGCGGCAACTTCGTCGGGAGAGGTACCGACATGATAAAGAAACTGCTCGGCTTGTAAGTGGGAAAATGATGGTTTTCACATATCAAAAACACTTTGGGCAAAATTTGGGGGAGAAAGGGAAATGATATTGACGGTGTGCCCCAATCCATGCATAGATTACACGCTGTACGTCGAGAATTTTGCGGCGTGCAAACTGAACAGGGCAAACAGGAAGGTGGAATCCCTCGGCGGCAAGGCGATAAACGTGGCCAGAGCTGTCAGGAGGCTGGGGTATGAGGCCTACTGCACCGGCTTCATGTATAAGGACGGCGCCAAGAAGTATTTTGAGATGCTGGACGACGAGGGCGTTCCCTACATATTCGCGATGTGCGACGGCGCGGTGAGGATAAACACCAAGATCATATCCCTGCCCGACATGGCGCTCACCGAGATAAACGAAAGGGGAACGCCGATCGAGTACCAAAAGCAGTTCGAGCTGATAGAGTCTGTGCGCATGCTGAGCAAAAACGCAACCGTTGCGGTATTGTCCGGCAGCGTGCCGCCCAACGTCGACAGCGATTTTTACTTTAAGGTGGCGGGTGCGCTCGCCAAAAACTGCAAGCTCGTCTTAGACTGCGAGGGAGAGATGCTCCTTCTTGCGCTGAAATACAAGCCCGCGCTGGTAAAGCCCAACCTTGCCGAACTCGAAAACATCGGGGGCAGAAGGATAAAGGGGCTTGATGCAGCGCTGGATGCGGCAGATTTTCTCATAGAGAAAGGGGCGCAGAGCGTGCTCGTCTCCATGGGAAGAGAAGGCGCCGTAATCTATGACGGCAAGGAAGCCTATTCCGGCATAGCCCCCGTGGTCGAGGCGAAAAGCACGGTGGGCGCGGGCGACTGCATGGTGGCGGCGGCTGCCGTCGCGCTCAGCATGGGCCTTTGCATGGAGGCGCTGCTCAAGTCAGCCATCGCCGCGGGCACGGCGGCGGTGTTAGGCGAGGGCACGGGACAGCTTACTAAAGACAATTACGACAAGATTTTCCCCCTCGTGGAAACCAGAAAAATAAAATAGGGGTTTCGATATGGCGGTATTGACAGTAAAGGATCTGAAGAAAGACCCGGAGATAAACGCGTTTATATCCATAACAGAAAAGCAGCTCGAGGTGCTGGGCTTTACCGAGCACAGCGCGAGGCACATGTCCATAGTCGCAAATTGGGCGGGCTACATCATGAGGGAGATAAAAGGCACCGAAAACGAGGTGCGCCTCGCCGAGATAGCGGGTTACCTCCACGATATCGGCAACGCGGTGTGCAGGACCGACCACTCGCAGTCGGGATCCATCCTCATCTACAACATGCTGGTAAAGCGCGGCATGCCATATGAGGAGGCCGCCGAGATAATGATGGCGATAGGGAACCACGACGAGGAGTACGGCATACCGGTCTCGAGGATAGGCTCGGCGCTGATCATCGCCGACAAGTCCGACGTGCACAAGAGCAGGGTAAGGCGCAGCAAGATGCCTCACATCCTCAGCCAGAAGGAGAAATTCATCACCGACATCCACGACAGGGTCAACTACGCGGCGGAAAGCTCCCGCCTCGCGGTGGTCAAGGAAGAGAAAGTCATAAAGCTGGACATAACCATAAACACCAAGATCTGCCCCGTTATGGATTACTTCGAGATATACTTCAACCGCATGAAACTCTGCCGCAGGGCCGCGGAATTTTTAAATATGAAGTTTTCCCTTGTGATAAACGGCGTGGTGATGCTGTAAGGCACAAACCCACTTTAGCGAGCCCTTTTCCTTGTGAAATTGGCCTTTAGAAGAGCTGCCTGCTTATGGGGCGGCTCTTTTCTTTTTCCAAGCCGATTTTCGTAAAAAAATGGCCCTTAAAGGCTCGAGGTTTTTCTTTGGCTTTTCGGCGCATATATTTTTAAAGAATACACACCATAATTTTGCGGAGGAAGAAATGCGTCTTGAGGGGAAAAGCGTCATCGTCGGAATAAAGACGGCCCTGCTCTTCGTCGGCACCATAATAGGCGCGGGCTTTGCCTCGGGCAGGGAGATACTGGCCTTTTTCGCGGGCAGCACCCTGTCCATGGCGCTTTCCGTGCTCGCCGCGGGAGCGCTCTTTTACTTTACGGGCCTGCTCTTTTTCAACCTGGGAAGGCGTGTAAAAACGGGCAGGATGTTTGAGGTGACCGGCGTGCTCCTGAAAAAGTACGGCGCCGCTTTCAACTTCTTTTTGGCTTTTTGCTACCTCATACTCTTTGCCGCCATGCTCGCGGGAGCCGACGCCCTCTTCAGAGAGAGCCTGGGCTACGGCGGCAGATTCCCCTTTTTGTCCCTGCCGATGCTGGGCGCCGCCATATACGTGACCCGCAAAGGGCTAAAGGGGCTTCTCAACGTAAACAGCGTACTGGTCCCCATCGTGGTGGCGTTTATCATAGCCGCGTGCGCGCTCTCACTCTCGGCATTAAGAGGGTCGGCGTCCGATAGTTGGGAGCTGATCAGCAGCAAGGGCGTCATCCATTCCCTATTCAACGCGACGCTTTACGTAGCGATGAACATGTTGCTCTCTTCCCCCATCATCATCTCATCGGGCAGGGAGATGACGGTAAGGCAGGCGAAAGTGGCGAGCGGAACGGCCGCAGCGATAATTACGGCGCTTCTCGCCCTCATGCTGACCGCGATGAGGCTCAATTATTCGGAGATACAGGGGATGGAGATGCCGATGGTGGCGCTGGCCGCAAAGAGCATGCCCCTTTTGGGGGCGCTCTCAGCGTTGGTGCTGTCTTTTGCCATCTTTACCACTTTGATTTCCTCCCTGTATCCCCTCAGGGAATATATGGCAGGATTTTTTAAGAACGAGGTGGCGCTGTACGCCTTCCTCTCAGTCACCGCCTTCCTGTTCTCGAGGATGGGCTTTTCATATATAATAACCTACATCTATCCCATCCAGGGAATAATAGGGGTCATGTTCATCGCTTTCGTCGCCTGCTTTGAGGCTCAAACCCCCCGCCTCGCCTTAAAGCGCGTTAAAAAAAACCCCGCCCTGCAATAGACCGCCAAAAGGTCAGATAAGACGGAAATAATTGGGGGCGAATGACCGCCCCCTCATTTTATCTCCATTTAATTAAAACCTTCTCGAGCTTCGCCACCAGAAAATACATCACCCCCGCCAGGGCGCAGAGGATTATCGTGCTCGTCATGACAAGGTCCAGGTTGAACACTATCCCTCCGTACACTATAAGGTAGCCAAGGCCCGCCCTCGATACCAGGTACTCTCCCATTATCGTGCCCACCCACGACATGCCCACGTTTATCTTGAGCACCGATATGAAATCAGGTAGGGAATGGGGCAGGACGAGTTTGGTAAGTACCTGAAGCTTTGTGGCTCCCATAGACTCCAGCAGCAGCAAGTTGCTCTTGCTGCACGAG
This sequence comes from Clostridiales bacterium, assembly GCA_012519285.1. Lineage (GTDB taxonomy): Bacteria > Bacillota > Clostridia > Christensenellales > HGM11417 > JAAYQN01. The sequence continues at coordinate 10,374 of JAAYQN010000075.1, forward strand.
AGAAAGCCGTGCAGCATGGTTAAGATGGTTATGATGACGGAGATTATGATTGCCATCACGATAATTGCCTTATACCCCGCACCGAACCAGATTATTATGATAGGGCCAAGCGCCACCTTGGGCAGGCTGTTCAAGACCACCACATAGGGCTCGATTATCTGCCTTAAAGTCTTTGAGTACCATAAGATTATGGCGACCAGCGTCCCGATCACGGTGGCGAGCAGAAAGCCCACTATGGTCTCGTACAGCGTTATGAACATGTGCTCAAAGAGGTCGCCTCTCTCGATCAGCAGCGCGAACGTCCTGACGATGCGCGAGGGAGAGCTCATGGTGAAGCTGTCGATTACTTCAAGCAAGGCAAAGAGCTCCCACAACCCGAGCAGCGCAAAGAGCAGGCCAAACCTCGATATGCGTATCAAGAGGTTGTATTTCCTTTTTTTTCTCAAATATATCTCATGCTCTGCCGAGCAGTTACTGCATTTGTTCCTCATCGCAGATGTCCCTCCAGATGTTCTCAAAGAGCTTCCTGAAAAAAGGATGCTCTCTCCTCTTAATGGGGCTTTGAATGTTGCCTAAATTTGGCTGGTATTCGTTCTTTATGGTGCCGGGCCTTTTGGTCAGCACGATGATCCTGTCCGCGAGAGAGATGGCCTCGGCTATGTCGTGAGTAACTAAAACCGCCGTTTTTCCTTCTGTCCTTATTATGGCGTAGACGTCGTTGCACACGTTGAGCCTGGTCTGATAATCGAGCGCCGAAAAGGGCTCATCGAGGAGCAGGACCTTGGGCTTGAATGCGAGCGTCCTGATGAGAGCCGCCCTCTGTTTCATCCCTCCCGAGAGCTGGAAGGGATAATGCTGCTTGAATTCCCCCAGCCCGTATTTTTCCAGGAGCACTTTGGCGTATTCAATGTTTTCGGGAGTTGAAATCTTTTTTATCTCAAGACCGAGCAGCACGTTTTTCCATATCTTGCGCCACGGCAGCAGCTGGTCCCTCTGAAACATGTAGCCTATGTCTTCGCCGGGCCTTTCGACTTCCTTTCCGTCCAAAATGATTTTGCCCGCGGTTGGCTTGATAAGGCCGGCAATCATCGAGAGGATTGTGGTCTTACCGCAGCCCGACGGGCCGATTATCGCTACGAATTCCCCTTCAGTAACGCTCAAGGTAATGTCCTTTACCGCAAGCGTTTCCCCCTCGTCGGAATGGTAGGTGTGGGAGACGTTTTCCATTTTTAGTATTTCCTTCATCTCTTTTGCCTCCGTTTTGCCCGCAAGTATTTTGAAAGACTTTTGCGCCTTGAAGAAAAATTGTTTAACATATAATTCATTATATTATTGAGGGGGTAGTTTGGTGTTTTTTTCTGGCGCCCCAAAAATAAGTGGGCAGGCAAATGTTGCAATCCTTCTGCACTTTCGTCGTAAACAAAAAGGCCTGCCCATAAGGCAAGCCTTTATAGATACGTTTATTTTTTGAGTTGATTAACTTCCAAAGAATTCCTTTACTATCTTTATTGCGGCGTTGGCGTCTTTGGCGTAGAAGTCGGCGCCTATCTTTTTGGCGTAGTCTTCGGTGAGCACGGCGCCGCCCACTACAATCGAGCATTCGTAGCCGCTCTCCCTTATCAGCCTTATGGTGGCCTCCATGCTCGAGACTGTGGTGGTCATCAGGGCGCTGAGGCCGACAAGCCTTATGCCCTGCTCCCTCGCCACATTTAAGATTTGTTGAGGCTCCACGTTTTTGCCGAGGTCAACCACACAGTAGCCGTAATTTTCAAGCACCGTCTTGACTATGTTTTTTCCAATGTCGTGCACGTCGCCCTTGACCGTGGCAAGAAGTATCTTCTCGCCCTCATTTTGGGCCTTTGGCAGCCTCTTCTTTATTTCTTCAAACGCCGCCTTGGCGCTCTCCGAGGCTCTTATTAGCTGAGGTAGGAAAAACTTGCCCTTTTCGTAGAGCGCCCCCACCTCGTCGAGCGCGGGGATAATGTATCCGTTTATTACCTCGAGCGGGGGAGTTTTTTCGAGCAGCCTGCTTGCCTCTTCCCTGCATTCGGTTTCAAGCCCCTTTATTATGGCTTGCTTCAGGGCGTCGCCCTCTATTGCTGGCACCTGTGCGCCGTAAGCCTCAAGGTAGACTCGGGTTCCCTCATCGATCCCGCTTATCACCTTGAAGGCCCTTATCGCGCCCATCATTACCTCTGACTGTGGGTTTATTATGGGGAGGTTGAGCCCGCACTGCAGAGCCATGGTCAGAAAGGCTGCGTTAATCGCTTCCCTGTTGGGCATTCCGTAGGAAGTGTTGGAGATGCCCAGCAGCGTCTTGTATCCCATGGAGCTGAATGCCCTCACAGCCTCCAGCGTGTGCCTCGCCTGCCCCTGCTCGGCGCTTACGGCAAGGGCCAGGGTGTCGAAGATAAGGTCTCTTTTCTTGATGCCGTAACTTTGGGCATATTTCTCTATTTTTCTCGCTATCTCCAGGCGCCGCTCGAGGTCTTCCGGCAGCCCCCTCTCATCGAGGGTAAGCCCCACCACGCAAGCGCCGTACTTTTTGACCAGCGGCAGTATGGCGTTTAAGCTCTGCTCGTCGCCGTTTACCGAATTGACTATGGGCTTTCCGTTGTAGTACCTCAGCGCTCTCTCTATGGCCTCGGGCTTGGAACTGTCTATTTGCAACGGAACGTGCAGGTTTGCCTGAAGCTCCTTCACGATTTTGGGCAGCATCTCAGCCTCGTCGATGTCCGGAATGCCCGCGTTGACGTCGAGGATCTCTGCGCCCGCCTCGCACTGGGAATAGCCCTGCTCGAGGATATAATCCATGTCGCCCTCGATCAGCGCCTGCCGGTACGCCTTCTTTCCTGTGGGGTTGAGGCGCTCGCCCACGACGCGGACGCCCTCTATCCTGATTGCTCTTACGGCGGAGCACACCGCAGTAAACCCCAGCTCTTGCCTTGCCTTAGGCTTTTTGCCCCGGGCGAGCTGGGCGAGCCTTGCTATGTATTCTGGTCCGGTGCCGCAGCAGCCGCCTATTATGGATACCCCGCACTCCAGCAGGTCCTCGTAAACGTCGGCAAATTCCTGTGAGCCGACGGAGTAAGTGCCGTCCTTTTTGGGCATGCCGGCGTTTGCCTTTACGATGACGGGAAGGTCAGTCCACTGAACGAGCTCCCTCGCGATGGGAAGTATCTGCGCAGGCCCGAGCGAGCAGTTTATCCCTATCGCGTCGGCGCCCAGCCCCTCGAGTGTGAGCGCCATGCACCTTACGTCGGTACCCTGGAAGGTGCGCCCGTTTTCCTCAAAGCTCATGGTGGCAAACACCGGAAGGTCGCAGTTTTCCTTTGCGGCAAGGATAGCCGCCTTTATCTCGTAAAGGCTGGAAAAGGTCTCGCACACTATGAGGTCGGCGCCGTGCTTTTTTGCGAGCAGCACCTGCTCCTTAAAGAGCTCGTAAGCCTCGTCGAAGGTAAAATCGTCGAGGGGCTCGAGCAGCCTTCCCGAAGGGCCCATGTTGTACGCCACCCATGCCCTTCCCGCGGCGACCTTTCCGGCGTTCTCCAGGGCGGCCGCTATGACCTGCTCGAGGCCGTAGCCTTTTGGCAGCTTGGCGGAATTCGCGCCGAAGGTGTTGGAGTAAATCACCTGGGCCCCGCTCTCTGCGTACCTGCGATGGATATCCCTTATCAGCTCGGAACGGGTTATGTTGAGCGCCTCAGGGCAGACGCCGTCGCTCGCCCCGCTCGCCATGAGCATGGTGCCCATGGCGCCGTCCAGAATAATTACGTTTTCCCTTATATGTTCCCTTATATCCTTTTTCATTGGCCCCTTATGATGGAAGAGATGTTTTGCGTTATCCTCTTAGCCACGGCGGCGTTATTCATTATGTACAGGTGTATTCCCCTGACGCCGTAGCTTAACAGGTCAATTATCTGCTCGGTGGCGTAAGCTATCCCCGCGTCGAAGAGCGCCTGGTCGCTGTCTCCGAGCTTTGCGAGCATGCGGGATATCTTGGCGGGAATTTTGACGCCCGTAAGGCCGATTATTCGCTCTATTTGCCTTCTCTTGACCAGGGGCATGACGCCCGCCTGGATGGGCACGCCAATTCCCGCTATCTGCGCCATGTCCATAAACCTGTAAAAGTCCTCGTTGTCGAAAAAGAGCTGGGTATTTAAGTGTTGCGCCCCCGCGTCCACCTTTTTCTTTAAATTCTTTATGTCGGCGACGATGTCGGGCGCCTCAAAATGCCCCTCGGGGTAGCACGCCGCGGAAATCCCGAAGTTGCCGTGCTGCCTGATGAATTCTATCAGCTCGCTGGCGTATCTGAAGTCCTTGGATAACGGAAAGTCGGGCTTTACGTCTCCCCTCAGCGCGAGGATGTTCTCGATGCCGCTTGCCTCAAGCTCCTTAAGGTACTTAAGTATCCCCTGCTTGTTGGAATGTATGCAGGTAAGGTGGGAGAGCGGCTCAATTTTGTATTCTCGCTTTATCAGGCGGCATAGGTTCAGAGTGTTATCGCCAATGCCCGCACCCGTCCCGTAGGTTATGCTTATGTAGTCGGGGGAAAGCTCTTTCAGCTCATCCAGCGCCTTTTGCAGCGTCTCGATGGGGGAAGTGGGCTTTGGCGGAAAGAGCTCGAAGGAATAGACCACCTTTTTGCGCTCGAACAAGTCCTTAATTAACATCTCGCAACCATTAAAAAGAATTTTGATACAATTATAACATTTTAAGTATAACATTTAAAAGCGTTTTTACCAAACATTGTCAGCACCTTGCGAAGATGTGAGGCCGCGACAAAGTGCGCCAAAATGCGCCCCCTTTTTCGACAAATGCTGAAGTTTTTTGCCCCACTCCTGGGGTTATAATACAGAGGCTTAAGCCTCAAGGCAATCGCCGGGGCCGCGGCGGGAAGATGACAGTATACATAGAATATGTCATTTTGGACAACTTCATCATGGACTACATACTGCTCTACGCCGTGGCAAAGACGCTGAAAACTCGCGCGGGGTGGGCAAGGCTTTCGTGCGGCGCCCTGCTGGGAACCGTTTTCGCCGCGCTGCTGCCCCTTTTGGAGCTTGGAGACCTGCCGCTGCTGTCTATAAAGCTTCTCGTGGGATTTTTTATGAGCATGTTCGCCTGCCCGCCCACGGGAAAGAGGATTTTGGTCGCATACCTTCTCTTTATGTGCTACACATTTGCTCTCGGGGGCGCGGCGATAGGGCTGCTCTTTTTGATGAAGGCGGACATGCGCTCCGCGGCGGCGCTGATTTACGATTTCGACGTGCCCATCGGCGTCATCGTCGGCGCGTGCGCACTGTGCCTCAAGCTGGTGCTGGATTTGGCGAAATACCTTCAGAAAAAAAGGAGCGTATACCCGCTGCTCAGGCAAATTGAGCTGGAATACAAGGGGAAGAGGTTTGCCGCCACAGCTTTCGCCGACACCGGCAACAGGCTGTATGACGATGACGGCTCGCCCGTGCTGGTGATAGGGAAGAGGCTGGCAAAGAAAATGGTGCTCAAAGGCGCCTTTGAAAGCGCCGCGGAAGGGGAATTTAAGGTGAAGGAGTATTTTACGGCGCACAGCTCGAGTTCCAGCATGGTCATCTTTAAGGCACAAAAATTGTTGATATATTTTGAGGATAAGCCGAATATAATAGAAAATGTATCAGTAGGGGCTGTCTCATCTTCCTTTGAGGGGCTTGGCTGCGACGCCCTCCTGCATTGCGACATGATTGTCTGAGGGGTTGGTGGTCAGACATGATAGTTTTTCTCAAAAAGATGGCGGCTGCGCTTTTAAAGCTTTTCAACATCAATGTCGAGAAGGGGCTGCTGTATTACATCAGCGGAAGCGACGTCCTCCCCAGCCCGCTCAGCCGCGAGGAGGAACAGCGGTGTCTTAAAGAGCTCGACGCGGGCAGCGGGGAGGCCAAGGCAAAGCTCATCGAGCACAACTTAAGGCTGGTCGTGTACATATCCAAAAAGTTTGAGAATACCGGCATAGACATAGAGGACCTTATTTCCGTGGGAACCATAGGGCTTATCAAAGCAGTAAATTCCTTCAACAGCGAGAAGAACATTAAACTTGCCACCTACGCCAGCAGGTGCATAGAAAACGAGATTCTCATGTACCTGCGGCGCACGGTAAAGCTGCGCAGCGAGGTCTCTTTCGAGGAGCCTCTCAACACCGACTGGGAGGGCAACGAGCTGCTGCTGTCTGACATTCTCGGCACCGAGGCTGACGTGGTTTACAAGAACATAGAGAGCAACGTGGAAAAGGAAATACTCATGCTCTCCCTCAAAAAGCTGGGGACGCGCGAGCAGGAGATAATGCAGCTGCGTTTCGGCCTCAACGGAAAGGCGGAAAAGACGCAGAAGGAAGTGGCAGACATGCTGGGAATATCCCAAAGCTACATATCCCGTCTCGAGAAAAAGATAATAGGAAGGCTTAAGAAAGAGCTTATCAGGCTGTCGTGATGACAGCGCCCCTTTTCCGCCCCAAAGTTTGGAGTAAAGGGAATATAAAGGGGACAAGCCGCACAACATAGATTTGCCGCTCCGCGGTACATAGCCTTTATTGATTTCTGTTAGCCTGAAGAATACCTGTCAAGGAGTCGCTGTATGGGTAACAGGGTCAACATTTGCGGCGTGGACACTTCGACGCTTCCAAAGATGAGCGCCGAAAAGCAGCGTGAGATGCTTGTCAGGATAAAGCAGGGAGACACAAAGGCGCGCGAGGAATTCGTGATGGCAAACATAAGGCTTGTGCTGTCGGTAATTCAAAAGTACTGGCAGAACAAGGAAAACTGCGATGACTTGTTTCAAATCGGTTGCATAGGGCTGATAAAGGCGATTGACAACTTCGACCTCAACATGAACGTAAGGTTTTCAACTTACGCGGTGCCCATGATAATCGGCGAGATAAGGAGGTATTTAAAGGACGTAAACTCGCTGAGGGTGAGCCGCAGCATAAGAGATACCGCCTACAAGGTCTTAAAGGCCAGGGAAAAGCTGGAGAGCACCATGTGCAGGGAGCCCATGGTCCAGGACATAGCCGC
>JAAYQN010000076.1 GCA_012519285.1 Clostridiales bacterium
AAGCGGAGCCGAACGTGGTGCCAAGCTCGTTAAAATCCTGTCCCCAGCTATCAACGCTGAAGGTAACGCTGTTGATGTCGGAAACTCCGGTAGCGATGCAAAGGATGGTGGAGAAGATTATACCGATGAGTATCGCGCCCTTAACCCTGAACAGAAGAAGCGCTATTGTAACAATAAGTCCTATGATGGGAATAATGAGATTCCAATTTGTGAAATCGACAAGTTCGGGAACTCCGGCGGCGGTGAAATTGATAAGGCCTACGTTAAGCAAACCAATATAGGCTATAAACAAACCGATGCCGCCGCCGATGGCATATTGAAGGCTCTTGGGTATCGCCTTGATGATGTGCTTGCGCACCTTTGTCACGGTAATAAGGATGTTGATGATACCGCAAATAAACACCATTGCGAGAGCCTGCTGCCAGGTAAATCTCATTCCTTTGCAAATCGTGTAGGTAAAGAAGGCGTTGAGGCCCATTCCGGGAGCTACCGCATAGGGAACGTTGGCAAACAAGCCCATTACCAATGTACCGATGACCGTGGCAAAGATTGTCGCCAAAAAGACTGCGCCCGTAGGCATTCCGGCATCACCCAAAATCATCGGGTTGACGAACATGATATAGGCCATCGTGAAGAAGGTGGTGAGACCCGCTAAGATCTCGGTGCCGAATTTTGAGCCGCTTTTGGATACGCCAAAATAGCCATCCAAAGCATCCTTAAATTTCGCCATACCTGCTTTTCTCCTGTAAATAAATTTAGCTCCTCTCAGGAAGCTATCGGATATAATTTAACATATTTGAAGAAAAATCTCAAGCGTAAAGAAAAGATTTTTCAAATTAATCCCGCCTTTTTAAAAAAACCCGCGCGTATAGATTATAAATTGTTGAAAAATACAAAACGGCGCCTTTTCAAAGCGCCGCAAACTGCTGCATGGAAAGCTCTTAATTTTCTTTCTTCTTTTCCCTCTTTACAACCACCAGCTCGCCGTTATAGTAGCCGCACTTGGGGCAAACCACGTGGCTCGGCTTGAGTTCGTGGCAATGTGAACACTCGGCAAGGGAAGGCTTTTTCAAATTCACATTCGCCGCGGCCCTGGAGTCGCGCCTTGCCTGTGATACCTTGCGTTTTGGTACTGCCATCTTTGCACCTCCTGTCTGTTAAAATTTGCCGCCCAAGAGCTTTGAGAAGGGGTTTCTGGAAATCTCCTGCTCCTGGCAATCGCAGCTTCCCTGATTCAAATTCTTCCCGCACTGCGGGCATATGCCCTTGCACTGCTTGTCGCACACCATGCCCAAAGGCATATTCAGTATCAGGTAGTCGTCCGCGGGTTTTGCCAAGTCAAGGAGATTGCCGTTGTAGGTGTAATCGCTCTTGTCGTCTGAAAATTCGTAAAAGACCTCTTCAAACGGTATGGTGTCTTTATAATTTATCTTCTTAAGGCACCTGTCGCAGGGATACTTCATGGAATATGTTATATCGCCCTTGACGTACACTTTTCCGCCTGAAAAAATGTAGCTGCCCTTAAAGCGCGCGTTGCCAACAAATTTTGCGAGCGGGTTATTAAGGACCATTTCCTGAGGCGTAAACTTGAAGTCGAAGCTGTAGCTCCTGCTTGGGTATTTTTTGGCCTCAGTGATATCGAGCACCATATCGTTCACCTTACATATTTAATAATTATATTGGACGAAGCCGCTCATGTCAAACAATTAACGCACCAATTCGTAAGTTTCGCGCGCTATGACCAGCTCCTCGTTGGTGGGAATGATGAGAACCTTCACTCTTCCGCCGGACGCGGTTATGTCCCTTATCTTGCCGTTGTTCTTCTCGCGATTCTTTTCCATGTCCCCCTGTATGCCCAAGAATTCCATGCCCGCCAGCACCCTTTCCCTCACCTCGGCGGTGTTCTCGCCAATTCCCGCCGTGAACACGAGGCAGTCCAGGCCGTTCATCGCGGCGGCGTACGTGCCTATGTATTTTTTTATGTTGTAGGAGAAAATGTCAAGCGCAAGCGCGGCTCTCTTGTTTCCCTCTTTTTCCGCGGCGACAAGGTCCCTAAAATCCGAGCTTACGCCTGATATCCCAAGCACGCCGCTCTTTTTGTTGAGGTAGTCAAGCGCCTCAGATATATTATATCCCTTTTTGTTCATAAGATATTCAATCGCTGCGGGGTCTATGTTTCCGCTCCTCGTTCCCATGGGAAGCCCTTCAAGAGGCGTAAAGCCCATGGATGTGTCTATGCACTTTCCCCTGCATACCGCGGCGATGGAAGAGCCGTTGCCGAGGTGGCAGGTGATTATCTTCAGCTCCTTTATGTCCCTGCCGAGGTAGCGAGCCGCCTCGCTTGAGACGTACTTATGGCTGGTGCCGTGGAAACCGTAACGCCTCACTTTATATGCCTCATAATCCTCGTAAGGAATGGCGTACATGTAGGCGTACTCCGGCATAGTGGAATGGAAAGCGGTGTCGAAAACCGCAACCATCGGGGTATTCGGCATCACCTTTCTGCACGCCTTTATGCCCATAACATTGGCAGGCATGTGAAGGGGCCCAAGCTTAATGTTCTTTTCGCAAATCTTTATTACCTCGTCGGTAATAACTACTGAGCATTTGAAATCTTCGCCGCTGTGTAGTATTCTGTGACCGACCGCCGATATTTCATCCATGCTTTTTATAACGCCGTATTGCTCGGAGACCAATGTGTTTAAAACAAGGGATACGGCTTCGGTGTGACTGGGCATATCCTTATTTATGACAATCTCTTCCTGCCCTGTCGTCTTATGCTTTAAAAGGGAATCTTCTATGCCAATGCGTTCGCAAACGCCTTTTGCCAGCACTTTTTCCGTTTTAATATCAATCAACTGATATTTTAAGGAAGAACTTCCCGCATTCAAAACCAGAATCTTCATTTTGTTACCTTCCTACTTGCACTTTAAGGCGACGATAGCCGCCGCGCAAACTATATCCTCTGTTTTGCAGCCCCTCGAGAGATCGTTTACCGGCTTGTCGAGGCCCTGAAT
>JAAYQN010000077.1 GCA_012519285.1 Clostridiales bacterium
AAAGGGCTGCTGCCTGCTGATTTACCTCGACGCTCCGCTCGAGGTCTGTCTGGAGAGGGCAAAGGGCGTCGGCAGACCGCTCCTTAAGCAGGGCGCCGCAGCAGTGGCAAAACTGTACGAGGCGAGAAAGGGCATATACCTTGAGGCGTGCGATTTTAAGCTCGACGGCAGCCGCAGCGCCGGCGAGATTATAGAGGATTTAACGGAGATTATTTGAGATGAATATGAAAAGGGATTTTTTCGGGACGACGGCGGACGGCAGGCAGGTTCACGTCTTTACCCTTAAAAACGCGAGGGGCGAAAGCGCCCGCATCCTCGACCTGGGAGGCACTGTGCAGAGCCTTTTAATCCGCGGGCGCGGCGGAAAGCTCATCGACGTGGCGCTCGGCTTCGATACCCCCGGCGAATACCTTGCAAAGGGCGGGTACCTCGGCGCCATAGTGGGAAGGTATGCAAACCGCATAGGCGGCGCGCGCTTTGCCTTGAACGGCAAAGAGTTCCGCCTTTATCCCAACGACGGCAAAAACCATCTGCACGGCGGCAAAGAGGGCTTTGACAAAAAGGTGTGGGAGGCCGAGCCCGACGGCGGCAGGCTAAAGCTTCGCCTCTTCAGCCCCCATATGGATGAAGGGTATCCCGGCAACTTCGGTGTCGAGGTGACTTACGCTTTTTCAGACGACGGCGGGCTTATCATCGACTACCTCGCAAAAAGCGACATGGACACCGTTGTAAACCTTACCAACCACTGCTATTTCAATTTAAGGGGCTGCGGAGATATCCTCTCCCACGAGCTCAAGATAAACGCCCGTTCCATGCTCCCGACTGACGCAGGACTCATCCCCACGGGAGAGATAAAAAGCGTAGAGGGCACGCCCTTTGACTTTACAGAATTTAAATCCATAGGGCGGGACATTGAGGCGGACGATCCGCAGCTTGCGGTGGCGGGCGGCTATGACCACAACTTCTGCCTTGAAGAAGGCTATAAAAAGGCCTGCGAACTCTTCTGCGACGAGAGCGGAATCCTTATGGAAGTCTTTACGGATATGCCGGGAGTGCAGTTTTACAGCGGCAACTTCCTTTCGGGAATTAGCGGAAAAGGCGGCAGGATTTACGGGAAACGCTTTGGCCTCTGCCTTGAGACGCAGCACTACCCCGACAGCGTCAACAAGCCCCATTTCCCCTCGCCCGTTTTAAAGGCAGGCGCCCTCTTCCGCTCCCGCACGGTGTACAAATTCGGCGCAAGGTAACACGATAAAAAGGCCGCATATCGCGGCCTTTTTGTGTAAGGAGGCACGCGCGAGCCAAAGATACGCAAATACTGACGGTAAAAAGGCTGGGCAGCGAAAAACAACGGCAAATACCAGCTGTTTTACAAGGCGAAAAAGAGAGGCAATACCTATGCCTATTAAAAGGCATTGCGTGCGGCTCTTGGCAGCGTTTAAAAGCCAGAGAAATTTTTTTGAAAAGTTTTTTATTTTCCTTGACATAGGCCAGCACCAAATGTATAATAAAAACATACTAATAATATAGGTTTAATATGATATGAAAACAGTTGTTGATTTACCTCATTTTCATATCGCAGCCGCTACAGGCAGAAGCTGCATGATGTGCCCCTTAAGGGGGCGGAAGGAGATATTGCTTTAGGCAGCATAAAGGCTATGGCATAATTGCCGTTTTGTACTGATTTAAAATATTTAAATATATCAATAAAAGCCATGAGGAGAAAAGGAATATGAGCTATAAATTTGAAACGTTGCAGGTTCACGCTGGACAGGAAGTAGACCCCGCCACCAAGTCGAGGGCGGTACCCATTTATCAGACCACTTCCTACGTGTTTGAGAACAGCCAGGACGGGGCGGATCTCTTCGCCCTCAAGAAGTTCGGCAACATATACACCAGGATCATGAACCCCACGACCGACGTGTTCGAAAAGAGGGTGGCGGCGCTCGAGGGCGGCGTGGGAGCTCTCGCCACGTCTTCCGGCTCCGCCGCGATAACCTACGCCGTGATGAACATCGCGGGCGCGGGGGACAACATCGTTTCGGCAAACACCCTTTACGGCGGTACATACAACCTCTTCGTGCACACCCTCCCAAATTACGGCATTACGGCGACGCTGGTAAATCCCGACGACGTGGAGAGTTTCGAGAGGGCAATAGACGGCAGGACCAAGGCGGTGTTCGTGGAATCTTTGGGCAACCCCAACTGCAACATCGTGAATTTTGAAAAAATTGCCCCAATCGCCCACAGCCGCGGCGTGCCGCTCATAGTGGATAATACTTTTGCCACGCCTTACCTTTTCAGGCCCTTTGAACACGGCGCGGACATCGTGATCCATTCCGCCACCAAGTTCATCGGCGGACACGGCACCAGCATCGGCGGCGTCATCGTCGACGGCGGAAGGTTCGATTGGGAAAAGAGCGACAGGTTCAGAAAGCTCGTCGAGCCCGACCCAAGCTACCATGGCTTAAGCTACACCCAGGCGTTCGGCAACCTCGCCTACATCTCAAAGGCAAGAGTGACGCTGCTGCGCGACACGGGGGCGTGTATCTCGCCGTTCAACTCCTTCCTGCTGCTGCAGGGTCTTGAGACACTCTCTCTCAGGGTTGAGCGCCACAACGAGAACGCCCTTAAGGTGGTGGAATACCTTTCCCGGTCGCCCTACGTGGCGAAGGTAAACCATCCCGCGGCGCCGGGCAACGAGTATGCCAAGCTGAGGGAAAAATACTTCCCCAGGTACTGCGGCTCCATCTTTACCTTCGAGATAAAGGGCTCTCTAGACGAGGCGAGGAGGTTTGTGGACTCGCTCGAGCTGTTCTCGCTGCTCGCCAACGTCGCCGACGCCAAGTCGCTGGTAATCCATCCCGCCAGCACCACCCACAGCCAGCTCACCGAAGAGGAACTGCTTGCGGGAGGGATTAAGCCCCAGACCATCAGGCTGTCAATAGGCCTCGAACACATCGATGACATACTTGAGGACCTGGACAGCGCCTT
>JAAYQN010000017.1 GCA_012519285.1 Clostridiales bacterium
CCAAAGGCCGATAAAAGTAAAGGATAAAAGGGGCGAAAAATATGGCAGAATACCGAAATGGAATGTTATTTTTTAACACGATTTTTGTAATGTATAATCCAAAAGTTGATATTTTTTTACCATTATGCTATAATGGGAAAAAACCTTGGAGAGGTACATAGGTTTGAATACCGAGAGGATAAACAAGATAAGGGAGCTCATCGAGGCGCAGGGGAGGATTTCCCTCGACGAGCTGATGGAGAGGTTTAAGGATTACTCTTCCATGACCTTAAGGCGCGACCTCATTTACCTCGAGGAGCAGGGCGAGATAATAAGGGTTAGGGGAGGCGCCATATCCGTAAAGGAATTCCAGAAGGAGACCGAGGACTACTTTCACGAGAGGACGGCGGTAAACGTGGAGGAGAAGAAGATAATCGCCGAAAAGTGCGCCTCCATACTCGAAACGGGGCTATCGATTTTCATCGACAGCGGTTCCACCAGCCTCTACCTCGTCAAGCAGATGCTCGACGTCAACTACACCATAATAACCAATGGAATAAACATCGCCTTAGAGCTTGCAAGGAAGAAGATGCCCAGCATAACCGTGCTGGGGGGCATGCTGAGCCGCAATAACTTTGCCACCAGCGGCATGGCGTGCGATCAGCAGCTTAATGACCTCAACATCAACATGGCGATAATGGGTACCACCGCCTTTACGCTGGACGGCGGTTTCACCTGCGGTTCCCATTCCGAGGCCGAGCTCAAGCGCCTCGTCCTTAAAAAGGCCAAGAGGAAGATTATGCTGATGGACTCTTCCAAGGTCGGCAAGGTTATGCCATACACCTTCGCCGCGTTCGACGACATAGACGTACTCATTTCCGACGGCAAGCTGCCGCAGAAGATTAAGGACGCAGCGCTGGAGTACGGGGTAACCATAATGTAGAAGGCGCTACGCCTTTGGGTCAGGGCGCGGCGGCAACGCCCTGCGCTTTAACCATTCCGGCATAACACGCATAATACATTAATTATATAAAGCAAAAAAGGAGAATACATGAAGACCAAGGCGATCAGGCTTTACGGCAAAGGCGACTTGAGGCTTGAGGAATTTGAGCTCCCTCCCATAAAGGAAGACGAGATACTCGCGAGGATAGTTACAGACAGTATCTGCATGTCCACCTACAAGGCTGTAAAGCAGGGCAAGGAGCACAAGAGGGTTCCCCCCGACGCGGACGTAAACCCCGTAATCACAGGCCACGAGTTTTGCGGGGAGCTCGTCGAGGTGGGCAAAAAGTGGGGCCGCAAGTTCAGGGCGGGCCAAAAGTTCACCGTGCAGCCAGCGATGAACTACAAGGGCTCTTTGTACGCCCCCGGCTACTCTTACAGGTACATCGGCGGCAACGCCACATACGTGATAATCCCTAACGAGGTCATGGAGTGCGAATGCCTGCTCGCCTATGAGAGCGACAGTTTCTTCACAGGCTCGCTCGCAGAGCCCATGAGCTGCATCGTGGGAGCTTTCCATGCCAGCTACCACACTGAGAGCGGCAGCTACGTGCACAAAATGGGCATCGTCGAGGGCGGCAAGACGGCAATCCTCGCGGGAGTGGGGCCCATGGGCCTCGGAGCCATTGATTACGCCTTAAACTGCGACAGAAAGCCTTCTCTCCTCGTGGTAACCGACATCGACGAGGAGAGGCTGAACAGGGCAGGCAACCTCTTTTCGCCCGAATACGCCGCAGAGCGTGGGGTAAATCTCGTCTACTTCAACTCCTCGGGCGGTGACGCCACGCAGAAACTGCTCGAGCTTTCCGGCGGCACAGGCTATGACGACGTGTTCGTGTTCGCGCCCGTAAAGGCGCTCGTCGAGCAGGCCGACCGCATCCTGGGCAGGGACGGCTGCCTCAACTTCTTCGCCGGCCCCACCGACAAGGATTTTTCCGCCAGCTTCAATTTCTACAACGTACACTACAATTCCACTCACATCGTAGGCACGAGCGGCGGCAACACCGACGATATGAGGGAGAGCATAGAGCTGATGTCAAAGGGCAGGCTCAACCCCGCCGTCATGGTCACCCACATCGGCGGCATCGACAGCGTGATAGACACGGTGATGAACCTTCCCGACATCAAGGGAGGCAAAAAGCTGATCTACAACACCATCGAGATGCCCTTGGTCGCCATCGCCGACTTTGAAAAGCTGGGCCGGACAAACGAGGTTTACAGGGAGCTTGCCGCAATCTGCGCAAGGAACAAGGGCCTTTGGAACGTCGAGGCGGAAAAGTATTTGCTCCGAAACGCCCACAGGCTGTGAGGTTTTCAATGTTTATTTTTGGCAAAATCTAAAAAAAGTATTGATTTTTTTGAAAAACGTGCTAAAATAGATAAGAGCTTAAAATTCATATGTTTTACATGGGGTATGATATGAAGAAGGCTTTTGCGCTCACGTTTTCTCTCTTCTGCGTCATGCTCGTAGCGTCGGGCTGCAACTATGCAGAGCATTCAGGCAACATCAAATACGTGTCCGCCACCTTCAGCGTGCTGGGCTCGGAGTCCGAGAACAGGCTAACCAAAGAAGAGCTTCCCTACAGCAGGATGAACATCCAGCCCAAGGAGAGCTCCCACATAAAGGGAGTGGCATTTACCGCCAAGCTCAAGGGTGACACCTCGAGAGATGACGTCAGCTTTCTGGTAAACGTGTACGTCAGCGGCGGCGAGACCAATCTTGAGGCAAAAGAGGAAGTTTGCCTCAAGAGGCAGTTTAATGTGGAGCTTGCCAAGAAGGAAAAGGAAATCGTCATCTTCTTCGATACCCCGTTCCGCGCGAGGGAAAACCTGCTGGACGACAAGATGACGGAAGAGATCTCGGTGGAGTTTTTAAACCTCGACGGGAGCAAGAATAAAGAGGTTTCTTTCTCGATGAACAACATCAAATTATTGACGCAATAGCTCCCTTCCTGTTATAATTTTTCCGGTAGTGTAAACTGCCGGAAATTTTTTTTCTTGAAGGGTTTTTGGCATTAGCGCCTTTTATTTTCAGGAGGTCAGCATGAAGTTATACAATACCTTGACCAGGGCTAAGGAGGAATTTGCGCCGCTTTGCGGCAACACCGTGAGGATGTATTCCTGCGGCCCTACCGTGTACAATTTTGCCCACATCGGCAACATGAGGACTTATATCTTCACGGACATCTTGCGCCGTGCGCTCAAATTGCGCGGCTACAGGTTAAAGTGCGTCATGAACATAACCGACGTGGGCCATTTGATGTCTGACGCCGACGAGGGCGAGGACAAGATAGTAAAGGCTTCCATCGAGCAGAAAAAGAGGCCCGAGGAGATCTCCGATTTCTACACCAAGGCTTTTTTCAGGGACCTCGAGAGGCTTAACATAGAAAAGCCGGAGATAATCCCCAAGGCAACCGACCACATTTTTGAGATGATTGAGCTGGTGCAAGGCCTTCTCGAAAAGGGCTACGCCTACGAAATAGAGGACGGCATATACTTTGACATTTCCAAGTTCCCCGAGTACGGCAAGCTCAGCGGCATCAACCTTGAGGACCAAATGGCAGGCGCGAGGGTGGACGTCAACGAGGAGAAGAGGAACCCCGCAGATTTCGCGCTTTGGAAAAAGGCGCCCACGGAGCACATCATGCAATGGGAGAGCCCGTGGGGCATGGGCTATCCCGGTTGGCATATAGAGTGCTCGGCGATGAGCAGAAAGTATTTGGGCGAGCAGTTCGACATCCACACCGGGGGCGTCGACCACATCCCCATCCACCACGAGAACGAGATAGCCCAAAGCCAAGCCTTTTCCGGAAAGCCCCCCGCGAGGTTCTGGCTGCACGGCGAGTTCATGATGGTGGACGGCGGCAAGATGAGCAAAAAGCTGGGCAACACCTACACCATGGATGACCTGATGGCTAAGGGGTACAGCCCGATGGTGTTCCGCTTCTTCTGCCTGAACGCCCATTACCGCAAGAGCCTCAACTTCACTTTCGAGGCAATGGACGGAGCAAAGGTTTCTTACGAGAGGCTGCTCTCCGCTCTGGCTGCTCACAGGGCATCGCCAAAAAAGACAGACCCCGCCTTAGTTGAAGAATACATGCGGCAGTTTAAGGAAGCCGTAGACGACGACCTCAACATACCCCTGGCGCTGGGAGTGCTCTTTACCCTGATAAAGGAGGAAAAGAGCGCGGATATCTTTGAGGCGGCGCTGAAGATGGACGAAGTGTTCGGCCTGCGCCTTTCAGAGGCGAGGCAGGATGCGGAGGAGGGGGATGTCCCCGACGAGGTGAGAAAGGTTGCCGAAGAGAGGCTGCTCGCGCGCCGAATGAAGGACTACGCCAGGGCCGACGAGCTAAGGGAAAAGCTAAAGGGCATGGGCTGGGCAGTCAAGGATTCCAGGGACGGCTACGAGCTTGTAAAACTTTAAAGGCGGGGGAACGGAATGCGAAAGACAAAGATAGTATGCACGCTGGGCCCGGCGAGCACCGATTACGAGACCATAAAGGAGATGGCGCTTGCGGGCATGAACGTCGTCAGGATAAACATGTCCCACGGCACCTATGAGGAGCACGCCGTGAGGATAAACAACGTCAAGAGGGTGAGGGAAGAGCTCAACATCCCCATCGCCTTATTGCTCGACACCAAGGGTCCCGAGCTCAGGATATGCTGTTTTAAGGACGGCTGCGTCAAACTGCGCGAGGGCCAGGAGTTTATCCTCACCACCAGCGACGTGCTGGGCGACGAGAGGCAGGTATCGGTGAGCTATAAGGGTCTCATCGACGACGTCGAAGCGGGCGACAGCGTTTATTTAAACAATGCACTCATCGAGCTAAAGGTAAAGGAAAAGAGGGACGGCTGCGACATTGTCTGCGAAGTGGTGGGCGGCGGTCCGCTCTCCGACAAAAAGAGCTTAAATGTGCCCGGCAAGCAGATAAAGCTGCCGTATCTGAGCGAGGCCGATAAGCGGGATTTGCTCTTTGCCATCGAGCACGACTTCGATTTCATCGCCGCCTCTTTCGTCTGCAGCGCGAAAAACATTGCCGAGATAAGGGATTTTCTCGAGCAGAACGGCAGCAGGACAGACATAATAGCCAAGATAGAGAATGCGCAGGGCGTAAAGAACGCCAAGGAAATCATAGAGGCATCCGACGGGATAATGATAGCGAGGGGCGACCTCGGCGTTGAGATCCCCTTCGAGGAGATACCCTTTATACAAAAGGCGCTTATAAAGGAGGCGAGGCAGCTCGGCAAGAGGGTGATAACCGCCACCGAGATGCTGGAATCCATGGCGGAAAAGCCCCGCCCCACGCGCGCCGAAACCTCCGACGTCGGCAACGCCGTGTACGACGAGACCAGCGCGGTGATGCTCTCGGTGGAGACTGCGGCGGGCAAGTACCCGGTGGAGGCCATAAAGGCCATGAGCAGCATATGCAGCGCCACCGAAAAGCACATCAATTACTCAAAGCGCTTCAAGCAAAGGGACGTCAGGATAAAAAACGTGGCGGACGCCATCTCCCATTCTACCTGCAACACTGCGATAGACCTCGACGCAAGGGCGATAGCGGTGTTCACCCGCTCAGGGATGACTGCGCGCATGGTGTCCCGCTTCCGTCCGCCAAATCCTATAATTGGGATAACCGATAACATCAAGGCATATTATCAGTTGGCGCTCTCGTGGGGGATACAGCCCGTTCTCACCACCGTGCACAGCTCCACCGACGAGCTCTTCAAAACCGCCGTCAAGGTATGCAAGGAGAGAAAGATAGCCTCAAAGGGCGACATAATAGTAATTGCCGCAGGCGTCCCCGTGGGAAAGAGCGGCCTCACCAACCTGATAAAGGTGGAGGAGATAAAGTAAAGAGAGGCCTTCAAGGCGTTTTCCGAGCAAGGTGGAAAACGCCTTTTTTATGCGCTCCGTCGCCGTTTTAAAGGGCAGCACAACAAAAGTTTTTGCGGTTTATTGACATTTTCCTTAAGTTTCTTTATAATTTAACATATTCAAGAGGATATGCGGCAATTAAGGCTCAGTCGCGGCCTTGCCTTTTGCCTGAAATTTTCACAGAGGAGAAGAACCAAATGGTTGGAAGGAAAAGCTCGTTCACCCTGCTGTTTCTTTGGATTGCCTTTGCCGTGTCTTTTTTTTCGTCCTGCTTAATAAAGTTTACCCTCACTTTTGACGCCAACGGCGGCAGGTTCCCCGACGGCAGCTTCAAAATACAGGTAGCAGCGTACGGAAGGACAGTGGTCATTCCGCAGGAGCCCGCAAGGGACGACGACCTCGTCTTTATAGGCTGGTACCTGGACAGAGAAGGCATAGAGCCCGCCGACGAGCTGCTCTCAAAGTCGGTGACATCGAACATGACCTTTTACGCAAAATGGGGGTACATCATAACCTTTAACCCTAACGGCGGCACTGACGTGGAGTCCATCAAGGCGGCGCCGGGCGAGCCCATCGAGGCGCCCCAGTCGGAAAAATCCGGCTACGCGCTTGCAGGCTGGTTCAGGGACGACGGCACGTTTGAGGAGCCCTTCGACTTTTCCGAGATGCCGCCTGAGCACCTTACGCTTTACGCCAAATGGGAGCTCTTCAACCCCGACCTATGTTTTCGCCTGATAGACGGCGGAGAGAAGTATGAGGTTTCGATAGGCCAGTGCCTTGACGACGAGATAAGGCTTCCCGCCGTATATGAGGGAAAGCCGGTCACGACGATACCCGCTGACGGCTTTAATAACGGGGGCTTGCTGTCGTCAATTTTCATATCTGAGAGCATAGAGAGCATTGCCCCCGACGCGTTTGAGTTATCCCCCAACCTCGTATCGATATCAGTCCACCTCGACAACGGCCGTTTTTTGTCCATAGGCGGCAACCTGTACCGCGCCGGCGAGGAGGGCGCCGTGTTGATGCGCTGCGCCCCGGGCAAGCTCGATACCTGTTTTTCCATCCCCGACAAGATATATGTTGGAGATGAAGAGCTTACGGTGGTAGAGGTGATCCCGAGCGCGTTAAACGATTGCAAGGACCTTCTGATGGTCGTCATCCCGCGCGGGGTTACCTTGATGAGCGGGCCCATAGTGAACGAAAACGTGCAGAAGGCAGTGTTTATAACGGAAGCTCCGACAAGGCCCGACGGCTGGGCGGAAGACTGGCTGGGCGACAGGCTCGCGATAATGGGATGCGAGATTTCGGCAGACTTAAAGAGGGTGCTCTATTTTAAAAAAGGTGCGGGCTCAATAATAAACCCGCCTCAAACTTTGAGCTTCAGCGGGCAGCTTATAGGGGATTATTTGCTCGAGGGCTGGTATACGAGGGAAGAGGAAAAGGTGGGCGATCTCCTCGAGGTTCCCGACGGGACGGAGCTCTATGCGAGGTGGCTTCACAAGAGCAGGACAAAGGTGCTCGAGCCGTTGTGGGAGCAGATAGAATACATATTTACCGAGATGTTTGGCGAGATTGACCCCTACTTTGTGGAAATCAATTCCAAAGAGACGGGCGAGGCGATAGGCAAGGCGCTGCTCGCCGGCGAAGGTGGCTACCCCGTACTCGCCTTTGAGTGTTTGTCAAGGGATTACTACGAGGTTTACGATCAGGTTTCCGCCATCAACGAATATCCCATCAATTACACGAAGATTTCCAATACCAATGTCTACGTGGCCGATGACTGCTCAATGCATTATCTTTTGTCCAAAAACGTCAAGAAGGTAAGCTCATCGTATTACAGCAAAGACGGAACGGCGCTGCTCTATACCCCAACCGGTATTTCCTTTGAGGCGCCCCAGAAAGTAAAGCATATAGGGGACAGGGCGTTTTTTGGCAGCGAGCTCAAATACCTCTCACTGAGCAATGTGGAGAGCATTGGCACCATGGCGTTTGCCGAGACAAAGATTTCCTCGCTCGAGCTCAACGAAGGGCTCTTGAGCATAGGCAGGATGGCGTTTATGTCAGTCGAGGCGCTGACAGAAGTTACCATCCCCGCCTCGGTGGCCAAGGTAGACGCTGGCGCCTTCTTTGGCTGTAAAAACCTGTCTGCGATAAACGTCGCAGAAGGCAGCGAGCATTTTAAATCAATTGATGGGCACCTGTATTCTGCCGACGGCTCCGTGCTCGTTCAGTGCGCGCCCGCTTCTGCGGGGAGCTTTTCCGTGCCGGAGGGCGTGGAGAGGATTGCCGACATGGCGCTCGCCTCCTGCAGGTTTGATACAGTGGAAATTGGCGCCGGCGTGCTCGAGATAGGAAACTGCGCATTCATAAAGACAAACCTTTCAGCGATAACGGTTTCCGAGGATAATACCAACTATAAATCAGTCTACGACCACCTTTACTCAAAGGACGGCTCTGCCCTGATAAAATACGCGACGGCAAAGGATTGCGAACTCTTCACCATTCCTGAGGGCGTGGCTGTCATTATGTGCGGCGCCTTTTCAGCGAGGGAAGAAATGGCGCTTAAGAATGTCATTTTGGGAAGCGGCGTATCGAAAATTGAGGCGGGAGCTTTCAAGGACGTCGACGGCGCCTTCTCCTTTATCATACCCGACAGCGTAAGCGTTATCGGCAGAAACGCTTTCCTCGGCAAGACGCTGTACTGCGAGGCCGCCCAGCTCTCCGACGGATGGGATCCCTCTATCGCCCAAGCCAATGCCGTTGTTTACGGCTGCACCCTGTCGCAGGACAAAAGCTATGTGGTAAGCGTGGAGTGGCAGGGCGGCGACTTTTCAACCCTTGTTCCGTTCAGGCAAGGCTATGCGTTTAAGGGATGGTATTCAAATCCCGATTTTTCAGGGCAAGGCTGCGCCGATCTGGGCGAACTTCCCGCGGGCACATATTACGCCAAATGGGCAAAAATTGATTAACAGCCTCGCCCTTTCCCCTGCTGCTTAAGTAAAGGCTCAATCTCAGCGATCTTGACAAATTTCCCTCTGCCCGGCATGGCAGGGGATTTTGTTTTGCCCATTTAATTTTCTTTTTTTTGGAAAATTTTTTTAAAGCCTTTTTCAAACAGTTGACAAGGGAAAAATTAAGAAGTAAAATATAAACAGTCAAAAAGTTTGACTGTTCTAACAAAGTAAGGTTAATAAAACAATCGAGGTGCTCTCTCACGATGGCGGCAACGTCATCTGCGTCTCAAAAAATGGCAGGCTGGAGCTTGACAGGGACTTCTCAAAGAAAATCCTGGTCGCATAATACGGAGGTGCAATCGGGTGGTTATGTTAAAGAATTTAAGCGAATTTGAAATCGGCGAAAGGGGAACGGTAAAGAGCGTCGGCGGGGAAGGGAAGGTAAGGAGGCGCCTTTTCGATATGGGCGTCACGCCGGGCGCCGAGATAATTCTCCGGAAGAAGGCTCCGCTCGGAGACCCGCTCGAGGTGACCATCAGGGGCTACGAGCTCACATTGAGAAAATCCGAAGCGGCACTCGTCACGCTGGAGGTAAAATAATGCTTAAGTTCGCTCTGGCTGGAAACCCAAACAGCGGCAAGACCACGCTCTTTAATAACCTGACGGGCTCTACCGCTCACGTGGGCAATTGGCCTGGAGTCACCGTAGACAAGAGGGAAGGTACATACAAAAAGTGCCCCGAGCCCATCTCCATCGTGGACTTGCCGGGCATATACAGCCTTTCCCCCTACACTCCCGAAGAGGTCATCACGCGCAACTTTATCCTTAATGAGAAACCCGACTGCGTGATAAACATCGTCGACGCGACCAACCTCGAGAGAAACCTTTACCTAACCACGCAGATAATGGAGATCGATGTCCCCATGGTTATCGCGCTCAACATGATAGACGAGGTGAAAAAGGCGGGCGCCGAAATCGACGGAAAAAAGCTGGAGGAAAAGATAGGCGTCTCCGTGGTGGAGATTTCGGCGCTCAAAGGCATAGGAATCGCCGAGCTCATGGACCGCGCATACGAGGAGTGCAAAAAGGGCAGAAAGGGCTCCACCGTCCTTAAGGACTGCCCCCTTGGGCACCTCATCAATGACGTAAGGATAGCGCTCGAGGGAAGCGGCAAGGTGGACAACCCGCTCTTCCACGCAATAAAGCTCGTCGAGATTGACGCCCTGGAGGCCGAGGCTCATTCCGACCTTATCAAGATGGTCGAGGAATTCAAGGAGAGCTTTTGCGACGACGTGTTCGGCGACGATTTCGAGGCGGTGATCGCCGACGCCAGGTATAAATACATATCAAAGAATTTCTCCAGCGTGCTCACCAAGCCTGCGGGCGAAAACAGGCTGCTCACCAAGTCGGACAGGATTGACAGGGTAATGACACACAAGGTGCTGGGAATACCCATCTTCCTCGCCATACTGTTTTTGGTTTTCCACCTCACCTTCAGCGAGGACCTGTTTTACCTCGGCGCGCTGGGCGTTATATCCGAGGGCTTCGTATTTCTCGAGGGCACCTTTTTTGAAGGCCTGTTCGGCGCGGGCGGCATAAATTCGCCCGGCGTCATATTGTTAACCTTCCTCGACACGTGCATGGGCGCGCTCGCCGAAGCCGTGGCGGCTGCCCTTGAAGGCAACGCTGCGGGGTGGGCGGTAGGTCTGGTCTCCGACGGAATATTGGGCGGCCTGTTTTCCATACTCTCGTTTATACCGCAGATACTTATGCTGTTTTTGTTTTTTTCCATCCTCGAGGACAGCGGCTACATGGCGCGCATCGCCTTCATCCTCGACAGGATTTTACGCAAGTTCGGGCTTTCGGGAAGGGCTTTCATGCCCATGATAATGGGCTTCGGCTGTTCGGTCCCCGCCATAATCAACACCAGGGCGCTTGCGGACGAAAACGAGAGGACGGCGACGATCAGGGTGATACCCTTCTTCTGCTGCGGCGCCAAGATGCCCATCCTGACCGCGATATCGGGCGCGATAGTCATGCAGTTCGGCATAGGCAACGTCGACGTCATCACGTACTCGATGTACGTGGTGGGCATAGCGGTCGCGATGGCTTCCGTGCTGCTCATGAGAAACACCACTATGAAGGGAGAGGTGCCGCCATTTATAATGGAGCTTCCGGCATACCGCGCGCCGCAGTTTAAGAGTCTCATGATACACCTTTGGGATAAGGCAAAGCACTTTATAAAGAAAGCGTTCACCGTCATTCTCGCTTCAACCATAGTCATTTGGCTTATCAGCCACTTTGACTGGAACTGGAGCTACCTTCCCGACGACCGAATGAACGAGAGCATTCTGGCGGGCATAGGGCAGCTTCTTCAGCCGCTGTTTACGCCCCTGGGGTTCGGTTGGCAACTGGGTGAGTGGGGCTGGATCTTCACGGTCGCTGCCATCACAGGCCTTGTCGCCAAGGAAAACGTCGTCGCTACTATGGGAACGCTCGCCGCGTGCATAACCGGGGGCTTTGTGGCGGACGAGGCGCTGGGCGGCATTGACGCCGTGATGAACATGATACAGGCGACGAACATCACCGTCCCCGCGCTGATAGCCTTTATCGCCTTCAACCTGACCACAGTGCCGTGCTTTGCGGCGGTGGCGACGGCAAGGGCTGAGCTGCCCGCAAAGAGGAAATTCAACTACACCTTGCTATTCTGGCTCGCCACCTCATACATAGTGGGCACAATGATTTACCTCATAGGCTCGTGGTGGTGGACGGCATTTATATTCGCCGGTATCGCCGCCGCCACAATCGCCGCGATTGCCGCAAACAACAGAAAATGCAATTGCCTTTGCAAAAACAGGAGAATGTGAAATGAACATCATAGAGATAATCATAATAGCGGCGTGCGCGGCCATAGTGATAGGCACGGCTGCGGCCGCCATAATCAGGAGGAAAAAGGGGAAGGTCTCTTGCTCATGCGGGGACTGCAGCGCCTGCCCCTACAGCCGTTATGAAGGCAAGGAAAATGAATGCCATAAAGGATAACCTTTGGGCATCAAATGGACGGGAGCAGGTAAAACCCGACGGAAAAACACGCCTGTATTTTTTTGCCCAAAAGACGGATTGATAAAGAGTTCCTTAAGGATTGCCGTACGATACATTAAAAGACAGGAAAATGGCCCATGCAGCACGACTTTTTCCCTGCATGGGCCCGAAAAAGATGGTGGATTTTAATTGCCGTTTCCGCCTATCCCTTCATTGGTGCCTTCCTCAATTTGCTTGTTATTGCCGTTTCCGCTGCTATAGTTCGTATTGTCGGTGTTATTCTTAATCTCTTTGTATTTTCTGATTATCTCATCATCACTCAGGTTTATAAGCTCATCGAGCTTTTGGTTTGAGTTCTCCTCGAGTATTGCATTTATCATCCGCAGCAACGGCGTGTCCTTGTTTTTGAGATTGTCTTTTATAGCGCTGACGTCGGCATTGGGCTCCTTGTTTATTATATCCTTAATATATTTGAGCTGTCCCGGCGTCACCCTGGAATTTTGTCCTTCTTCTTCCACTTCCCTTTGCTCCTGCTGTGTTATCCTGTTGAGCACGACGCTGCACGCCAGGGAACGCTTGGCAAGTATTTCGGCTACCTTGCCCTGATATCTTTGCAGCAGGGCCTCCTCCTCGTCGTCAGCCATGGAGAGAATGATTTCGGCATCCTCGTCGTCGAAATACCCCTTGTCTGAAAGCCTTTCAATGATAATCTCCAGCGCGTCCCCGAGCTTTTTTGACTTTAAGCTCTCTATGTCGAGAAGCGCCTCGGCGTCGCTGTTAAGCAGCTTTGCGCTGATTACCTTTTCCGCGCGGTTTACCTCGACCTTTATGGAGGGATTTACGTCAATGTAGAGCGCATGGACGGTCATGTCTGCCGGCTGCCCCAGCACGATGTAGACGGGCACGAATATCAGGAGCACGGCGCAGACTGCGGCGACGGCCTTAAGCCACAGACGGCCCGCGCCCTTCCTTTTGGCATGAAGGGTCACGGGCACCTTCCTTATGTCCATGCTCTTGATCTCTTCTATCCTGTCGCTTATGTCCGGCACGAATTTTTCCCTTTGCGCCCTCAAGAGCTCTTCTAAATCCCTTCTATTCATCCAAAAGCCCCTCCCTCTTTATGCTCTCCTGAAGCTTCTTTATGGCTTGCCGGTATTTCCACCTGACCGTCGAGCTGTTTAGGTTAAGTAACTTCGCTATCTCGTCGTGCTTCATGCCAGCCGTGGCGTGCATAAGCACTATCTGAAGCTCCAGCGGCTTGAGCGCCCTCGCTGCAAGCTCTATTACGCCGCTCTCGTCCCTCGCCATGACCTCCCTGCCATCATGCACGTTGTAGGCGGAGCTGATGTCGACGCTTTTCTCCCTCTTGCTCCTGTTGTAATAGTTGATGGAAAGGTTCTTGGCAATCTGCGCTATCCACGCCTTGGCGTTGGTGCCGGGCGTATAATGGAGGATGTACCTCATCACATTGATGTATGTATCCTGCATCAGGTCCTGCGCCGCCGCACGGTCCTTTACGTAAGAGTAGCAAATGGTGTACACGTAATCTTTTGTGGCAAGATATATTTCGGTCAAAGCCTCATTATTGCCCTGCCTGAGAGATTTGAGTAGGCTGTCCAGCATTTAAAATTACCTTGAAAAGAATAATATAATATATTAAACCACATCAGGGCAATAATTTCAAGCCTAATTTTCAGGGCCGTGCTTAAATAATATCTTCTCCTTCTACCATAAATAAACAAAGCTGCGCGCTTTTTTGTTGGAGGTTCAGGAATTTGCGAAAAAAAATTTTTTTTTCAAACAAAACGGCCCCAAGCTTTGTTTATATAGCAAAAGAAAACCGGGAGGTTGGATTATGAAAAGGTATTTTAAATTGGTGTGGCTGTTATGCGCTGTGGCGCTTTTTATGGGCTCGCTGATTGGCTGCGACTATCTCGACAGCTTTTTTATGAGCAGCGATTTGGGTTACTCTTACGTGACGCTCTCCATCAATCCCAGCGTCGACCTTGTGGTAGACGGCAAGGGAGTGGTCGAATGCGCCATCAGCGGCAATGAGGACGCAGAAATGCTGCTTGTGGACGAAAACTTGAGCGGCCTCACATTTGAGGAAGCGGCGCAGAAATTCGCCGAACTCGCGACGGAGGCGGGATACATCGACGTCGACAGCGTTTCCAACGAGTTCATCATTGAAGTAATCGCCGAAAAAGAGAATTCTGCGCAAAGCATTGCCGAAAAGATACGCCGCAAGATAAACAGCTTCTTTGAGAACAACGGCATCTTTGGAAGCGCGAGGGTGGAGACTTTTGACAAATACCTCGAAAACGCCGCGCAGCTTTCCATTGACATCCCCAATATCGCGCTCGGCAAGCTCAAGGCGATCTTGACGGCGCTGGAGCAAAACCCCGAACTTGACCTGGAAGAGCTTGTGGGCATGAGCGTGGGGGATCTCATCCGCATCATCCGCGACATGGCAGTAAAAGGCGTAATTTCGCCCAGCTTAAAGGAAGAATTCAAACAGGCTGTCGAAGAGCTTAAAGAAAGCGAATTTGCCGAGCTCCTGACGCTGTGGAGCGAGATTAAGGCCTTAAGAGAGCAGATTGAGGCTATGGAGGACGGCGAAGAGAAAGAGGCTTTAAAGGCACAGCTTGAGGAAAAGCTCGAGCAATACCAGACCCTAAAGCAACAGTTCATAGAGAGAGTGAAGCAGCTTAGGGAACAGTTTAAGGAAAGGTGGCAGCAGGCGAAGGAAGAGCTGAAGGAGCGCAAACAAAACAGGATAGACCAGTACAAGCAAAAGTTTGAAGAGCATAAGGAAAATGTAAGGGAAAAGATTGGCGAAATTAAGGAAGAGATAAAGAAAAAGCAAAATGACAGCCAATTTAATCCCTTCACATCCAATAAGCAGCTCGCAGACGCTTTTAAAAAGGCTTACGAGGAGCTCAATAAAAAGTACTCTGAAATGTTCAAGTTAAAAGAGGAGATAGAGCAGCTCAAGAAGCAATCTAAAGGTTTCAATTCGATGAATAAGATGGAATCATTGGAGATCTTGAAGGTGAAGGAAGAGAAGTATCGCCAGCTGTTTGAGCAGTACAAAAAGGAGCTTGACGAGCTCATCAGGAATTTAAGAAATGGCGAGACGGGCAATGGCGGGGAGCAGACGAGTGGAAATTCAGCCAATGGCGTTTAGCCAAGCTCGCAAAAACCTATTGCGCTATCTCTATGGCACGCTGACGGATTGGCAAGATGATATCCTCCTCAAAAAGATGTGCCTTGGCCGAAAAGGTCAAGGCACATCTTTTTGCGCTTTTTTTAGCCATAAAAGCCCTTTTACCGTATTGGTGTAAACTGAACTCAGACATCATTATACTGATAGTATTGGCTTGTCATGAAAAACCTTGCAGGGCTATGCGAGGCCCTTGCCTTTATCTTGCCCCCTTTCATAATTCGACTATCAAATCGGAGGTCACTATCTTCGGCACGTGGTGGGTCCTGTCAGCCGTCCTGTAATACTTTATGGAATCGCCGAGCCTTATGTCCTCTATGACGATGTTCTCGGCGGGCTTGCCTATCGCTATGACGTTTACTATCTCAAGGTTTTCGGCAAGCCCCAGGGCGGTTTTCAGCCTCTTTCTGTCGATGCTGCCGAAAATGCAGCCCTTATAGCCCATCTCAACCGCGCCGAGCAGCATGGACTGAATGGCAATGCCTACGCTCACGAGGTCCGCGGCGCCCAGGTTTTTATCGTGCAGGAGGAGGATGTATGATGCGGGCCTTTCGCCCTCTTTAGGCGCGCCGTCCTCGAGATAGCCCGCCCACATAATGCTATCAAACACGATGTCGGCCCTTTGCCCGTCCGCCAGCGCGTACCTCAAGGTCTGTCTGTTTGCGGCGCAGGGCGAGAGTCTCGCAAGCTCGACAAGCCCCCTAAATTCTTCCTTTGAGAGCGCGCGCGAGGGGTCATACCTTCTGCATGAACGGTTTTGCTCTATAAGTTTTTTAACCATCTTCTGCCTCCGCCTTTTAAGGTTTTTCTATATTATAACATTTTTTGGTAAAAAACAAAATTGCTTTATCTTACGAGGACGGGAACCGTAAACGGTTTTCCCTTACGCAAAAAGACTTCGCCCGCGGGCGGAAAGCGGCGCTTATTTCTCCTTAAAAAACTTGACAAGCTGCGGGCATTTTTTGTAAAATTTGATACGCTGACGGCCGCCAAAAAAGTAAGCGGGACTCCATAAAATCCTTGACAACATTTATTTAATGTGCTAAACTTTTTTAGCATCGGAAATGGGTGTGCGGGTGTAGTTCAGTGGCAGAACCCCAGCCTTCCAAGCTGGTCGCGTGGGTCCGATTCCCATCACCCGCTCCATTTTTTGTGCCTGAGCAGCGGTTTAATGCGCCTGTAGCTCAGCAGGATAGAGCAACGGCCTTCTAAGCCGTGGGTCAGGAGTTCGAATCTCTTCAGGCGCGCCATGGCGGATATAGCTTAGCTGGTTAAAGCGCCAGATTGTGGCTCTGGAGACCGTGGGTTCGAGTCCCACTATTCGCCCCATAAAAAATTTAGTTAGGGCAACGATGGGGTGTAGCCAAGCGGTAAGGCCCTGGACTCTGACTCCAGTATTCGCAGGTTCAAATCCTGCCACCCTAGCCATTAACCTACCGCATCCGCTGGGGTGTAGCCAAGCGGTAAGGCACGGGACTTTGACTCCCGCATTCGTAAGTTCAAATCTTGCCACCCCAGCCAATACCGCGGTCCATTAGCTCAGGAGGTAGAGCACGTGACTTTTAATCACGGTGTCCCGCGTTCGAGTCGCGGATGGATCACCAAAGCATGCACCTTTAGCTCAGCTGGTAGAGCAACTGACTCTTAATCAGTGGGTCCCGGGTTCGAATCCCTGAAGGTGCACCACCTAAAGAAAGGCAGAACGGATATACGCGTTCTGCCGTTATTTTTTGCCTTTCTTGATATTTTGGGCTTATTCTCAAAGGTTTGTAAGGAAGTCCCTTTTTGTCCGCCATGCTCTATGTAAAAGCCCCAGAGTTTGGATTTTCAGCTAAATTAATTCTGGCAAATGCCCATAATGCAAAGGAAATGGTTTGCTTCACGGAGCACATGGTCGCCAAGCAACGGTATAATTATGGACTGTATCCGGCATTCCAACAGGCCCTTTGTGCCCGCTTCTTTAAAATCCCTTAACCTTGCTGTTTTCTCGCGGCTTTCTGCCGTAACGCTCGATATGTCCAATGTATGCATCGTCGCTTGCCTCGCCATTGCTGTGAGTTCGTCGAATTCTCTTCCGAACATCCTTGCGGTTTCAATCAGCGCCTCTTCCGACGGGTCAAGGAGCCCGGCAATGAATTTGGCATGCTCAGCCATTTGGCGGTTCCAGAACAGTTCCTGATTAATGAGGTCTTGCTGCCTTACCTTTTGTCGCTCATTCTCGCAAAATCGGCAACGCCGCGCGGGGAGAGCAAGCTTTTCCAAGGGCAAAAAATACCGCGCGCCTGTGAATTTTTTTTAAATTCCTACGCAAAATATTTATAGAATTGCAGGCAATAGCCTGAAAAAACAAAAAAAACAATAACAAGCTGTTGCCTGTAATTTAAATAAAATATCGGCTACCGCCGAAAAGGAGTGGAAGATGATCACGGTTATCGCAATTATTCTTACCATTATCGGCTCACTTAACTGGCTGCTCGTGGGAGCCTTTGGCTTCAATCTCGTCAGCTTCATATTCGGTTCCAGCGTTTTCACGGGCATAATCTACGTGCTGGTGGGACTCGCGGGAATATGGATGCTTTATTATCTGATCAGGACAAGATTCAGAGTCGATCCTATCCGGGATAACATAAGGAATTACTAAAGCTACATTAAGGCAAACTACTACGGCTATATAGGCTGGCCTATGTGCATAAGGCGGGGAAGACCCGCCTTTTTCATTGGTTTAAAAGTTCAAGCTATTTTGAGGTGCAGAGAAAAATGTCCCACGGCGGCGAAAACTGACGCTGTTCAAATACTGCGTTGGAGTCATTCCGTCATCTTCTTAAATGTGTTTGTAAAGTGAGCGGAATTTGTCGAAGTTTAAAAGCTCCGAGATTTGTACGTGTGGGTGAAGTCAAGCTTTATGCCTACCTTGTCTGGAAAGCTGTTTTTCCTCAAGGAGCTTGCCGGCCCGCTCATCCCTGATGTGAATTGATTTCCCTTATTCAATCTCTATCTCAAACCCTATCTTAAAGCTGTTACCGGAATTTAGCAATACCATGTCCCGCTTGCCTTCGAGGCTGTCCACCTTGCCGCAATAAGAGGGGAGGGAATGCCACGGCTCTATGCACAAAAACGGGCTTTGCTCGGCGGATTTCCAGAAAGCTATGTACTTAAAGCCGGGGTATCTCACCGTTATTTTTTGAGGATATTTGTCAGACTTTAAGCTCACCTTTTGCCCCGCGCCCCGGAGAATTATGGTATCGACAAACTGGGTCAGGGTGGCGCTGTCGAACAAGATTTTACTGCCCTCTCTTAAGGGGAAGCCCGCCGTCTTGCCGGTGATAAATGAGTCCTCAAGAAGGACCTTCTCTGGGCGGCAGCCCTCTTCAAACTCCAGAAACCATTCTCCCGCCTCTCCCTCGGGAGGAAAGATAAAGCCCGGATGGCCTCCTATGCCGAAGGGCATTTCCTCATTTCCGGTATTGGCAACGTGATACTTACAGGCGGCGCAGCTGCCGTCTATCGTGTAGGTGATTAACAGTTCAAAGCCGAATGGGTAAACTCTGCGGGTTTCCTCATTATCTGAAAGCGTAAAGTAGAGGGAATTTTCGTCTGCCTTTTTCAGCTCAAACTCCATGTCCTTGGCAAAGCCGTGAATGCCCATCCTGTACTCCCTGCCCTTGTAGGTATAATTTCCCTCCCAAAGCCTGCCGACGATGGGAAAGAGGTTTATCGCCCTGTCTTTCCAAAAGCGCGCGTCGCCCTGCCAGATGTACTCTCGCCCGCCTTTTTTGAGCGACATTATCTCGGCGCCTTTTGAGCTTACCTCAAGCCTTATCTGCCCGTTTTCAAGAGAATAGACCATGCGCTTATCTCCCTATCTCTGCAAAATCAACCACGTTTCCCTTAAAATCTTTTAGGTACAGCTTTCTGCCGTCGAGCAAAAGGTAGCTCGGCCTGCCATCCTTTGGCAGCGCCGCGGAGCCGGGGTTTGCTATGACGAGGCTGCCCCTCTTTTCTATAAAACCCACGTGGTAGTGACCGTAGATGAGCGCGTCCACCGCGTTTTTTGGCAGGTTATCCTTGTCGTATTTGTCTCCGTGGGTAAGAAAAAGCCTTGCCCCGTCAACCACGAGCTGGACTGAGGGAACAAAGTCGAAATCGGATACGAGCGTGTCCACGTCGCTGTCGCAGTTGCCCTTGATGACGGTTAGCCTGTCCACGATACCGTTCAGCAGCCCGGCCACCTTTTGTGGATTGTATTCGGCGGGAAGAGGGTTTCTCGGACCGTGATAATAGATGTCGCCGAGCAGGATGAGGTGGTCGGCTCCTTCCTCGCTGAACTTGTCAAGCAGCAGCCTGCAGTAATAGCCCGAGCCGTGCAGGTCGGAAGCGATCAAAAACTTCATTAAACACCTCCGGCTGTGTAATAAAAAGATTATATCATATCGCGCCTGAAGTTGCCAAAAACTTTGCGCAACACAAAAGGCAGCTATCACGAGAATAACTGCCTTCTGCGTAGTATTATATGATAAGGGGGAAAATGATGAGCTAATTTGTCCGTTTTTGTCTTTTTCTGTCGAAACCGTCTTAACTCTTATTATTATACACTTTTAAATTTTTTTGTAAAGCGTTTTAATACAACTTCTTTAAAATTTTTCTGCGGCCAAAAATACCCCTTTCCCACTTTTTAAAAGGCCTTTATTAAAAAAGCAAATTCATGAATATGGCTCGCTCACGGCCGCTCTATTCATAGGCCGTTTTCTTCCGCGCGAGCTATCCTCAAACCCAAAAATCCAGAATTTCTCTCATTAAAAAGTTCACTTTTTTGCCGAAGGTGGAAAATTTTTTTCTTGAAACCTGAAAAAATTTGCGCCTTTATTGTTTTTTGATTTATATATGCTATAATTTAAAACACACAGCAGGGCGGTGTTAAAATTGCCTGAAAACCTTTAAATCAATATAAGGAGGGCACATGAAAAAGTATATTTGTATTCCCTGCGGGTACATTTACGATTCCGAGGTAGGGGATCCCGACGGCGGGATCGAACCCGGCACTCCCTTTGAGGAATTGCCTGCTGATTGGCGCTGCCCGATTTGCTTTGCTCAAAAAGATGATTATGAGGTCTTTGAGGAATGACGGAGGATAAGCGAAAAACATCGCTCAAAACCAGTGGTCTCGGCACGTCGAGGCCGCTTTTGCTCTTTTCTCGCAATTTTTTTACCCCATAAATCTGATAGAAAAATTTCATTCTTTATGATAAAATGTGCTCATGGTTTTGGGCAGCGGGGCACCGCTCAATGCGCTTGCTTCAAAGCCTGAAAACATATAGAATTCTAAAGGAGAAAACTTATGCCTTTGATTGACATGCCGGTAGAGAAGCTGAGGGAGTATCAGGGGATAAACCCCCGCCCCGCGGATTTAGGCGAGTATTGGGAAAGAGGGCTGAAAGAGGTAAACTCCGTTGACCCGCAGATAAGGCTGGAGAGGGCGGACGTAGCGCTTAAGGGCTTTGAGGCGTACCACCTGTTTTTCAAGTCCACGAAGAACGCCACCATCCACGCCCAGTACGTGCGCCCCAGGACGGATGAGAACTTGCCCGTTATCCTGCTCTTTCACGGCTACGGGGGCAACGTGGGCAGTTACCTCGACAAGGTGAGCTGGGCGGGGCAGGGCTACGCCGTGCTCGCCATGGACTGCCGCGGTCAGCGGGGCTTAAGCGAGGACGTAAACCCCGTCAAGGGCATGACGCAGCACAACCTCATAATGCGCGGCTTCGACGACCTCGACCCCGACAACATGTATTTTAGAAACGTCTTCCTCGACACCGTGCAGCTTGTCAGGGTGGCAAAGAATCTGGCCGGCATCGATGCAGGCAGGATGTACGCTCACGGCGGTTCGCAGGGAGGAGCGCTCACAGTGGCATGCGCCGCCCTGTGCCCTGACGACATAAAGAAGGCCGCCCCCATTTTTCCCTTCCTTTCCGACTACAAGCGGGTGTGGGAGATGGACCTCGCCATAAACGCCTACGACGACATCTGCGATTACCTGCGCTTTTACGCTCCTTACCTCGGCAAACAGGACCATGTGTGGGAAAAGCTGGGTTACATCGACATCCAGCACCTTGCCGGCAGGGTAAAGGCGGAGGTGCTGTGGCTGCTCGGACTCATGGACAACATTTGCCCGCCATCCACGCAGTTTGCCGCCTACAATAAGATAAAATCCAAAAAGGAGATTATAATCTACACCAACCACGGCCACGAAGGCCTTCCCGATGCCGGCGACCTGATAGCCACCTTCTTCAATACTTAGGCAGCCAGCATGCCATTTTCGGGATAAACCCTTTTGTCCGCCGGTCTTTTAAATCCCCGCCAGTGGGCTTGCGCGGCGGCTTTTGTGAATAATCTCCCTCTTTTTGTCAAATGTTAAGGGTGGTGGAATATGAACACTCGGTACTTGAAAAAACTTAAGCAGGAAATTGAGATGAAGGGGAAAGGGATATACCTTTTTCTGTACGATATTTTATTCAGCCTGGCGTCGGCAGCCATAGTGTCGTTCGCCTTCCATTTCTTCGCAAATTTCAACAACTTCGCCCCGGGGGGCGTGGGCGGCCTCGCGGCCATGTCCGCCCATCTTGCCGGCATCAACATGGGCTTTTTCCTGCTGCTTTACAACCTGCCCATATTCGCCGCCGTATTTGTGCTTGTAGACAAGCGGACGGGCGTGCTGCTCACCGTTTACATAGTTTTTCAGGCGCTGCTGCTCTTTGCGCTCGAAGAGCTGCAGGTGCCTTACTATAAGGCTGAGGCGGGCAACCTTATTTTCGCCTCCATCGGGGCGGGAGTGGTCTCGGGCTATGGATACGCCATGATGCTGAAAAGGTTTGGCTCGTCGGGCGGCACATACGCCATTTCCGCCATAGTAAGGCATTTTAAGCCCGAAAAGAATCTGGCGTGGTTGGCCTTTGCCATGGACAGCTCGGTAGTATTTCTGGCCTTTTTCGTTTACGATTTCAACGTGGATTCCTTAATCTGCACGCTGGTAAACCTCTTTATAGCCAACCTCGTGGCGGATTACGCCCTTCAGGGCCTCAAGACAGGCTACAAGTTCGAGATAGTGACAACCCAGCCCGATGAGCTGGCGAGGGAAATCATGGAAAAGTTCGCCCACGGAGTTACGAGGCTGCACGCCGTAGGCATGTACACCAATCAGGAAAAATCTCTATTGATTTGCATTGTGAGAAAAAGGGAAGTGGGCGAGTTTATGAAGCTTTTGAAAAGCTATCCCCACACATTCTCGAGCATCACCAGGGTAAACGAGGTAATAGGCAAGTTCAGCAAATAAAGGGCATAAAAAAAGCTGTGCAGCCGCCTTTGAAGAGACATCCCCCAGCGGCCCGGTTGCAGGTAACTCCCTCAAAGCTTCCTCATGGCACACGGCTTTATCTGCTTAGTGCTGCTGCATCCCTGCCCTGACACGGTTCACAGCAAGCCGTTGCATGAGACCTTGAAATCAACATCCCTTACAGCCACCAGCCTGAAAGACGCCTGTCCGGGGGCGGCGTTCAGCCCTACTGTAGCGGATTGTAGGTACAGGGCACCGCTAGCTCCCCACTTAGCACAGCTATTAAATTATACGACAATTTATAATTTTTTGCAAGGCCAAAAGGGACGATTTTTGCAAAGCTTAAACCACAGCGCTTGCAAAGGTCTCCCTTTTATATTATAATTATGGTAATCACAAACGATGAGGTAGTTTTTAATGAAGTTCATAAATTCCACGCTCAGCTATTTTTTTAAGAACTTCGTCGCCATAGCGCTGTTCTCGCTTCCGGCGGCGGTCTTTTTCGCCTTAAAGTACAATAGCACCAGCTTTTACCTGTACCTTTTGAACCTGGGCAACCTCGAGACCTCATCATTTATCAAGATTTTCTCCAACTTCACGCTTTTTCCCTCTTTCAATATCCTGATTATACTGCTGTGGGCACTGGTATTGATTCTCAGCTTCTGCCTGCTATTTTCGTATATAGAAAGGCACATGAAGTACGGCATAAAGTCATACCTTAAATCCTTTAAATCCATAAACTACTGCATCCTCGTCGTCAGCCCCGCCTTTTTCACGGTGTTAGCGTTTGAGGAAATCTTCGCCGTGCTCAACTCGCTTTTCATCAAGCTCATAAGCCTGTCCATCCTCTCCATAAAGGGCGTGCTTATGACTATGATGTTCGCCCTGCTGATTATAATCCTGTTTCTGATATACTCGCTGATCGCGCTTTGGGTGCCCATAAAGATGGTGACGGGATACTCCCATCGCGACGCCATAAGGTATTCCATAAGGCTGTCGCAGGGTCACCAGCTCAGGCTTATGCTTGGCCTTCTCTTCCCCTTTGTCGTGACGGCCCCGCTGATGATGCTGCTGAAAAACTATTCCCATATCGAGGTGCTCAACAGCGTCGTGTACGGGCTGTGCTATATCTTTATAATAGGCTTTCTGGCGGCTTTCGCCATGACGGCGTATTTTGCCATATCGGGCACGGAAAGAAAGGACATCAAGCGAAAAATCTTCAGATAACGTCGGGGTAGAAAAATGTCATTCAGGAACTCCTTGAAACTGCTGCTCAACAACTTTTCGTCGGTATGGAAGCTGCTGTGGTACAAGCTGGTGGTATTCATCGTCAGCGCCTCCCTCATTGTGGCATTCGTGCTGCCGACGGTGATTTCCATATTCAACAGCGTGGCGGGAACCGGCCTCTTTGAAAACGCCTGGCAGCTGCTTGACGACTTTATAAACCGTGCCGACATGCAGCCCTCGGTTGAGGCACTCAAAAACAGCCTGGATATGTCCTCAAAGGTGCTCGCAGACAATGCCGGCAAGCTCTCCGTCTCCTATTTCTCCGTGCTGGCAATCCTCATCTTCTCAAACCTCATCAGCGGTCTCGCAAACTTTGCCATGAGCGACGTGATGAACGTCGACATGTGCGCCAACGCCAAGCTCCCCTTCATGTCGAGGTTTATAATCACCCTCGGCAAGGGCATCAGGTATCAGCTCGTGAGGCTGATTACCGAGATACCCCTCTTTATCATAGTGCTGTCCGCGGTATGGCAGATTTTCTCCTTCCTCTTTAGTCTCATCGGGATTTTGTCGGTGTTTTTCTCGGTTGCGTTATTCTTTCTCCTCATCGCGGCATGCCAGACCTTCTTTTGCTGCTGGCTGCCCGAGGTCACCGTAAACAGGGGCGGCGTGTTCGAGGCGATAAAGAAGGGCTTTGCTCTCGCAAAGCCCCATTACTTCAACCTGCTGTCGGTATTTTTATTAGCCGACTTTTTCGTGTTTCTGACAAACGCCGTGCTGGCTTTTTTTACCTGCGGCGCCGGGCTGATAATCAGCATTCCGATGAGCATACTATTTTATATCATACTCAAGCTTGTAATCTACTACGACCTGCGCGGCCTTAAGTACTACATCGACAGCAATACCATAGTTATCCCCGTGGACGAGGATAAGGACATGCTGTAATTGCAACGCCGGCTTTTGGCGCCCATCGCTTTCTGTAAACCTAATCAAAAAATTTTTCCTTCTCTATCGCCTTTCTTATCTTTTCCAACGCCTTTTTCTCTATGCGGGATATGTAGGAGCGTGAGATATTGAGCGCTTTTGCAATTTCTCTCTGCGTGAGCACGCTCTTGCCGCACAGCCCGTAGCGGTGGCATATTATGGTAAATTCCCGCTCAGTGAGCGTCTTTTTGAGCAGCTCGGAGAACTTTTCGCGCAGGATATTGTTCTCTACCTGCTTGAATACCCCTTCCTCGTTGACAAACAGCAGATTCATGAGCGTCAGCTCGTTGCCTTCCTTGTCGATGCCCATGGGCTCGGAGAGCGAGATGTTGTTCTTGAGCTTTTTGTTGGAGCGCAGCAGCATGAGCATCTCGTTCTCTATGCACTTTGCGGCGAATGTGGCAAACTGCGTGCCCTTGTTGTACTCGAAAGTGTTTATCGCCTTTATCAGCCCGATGGTGCCGACGGAGATGAGGTCGTCGGTCTCGGCGGAGTTGTTGTACTTTCTCACGATATGGGCGACCAGCCGCAGATTGTGGCGGATGAGTTTCTCCTTGGCCTCGAGGTCGCCGTGCTTTTTGAACTTCTCAAAGTTCTTCCTCTCCTCCTCGGGGCTCAAAGGCTTGGGGAAGGAAGAGCGGTTCTTGATTTGCGACGTGAAAAAGAGCATTTTGCTCAAAAGGTGAAACAGCGCTTCAAACATAACAGACCCTGCCAAGTTTTTTTCGCCCGGCTGCCTTTGCTGCAAAGCCGCCCGCAATATAACCTATGCGAAAGCGGCTGTCCAATATTAACAAATTATGGAAAGCGCCTATTTTGCGTAGGCAAAAGCGTTTACAAAACACGTTCGCGGTGATATAATATATGTGGACAATAATACATAGGTGCAAAGTCAATCGGGCAGTCGCGGCGGACCAAAAGGTCCGACGAGGAAAGTCCGAGCATCGCAGGGCAGGGTGCCGGATAACGTCCGGCGGAGGCGACTCCAGGGAAAGTGCAATAGAAATAAACCGCCGCACTTTTTGCGGTAAGGGTGGAAAGGCAGGGTAAGAGCCTACCGCGCCGGAGGCGACTTTGGCGGCACATGTAAACCCCACCTGATGCAAGACGGAATAGGAAAGCACTATGGCAGCGGCCCGCTGCGCTTTCGGGTAAACGTCGCTTGATTCATATAGCAATATATGAACTAGACAGATGGCTGCCTAAAACAGAACTCGGCTTACGGATTGGCTTTACACCTTGTAAAATGAGGCCGCGGCATTCGCCGCGGCCCTCGTTTTTATGCTGCCGCCGGTATGTTTAATATTTAACCGCATAATACCTGAGATACTGCGACAATTTGGCTTCCTATAAGAAAATAAAAATATTGTTCCGCTGTAATAGATACCGATAGCGATATATTCTGCGTCGGCAATGGGCGGCGAAAACACCATGGGAAGGTTGTTTGTTATAAATATTAGATGACTGATAAGGCGGATTTTTCGGATTTATTCAATAATGAAAAATACTTTCGTCCTATAGGCTTTGTCTATAGGACTTTTTTATAGTAAAAACCGCAGGCTTGCCCATGGTGCAATATATTGCTTTCCATTTATATTGACACCTTTCCCATAAAAAGGTATAATTATTTATTAATTAAGCAATAGTCGGGGTGGTGATATGAAGAAGAGGGAAAAAATATCCGAGGCCGTCATAAAGAGGCTTCCCATATATTACCACTGCCTCAAATGGCTGGAAAACGACGGCATTACCAGGGTATCCTCAAACATTATCTCGGGCATGCTCAACGTCACAGCTTCCCAGGTAAGGCAGGATTTTTCCAACTTCGGCGAGTTCGGGCAGCAGGGTTACGGATACGACGTGGCCTTTTTAAAAAACCAGATAGCCGCCATCCTCGGCCTTGACAAGAGGTACAACGTCATAGTTATAGGCGCGGGCAGGATTGGCGAGGCGCTCGCCAGCTACAAGGGCTTTAAGAATGAGGGATTCGACTTTATCGCCGCATTTGACATCGACACCAAGGGAAGGGATATGATAGGCGACGTCCCCCTCTATCATTACGACAAGCTGGAGGAGTTCGCCAAAGACAACAGGATAGACATCGCCGTCATCGCCATCCCCGCCGAAAGCTGCAAGGAAGTGGCGGCGTTCATCAAAAAGCTGGACATAAAATCAATATGGAACTTCGCCCCGGTATTTTTATACATGGGCGAGGACATCGCAGTCGAGAATATCAACATGAGCGAGAGCCTCTTCATGCTGGTTTACAAGGCCAACAATCTGATAAAGGAGAAATGAGATGGAAAAGTTGAAGAGAAAAATCCTTAAGCTGCTCTCGGAGGACTGCAGGCTTTCTCCCGAAAAAATAGCGCTGATGCTGGGCACTGACGCCTCCCAGGTGAAGGCGGCAATCGAGGAGATGGAAAAATCAGGCGCCATCGTAAAGTATTCCGCCATCGTCAACGAGGGGAAATTGTCGGAAGACAGGGTGGAGGCGCTGATAGAGGTCAAGGTCACCCCGCAAAAGAGCCGTGGCTTTGACGCAATCGCCGAGGAAATTTACAGGTTTCCCGAAGTAAAGAGCCTCTACCTCATGAGCGGGGGCTTCGATTTTACCGTGGTGATAGAGGGAAAGAGCTTGAATGACGTGGCGCTCTTCGTGTCAGAAAAGCTCTCCGCCATCGAGAACGTCGTAGGCACCGCGACGCATTTCATCCTCAAAAAGTATAAGATAGAAGGAATCGTCGTGACGGAATCAGATTCCAACAACAGGATACCGTTTCATCCATGAACTATGACGACAAGATAAGCCAAAAATTGAAAATGATAAAGCCCTCGGGGATAAGGAAGTTCTTCGACCTCGTGCTGGAGGAAAAGGACGCCGTCTCCCTCGGCGTGGGCGAGCCCGACTTCGTCACGCCGTGGAGCATTAGGAACGCTGCCATAAAATCCATTCAGAAGGGCTATACCCAATATACCTCCAACAGCGGCATGCTGGAGCTGAGGGAGAAGATTGCCGAGTACTTAAATGTAAGGTTCGGCCTTTCCTACGACCCAAAATCCGAGGTCGTGGTCACGGTGGGCGCCAGCGAGGCCATCGACCTCGCGCTCCGCTCAATAATAAATGACGGCGACGAGGTGATAGTCCCCGAGCCCTCATACGTATCCTACTTCCCTTGCGTCATCATGAGCGGGGGGATACCCGTGCCCGCCGAATGCAGGGCGGAAGAGGGCTTCAAGCTTTCCCCTGAGGCCCTCAGGAGAAAGATAACCAAAAAGACCAAGGCGCTTATTCTGTCCTATCCCAATAACCCCACGGGGGCAATAATGGATGCAGGCAGCCTCGAGGCAGTCGCCGAGGTGGCGAGAGAGCGCGACCTTCTGGTCATCTCCGACGAGATATACGCCGAGCTCACCTACCTCGGAAAGCACATATCCATCGCATCGCTCGACGGTATGAGGGAGCGCTGCATAGTGATAAACGGCTTCTCCAAGGCGTTTGCCATGACGGGCTGGCGGCTCGGGTATTTTGCCGCGCCCCAGCCCCTCGCGCGCGCCATGCTCAAGCTCCACCAGTACGTGATAATGTGCGCTCCCACGAACGCCCAGCACGCCGCCCTCCAGGCGCTGACGGAAGGGCTTTCCGACGGCTTTGCCGCCGTCGAGGAGATGAAGGAGGAATACGACAGGAGAAGAAGGTTCATTGTCGATGCCTTCAACGGCATGGGCCTGGAGTGCTACCAGCCTTACGGGGCGTTTTACGTCTTCCCCAAGGTGTCCTCAACGGGGCTTGACGGCAAGCAGTTTGCCGAAAAGCTGCTAAAGGCAAAGAAAGTGGCGGTGGTGCCGGGGATAAGCTTTGGCGAGTGCGGCAAGGATTTTATCAGGTGCAGCTACGCTTATTCCATGAAGGCGCTGATGTACGCCGTGGAAAGGATAGGGGAATTCGTCGAGGAGCTCAAGGCGGGCAGGCTGTAGTAATAAAACGGCACGCTTATGCGTATTATATATTGTAAAACCGGCCTGACAGGGGCGGGAAAAAGCGCTGATGGAGGCTTCTTTTCCCGCATTAAAATTGACAAAGCCCGACAAAAGTAATATAATAATTTGACGGATTCGGAGGAACTTTTCGTAATATTTACAGTTTGCCTGTAAATATTATATTTTTCTATATTTTTGCGGCGCAGTCAGAAAATCCGGATGCCCGCCCTTCTACCCAAGGGTAAAAATGATGGAGGTTGCATGTATGTCAAAAGAAGTGTACTTGACGCCTAAAGGCTACGAGGAATTGGAAAAGAAGCTTGAGTACCTCAAGGTCATTTGCAGGAGGGAGGTCGCGGAGAAGATTAAGGCCGCGAGGGAATTCGGGGACATCTCGGAAAACGCCGAATACGACACCGTCAAGGAAGAGCAGGCGATGATAGAGGGGGAAATATACGAGATCGAGCAAAAATTAAAATCCGCCAAGATCATTAACGAGGAAAACATCGATACCAGCGAAGTCAACCTGGGATGCACCATAACTTTGTTCGATTTCGAGTATAAAGAGGAGATCACCTATAAAATCGTAGGCACTGCCGAGGCAGACCCCTCAAAGAACATGATAAGCAACGAGTCTCCTGTTGGCAAGGCAGCCTTAGGCAAGCACAAGGGCGACATCATCATCGTCGATACCCCGGGCGGAAAGAGCAAGTTCCAGATTCTCGATATCAGGGTTAAATAAGAGGTTGAAATGGAAGAAAACATCAGGGCCGAGGACCAGGTTTCCCAGCAGGACGAGCAGCTTGACTTAAACGAGATCATTCGCATTCGCCAGGAAAAGCTTTTCGAGCTGACAAGGGAGGGCAAAAACCCTTTTGAAGAAGTCAGGTACGAAAAGACCCACACCTCAAAACAGATAAAGGATAACTTCGAGAGCCTTCAAAACGCCGAAGTCTCTGTGGCCGGCAGGATAGTGAGCAGGCGGGTCATGGGAAAGGCTTCTTTCTGCCATATCCTCGACGGAGAAGGGACCATTCAGCTTTACGTCAGGAGCAACGATGTGGAGGACTACGAGGGATTTAAGAAGCTCGACATCGGCGACATCATAGGCGCGTCGGGCAACGTGTTTAAAACCAAGACTGGTGAGATCTCCGTGCACGTAAAGAGCCTAAAACTCCTCGCCAAGTCGCTCTACCCCCTGCCTGAAAAATACCATGGCCTGCGCGACCCCGACCTTCGGTACAGGCAGAGGTACCTCGACCTCATCGCTAACCCCGAGGTCAAGGAAACGTTTAAGGTTCGCTCAAAGGTTATATCCGCCATCAGGGAATACCTTGACGGTCTTGGCTTCGTCGAGGTGGAAACGCCTGTCTTGAACATAATCCCGGGCGGGGCAAACGCCAAGCCCTTTATAACTTTCCATAACACATTAAACCTCAGCATGTACTTAAGGATTGCCCCCGAGCTGTACTTAAAGAGGCTGATCGTGGGCGGATTTGAGAAGGTGTACGAGCTCGGTCGCATGTTCAGGAACGAGGGAATGAGCGTAAAGCACAACCCCGAGTTTACCATGATAGAGCTGTATCAGGCGTACGCCGACTACAACGACATGATGAGGCTTACCGAAGAGATATACGGCCACGTGGTGGACAGGCTGGGCACAGGCTACGGGATAACCTATCAGGGGCAAAAGATAGACCTTAAGCCCCCCTACGAGAGGCTCACCATGATTGAGGTCGTGAAAAAATACGCCGGTCTGGACTTTGATCGGCTCGACGCGGGGCAGGCAAAACGGATACTTGCCGACAAGGGGCTCGACACCCAAAAGAGCGACACGTGGGGAGAGCTTTTATACCTTGCCTTCGACCAGCTGGTGGAGGACAAGCTCATCCAGCCCACGTTCGTCATAGACTATCCCATAGAGGTTTCGCCGCTCGCCAAGAGGAAAAAGGGCGACCCGCGCCTTGCCGAGCGCTTCGAGTTTTTCGTGATGGCGAGGGAGATGGGCAACGCCTACAGCGAGCTCAACGACCCAATAGACCAGAAGGAAAGGTTTTTAAGGCAGGCTGCGCTGCGCGAGAGTGGCGACGAGGAGGCACAGATGTACGACGAGGACTTTGTCATCGCGCTCTCTTACGGCATGCCTCCCACGGGGGGGCTGGGCCTCGGGGTGGACAGGCTGGTGATGCTGCT
This sequence comes from Clostridiales bacterium, assembly GCA_012519285.1. Classification (GTDB taxonomy): domain Bacteria; phylum Bacillota; class Clostridia; order Christensenellales; family HGM11417; genus JAAYQN01. The sequence continues at coordinate 30,792 of JAAYQN010000017.1, forward strand.
CACAGACAGCTCGTCCATCCGCGATGTCATACTCTTCCCCACGATGAAGCCCAAAAAGTAAAGGTGGAAAAATGGATTTAAGGGTAACCAAGGAGAGGCTCAACGACCACTTAAGCTACGATTGGTGGAAGTACATCGCCATACTGGTCGCCAGCATTTTTTTCTGGAGCCTGATATTCACCATGACTTCGCCACGGCTCACCTCAGACAAGAAGATGGAGGTATTTTTTATCGTGGACGGGTACGACGCCGATGGGGCGGAGAGAGTGCGCGCCAGGCTTTACGATTACCTCTCGCAGGATTTTGTCGACCTCTCTTTTAACAGCTACAGCGCCAGCGACGAATACACTACCAGCCAGGTGCTGACCGCAAGGATATCCATCAGGGAAGGGGACCTGTATGTCTTCGCTTATTCCGACAAGGCAAAGGAGAACACCTTCGGCGTCTACGTGGATAGGGACTTGTTTGTCGATTTCGAGACGCTGATTGCCGATGCAAAGGCCTTCGGCGCCGACGTCATGAGCGAGGAGCAATTCAATGAGCTCAACGTGGGAAAGAGGGAGTACCGCACGCCCGAGAGGCTTCGCGAGGGATATCAGAGTTACGTAAGGACCAGGCAGCGCGCGTTGGCGGAAGCGGAAAAGCTCGAGAGGTTTATTCAGATGTACGGCGAAGCGGAAGGCGAGCCGCTCTTTTTGAGGTACAGCCGCAACCTGGTGACCAGGGAGCTTTTCCCGGAGGAAAACCTGTCCCTGGGCGAGGAAAAGATATGGGGTCTCAACTTCAATGCCTTTGCCGAAAACATATCGGACTTCAACAACTACGGCTTCATATATTCGGGGGTAAACCCGCAGACCGGCTCAATCTATCCCATCAGATACGCGATGGGCTTCGTGTCCTTCAAGAATGAAAACATGCCCCTTTACTACGAGAACCTCGCGGTAATAAACTTCTTTATCGAAACCTTCTATCAGCCCGAGATAGACAGGCAGGCAGAGGGGGCTTAAAAAAGAGCGGCATTATCGCGAGAGGGGCGAGCTGTCCCCTTTTTTGGCGTTATATGAGGATTAAAATTGACATACACAATATGCCAATATACGAGGCAGCCTGCCGCTATGGCGGCTGCCGTTTTCATATGCCGGGCCATAAGGCGGCGCCCGTAATGAAGAAGTTTTTCGGCAGGGCGGCCAGCCTGGACATAACCGAGCTCTCTTTTTCGGACAACCTCTTGAACGCAAAGGGCGCCATCCTCGAGGCGGAGATGCTATGCGCCAAGCTTTACGGTGCCGAACGGGTAAAATTTGGCACCTGCGGCTCCACCGTAAACATCCTCTCTTTAATCCACAGCCTGCGCCCTTTGGGCGGAAAGCTGATAATTCAGAAAAATTCCCATGTCTCGGTATACTCTGCCCTTTTGTTATCAGACATTGAGCCCGTCATCCTCGAATGCTCTATTGATGAGGACGGCATTCCAAAGCACCCTGCGCCCGGGGACGTAAAGGGGGCGGTGGAGCAAAACCCCGACTGCATTGGCGCTCTCATCACCAGCCCCGATTATTTCGGCTTCTGCGCAGATTTAAGAGGGATAAAAGAGGCATTAAAGGGCAGGCTGCTGCTCGTAGACGCCGCGCACGGGGGGCATTTGCCGTTAATTTACGAGGGCATATACCTGCCCGCCGACGCCTACGCGGTCTCGGCACACAAGGCACTGCTGGGGCTTACCGGCGCAAGTTTTACGGCCTTCAACGATGAAGCGCTCTTTGAGCCCTTTATGGAAAGCTTCAGGATGTTCCATACCTCAAGCCCTTCCTATCCCGTGCTGGCAAGCCTTGACCTTTCGCGCGAGGGCATGCAAAAAAACGGGCAAAGGCTGCTTAAGGAGCTTGCTGCCGCCTGCGCCGAGCTCAAAGGCAAGCTGGAAAAGCTTGGCTACGCTTGCGTAAAAAACGACGACCCCGCAAAGCTCGCCGTAAAGCCCCCCAGGGGCAGCGGCCACCATTTGTATAAAAAGCTGGAAGAAAGGGGAGCCTTTCTGGAGCTTTCCACCCCAAGCTGCGCCTTGGCTCTCCTTTCCGTAACAGATGGCAAGAGGGAGGCGAAAAAGCTCTTTAAGGTTTTAAAGGAAGTCCTCCCCTTGCTTAAAGATGGCTGCCCGCCGAGGAGCTTTGCGGGCTTTAAGACCCAGAGGGCCATGCCCTACCTCGAGGCTGCGAAAGCGGAAAGGGAGAGGGTGCCGCTCTCTCAGGCCGTGGGGAGGGTGGCGGCGGCAAACGCCGGGCTTTATCCTCCCTTTTACCCGCTCGTAACCTGCGGCGAGGTGCTGACGCCCCAGATCTGCGAGGCTCTGGCCGAATGCGGCGAACAGGCGTTTGGAGTTGATTTTCACCATATTTTTGTGGTAAAATAGAGGCGGGAAGGGCATAGGCTATGAGAAAAGGCAAGTTTATAACCTTTGAGGGCTGCGAGGGCGTTGGCAAGAGCACGCAGATAAGGGCTCTCAAGGCTTACCTTGAGGAAAAGGGCATTGACCATATAGTCACTCGCGAGCCCGGAGGTTCCGCGATTGCCGAAAAGATAAGGGACATAATCCTCTCTTCAGAAAACGAGGGGATGGATTACGCATGCGAGGCGCTGCTTTACGCCGCGGCTCGGGCGCAGCACCTCAAGGACATGGTTATCCCCGCTCTCGAAAGGGGGGCAATCGTGATCTGCGACAGGTTCGTGGACTCCACCTTCGCCTACCAGGGCATAGCGAGGGACCTGGGCGAGGAGTTCGTGGACCAATTAAACCGCCTTTCTACAAAAGGGATAATGCCCGACATTACCATATTTTTGGATTTTCCGCCGCAGCTTTCCTTCAAGAGAAAGGGGGGAGCAGACAGGGAGGACAGGCTGGAAAGCCAGGACATGGAGTTTCACGCAAAGGTATACGAGGGGTATAAAATCCTCGCCAGACAGGAGCCCCAAAGGTTTGTGAGCATAGACGCCTCGGGTTCCAAGAATGAGACGAGGGAAAAGGTGCTCGCGGCGCTTAAAAGCAGGGGCATCTTGGAATAATAAAAAGGGGGGAATGTATGAAGCTCGTAATGGCCATCGTAAAGCGGGACGACAGCAAAACGCTGATCAGGGAGCTCATGGAGAAGGGCTTTCAGGTGACCAGGCTCGCAAGTTCGGGCGGTTTCCTGCGGACCGCCAACCTGACCATAATATGCGTCACGCAGGACGAGAGGGTGGACGAATGCCTCTCCATCATAGAGCGCTCCTGCAAGGCGACGAGGATACCCGTGAGCAATCTCACTCCCGAGAGCAGCTCCTTTTTCATCGCCGGCATGGGCATCAGGCGCGAGGGCGAGGTGCTGTTCGGCGGCGCCACGGTGTTCGTTCTCAACGTGGAGCGCATGGTCAAGTATTAGATGAAAGTATACGAGTTTTTTAAGGGCACCAAAGCCTTTATTAACTTTTCGGAAAATGCCCAAAGGGGACTGATTCCCCACGCCGCCATAGTGTATTGCAGGGACGAATTTTCTCTGCGGGCAATTCTCAAGCTCTTCGCGTGCGCGGTGCTGTGCGAAATGCCTAAAAAGCCCTGCCTCGGCTGCCGCACCTGCGACAGGGTTTTAAAGGAAGTGCACCCCGACTGCCTGATTTTCCCCAAAAAGGGCGGCAGGATAAGCGTCGAGGACACAGGAAGGATAATCGGGGAGGTGAGCTTTCGCCCCTGCGAGGGGGACAGAAAGGTATTCTTGCTGATGAACGGCGAGAGCATGCTCCCTTCGGCGCAGAACAAGCTGCTCAAGACGCTGGAAGAGCCCCAGGAGCCCGCCTATATCTTTATAGGCACTTCAAACATGGAGAGCCTGCTGCCCACGGTGAGGTCGAGGTGCGCGCTCGTCGAGGTGGAGCTCTTCCCCCCCGAAAAGATTTTTGCCTTTTTACAGGATTACTGCCCGGCGGGGAACAACAAGGTGGCTGCCTCATCCTGCGGCGGGCTGGTGGGAAAAGCCATCGAGATGGCGATGAGCTTTGAGTACCTTGAGGTTTACAATCACATCTACGGCATGCTGGACAACCTTAAAACGTCCGACGACGTGTTAGATTATTGCAGGTTATTCGCGTCGTATAAGGACAAACAGGAAGTTTTGGACATAATGCAGCTGTACTTTCGGGACATTCTCATGGCAAAGCGAAAGGGCAGGCTCAGGCAGGACAAGCAGGCGGGCCTTGAAAGGGCGGCGTCAAGCCGCACCGAGAGGCAGCTGATACGCTACATAGAGATGGCGGGCGAGGCCAAGCGAAAACTGCAGCTTAACTGCTCGGCCGAGGCCGTTCTTGAGGACATACTGAGCGAAATAGCGAGCGAGGAGGAGTAATTATTTGGCTACGATAGTTGGAGTACGGTTTAAGCCGGTCGGAAAAATATATTATTTCTCGCCTTTGGGCGAAGAGCTTAATACAGGCGACGGCGTCATCGTGGAGACTGCGAGGGGCATAGAGTACGGCAAGGTGATCATCCCCCCCAAGGAGATAGAGAAGGACAAGATAGTGCAGCCCCTAAAGCCCATAATAAGGAAGGCAACTCCCGAGGACGAGGTGCAGCTTAAGAAGAACAACGAAAAAAGGGGCGAGGCCATGAGGATAGCGCGGGAGAAGATAGAAAAGCACGGCCTGCCCATGAAGCTGATAGACTGCGAGTACACCTTTGACAACAACAAGGTGATATTCTACTTCATGGCGGACGGAAGGGTGGATTTCCGCGACTTGGTGCGCGACCTCGCTTCGGTGTTCCGAAAGAGGATAGAGCTAAGGCAGATCGGCATCCGCGACCAGTCCAAGATGATAGGGGGGCTGGCGCCCTGCGGCAAGCAGTGCTGCTGCGCCCAGTACCTCACCGATTTCAAGCACGTCTCGATAAAGATGGCAAAGATACAGCTGCTGTCGCTCAACCCTTCCAAGATAAGCGGGCTGTGCGGCAGGCTGATGTGCTGCCTCGAGTTTGAGAACGACTTCTACACCGATGCCTTCCGGAAGATGCCTAAGGTCGGCTCAGAGGTGATAACCCCCGATGGCAAGGGTATCGTTATATCGAACAACCTCCTAAAACTCGAGACGAAGGTAAAAATTGAACTTCCCGACGGAACCCCCGGCTTTAAGGATTACAAGCTGGAGCAGATCAAGGCAAAAGAATTGATGGCGGAGGACCTTCCCGAGAACGGGGAGGGAGAAGAGCTGCAGGATGAAGAGATTAAGAAATTGATTGATTAAAAAGGGCGGGTGACCCGCCCTTTAAAATCCGCCTTTTCCTTCAAACAAGGCTGTGTCTTGAAAAACTTTCACATATCAAAGAGGGCAACTTAAAACTTACCCCTTATCCTGATAAAACGACATTTTCTCAAGTTCGGCAATGCGTTTTTCGAGCTCCTCGATTTTGGACCTTAGCTGCCTGTTTTCTTCCTGAATGGGGTCGGGAAGTTTCTGGCTAAGGTCGGACACCTTCTCGTTGCCTATTTTTACCACTCTTCCGGGGATGCCCACCACGGTGCTGTTTGGCGGCACGTCTTTGAGTACGACGGCGTTGGCGCCTATCTTGCTGTTTTCGCCCACGGTAATGGGGCCAAGCACCTTGGCCCCGGCGCTTATCATCACGTTGCTGCATATGGTGGGATGGCGCTTGCCCTTGTCCTTGCCCGTCCCTCCGAGCGTCACTCCCTGATAGATGAGCACGTTGTCGCCCACATCGGCGGTCTCGCCGATGACGACGCCCGTGCCGTGGTCGATGAACACCCCTTTGCCAATCTTTGCAGCGGGGTGAATCTCTATCCCCGTGAAAAACCTCGCGAGCTGGCTTAAGCACCTCGCGATGAATTTCAGCTTTATCTTATAAAAAAAGTGCGCTATCCGGTATGCCACGAGCGCGTGGAGCCCCGAATAGGTGAAAAACACTTCAAAAGCGTTCCTCGCGGCGGGGTCCTTTTCCAGCGCTGCCCTGATATCAGCCCTGATGGTCTTGAACATAAGCTACCTCATCTCAAATGAATATTCTTCATTTTATAAAAAAACTTCAAAAAAAGCAATCCTTTAGGCTTTATTGGATATATAAACATAATATGCCAAAAGTATCATTAGGTGAAAACAGGATTACACTGATTTTAAACAAATAAAAAAATCTTTTAAATATGCCATACAGTTGTCATATTTTTTGTAGTATAATATGCTTAACCAAAGGTCAGGGGGCTCCGTTATTGCTGAGCCGTTTTTTCAGTCGAAGCAAAAGGCCTTTTATAATAAAAGTTAACAAAGAGGTGTTTCATGCTCGGCATTTTTATTATATCTATTATTATCTTTTTCTTTATTGAGCTTTCAGGTAAATATTAGTAAGGCGGCAAGGGCTTGCCATTGATGGCAACCATATAGATATGGGCTGTTGCGTTATCTCTTTGCCTATGACGCTTTGATGGAAGATTGAGGCAACCCACAAAATGAACTTGCGTTTGCTTGCCATCTCCAAACGAAAACGGCTTTGACTTTCTCATCAAAGCCGTTTTCCCTTCACTGTTTGGGCTCCACGGTAAACCTCATTGTGCCCTCGAACACCAGGCCTATGGCGCCCGGGCCGGTGTGGGAGCCAATTATCGGGCCGATATAACCTATCCTCACGTCGGCTATGCCTTCCTCCTCAAGCATCTTCTTGAGGTCCTGAGCGGTCTCGATATCGTCGGCGTGCGCTATGTAAGCCCTGGTTGCATCCGATTTGCGGTGCTTTTTAACCGCCTTGACCAAATATTTCAGGCATTTGGTGACGCCCTTTTCCTTATCCACCGCCACCAGCTGCCCCTTGTGGTTTATCACGATGATGGGGCGGATGTTAAGCACCGAGCCCACCACGGCGGACACGGCGCTTATGCGCCCACCTCTCTTTAAATGGAACAAATCCTTGACAATCAGGTAATGATGCACCCTGTCAATTATCTTTTTGAGCTCTTCCGCTGTCTGCTCGGAGGTAAGCCCTTGCTCGCGAAGCTCGATCGCCCGGTCAAGCACATACATCATTCCCTGGGTGCCGCCAAGGGAATCAATTGCGAAGATTTTTCTGCCGGGGTATTTTTCCATGACTTCCTGAGCGGCGATCTGAGCGTTTTGAGCTGTGTTGGACAGTCCCGAGGAGAGCGCGAGGTGCACGATATCCCCCTCGTTCTCTTTCAGCAGTTTTTCAAAGTATTCCGCCGTCTCGTAGACGTTGGCCTGCGCCGTCTTGGGCAACTTTCCTCCTCTCATCATGCCGAAAAAGCTGCGGTACTCCTCGGCGGAATCGAAGTTGTCGAAGTATTGCTGCTCGTCAATTATGTACGTCATGGGAAGGTAAAAAACATTTTTTTCCTTCAGGTAGCTTTTGAAGGCATCGCAACACGAATCGGTGGACAAGATAAAGTTCATAATAAATAACTCCTTTTATATATTTTTTTAAAAAAGTTGTATCGCCATCTATTATACTATAAAAGGGATTGATAATCAATATTTTTGAATATCTTTAACAATTGCTTTGCGTGTTTCTTTTTTCGTCCACTTCCACAAGCAAAATTTCTTTCTCATCATTGTTAAACTTTTTCTCATGGTAAAGTCTCTTTTTCTCATAGCCTTAATTTCCCGCTCCCATTTTTTGTAAAAGGGCGTTGACATAATGTTTTGGGTATGATAATATATATGTAAACGCTTACATATGCTTTTTTAAAGCATTTTTGATTTGTAGGAGGTAGCGATGGAGGCTGTCTTGAAGGCGATCGAGAGGGCAAAACTCGTGCCCGTTGTGGTAATTGAGGAGCTTGGCCGCACCGAGGTCGTGATGGGCGCGCTGTGCGAAGGGGGGCTTCCCATAGCGGAAATAACTTTTCGCACCGCGTACGCCGCCGAGGCGATTGAGCTTGCCGTAAAAAAATTCCCCGACATGATAATTGGTGCGGGAACGGTGATCAGCAGTGCCCAGTGCGAGCGTGCGGTAACGAGCGGGGCAAAATTTATCGTCAGCCCCGGCCTTTCGGAGGGCGTGGCCAAAGTGTGCAAGGAAAGGGGCATCCCCTACTTTCCGGGCTGTGCGACGCCGACGGAGATCATCCGCGCACTGGAGCTCGGCATAGACGTCGTTAAGTTTTTCCCCGCGCAGGTCTACGGCGGCCTCAAGGCCATAAACGCTTTGGGCGCGGCTTTCCCCCAGGTGAGGTTTATCCCCACGGGCGGCGTGGACAATTCCAACCTCGCCGAATTCTTAAAGAGCAAGCGAATCTTCGCGTGCGGCGGAAGCTGGCTGCTAAAGGACGACATAGTGAGCGTGGTAAGAGAAGCCGTAAAAATTGTAAACGATTTAATTGGAGGAAATTAGAATGGCAAAGGTCGTAACTTTTGGGGAAATCATGCTGAGGCTGGCTCCTCCGGGCTACACAAGGTTTATCCAGGCAGAGCAGTTTAACGCCACCTTTGGCGGAGGAGAGGCAAACGTCGCGGTGTCGCTCGCCAACTTCGGCGTCGAGACCGACTTTGTCACCAAGCTGCCCAAGAATGAGCTGGGCCAGGCCGCCATCAATTCCCTGCGCAGGTTCGTCGTGGGAACCGGCAAGATAGCGAGGGGCGGCTCCAGGATAGGCATTTATTTTCTCGAAAAGGGCGCCAGCCAGAGGCCGTCCAAGGTCATCTACGACAGGGCGGGCTCGGCGATAGCCACGGCGGACGCGTCTGATTTTGACTGGGATAAGATATTGGAAGGCGCCGAGTGGTTCCACTTTACCGGCATTACGCCCGCGCTGGGCAAAAACGTTGCGGCGATTTGCGAAAAGGCGCTTATCTGCGCCAAGCAAAAAGGCATAACGGTATCCTGCGACTTAAATTATAGGAAGAACCTTTGGACCAGGGAGCAGGCGAGGGCGACCATGACGGAACTGATGAAATACGTCGACGTGTGCATCTCCAACGAGGAGGACGCCTCCGACGTGTTCGGCATAGTTGCATCCGATACCGACATTATCGGCGGAAAGCTCAGCCATGAGGGATACAAGAGCGTGGCAAAGCAGCTTATGGATAAATTCGGCTTTAAAAAGGTTGCAATCACTTTGCGCGGCAGCATCTCAGCCAGCGAGAACAACTGGGCGGGAATGCTCTACGATGGCAACGATTACTATTTCTCGCGCAATTACCTGATAAAGATCGTGGACAGGGTGGGTGGAGGCGACAGCTTCGGCGCCGGCCTCATCTATTCGCTGCTGAACGGCTTTGACATGCAAAAGGCGATAGAGTTTGCCGTCGCCGCGAGCTGCTTAAAGCACACCATAGAGGGCGACTTCAACATGGTCTCCGTTGAAGAGGTAAACAGGCTTGCGGGCGGTGACGCCAGCGGCAGAGTGCAGAGGTAAATTTTCGGCAAAAAATATCTTAAGGCCGCATTAACTTGCGGCCTTTTTGCTCTTTGCTCAGCGTCGCTTACATTTCCTTTTTGCCGTTTTTTTCCAGAAAAAAGCCAAAAGATTGTCAAAATACAGACTATCTTACGGGACTTATTGATTTACATAAGCTCGCAATTGTGGTATAATTCATAAAAATGCCGACTAGGAAGAAGAAATTTTTCACGATTCCAAACGTAATTACGCTGGTGCGGATATCGCTGATACCCGTGCTGGTATACGTATTCTTCAGGTTTTACCCCGAGATGGCGTACCTGCCCGCGTCCATTTACCTTTTCATCGCCCTGACCGACCTGCTCGACGGATTCATCGCAAAGAAATTCAACATGGTCTCGGATGTCGGCAAGGTGCTCGACCCCATCGCGGACAAGCTCTTTTTAAATACCATGCTGGTGTGCTTCGCAATAAAGGAGTGCAGCCCCCTTATCACCGTGCTGCTCATCGTCAACGTGATAAAGGAGCTTTACATCATCATCGCGGGGGGAGTGCTGTTTTCAAGGAAATTCATAATGAGTTCAAAATTCATAGGAAGGGCGGCTGCGTTCGTGCTGAATTTGGGCATGATAATCTGGTTTTTCATCCCGTACATGGAGCAGCTTAAGGCAGTGAGCGACGCGTTCTTTATCTGCGGGCTGGTACTGTCGCTTTCCGCCGCCGTCTATTATACAATCGCGGTATATAAAAAGACGGGAGGCAGGCTCCCGCCCAAAGTAAAATGAGGCGGTTTGCCGACTTTTCCGACACTAAGACCGTAATCGCGCTTCTCATCGCAGCCTTCGGGATATTCCTGCTCTGGTCAGCGCCGAAACTGGCAAAGGGAACTATGAGAAGAAGGTTTCCCCAGCTCAAAGAGGGCGAAAAGGCTTACGAGGAAAAATTCTATGACATAGCCATAAAGTACAAGATTGCGGCTGCCTTTATCACTGTTGCCGCCTGCGTTTTATCTCTGCTTTAACATCGAAACCAAGGAGCTCGAGATATGTTGTCGAAGACCTACAATCCGCACGAATTCGAGAGCAAAATATATAAGGAATGGGAGCAAAAGGGATACTTTACCCCCGAGATTGACTCCAAAAAGACCCCCTTTACCATAGTCATCCCCCCGCCCAACATAACGGGACAGCTTCACATGGGGCACGCGCTCAACAACAGCATTCAGGACGCCATAATAAGGTTCAAGAGAATGCAGGGCTACAGCGCGCTGTATCTGCCGGGGACAGACCACGCCTCAATCGCCACAGAGGTAAAGATCGTTGAGCAGCTCGAAAAGGAAGGCCTTTCCAAAAAGTTGCTCGGCAGGGAGCGCTTTTTGGAGCGCGCGTGGGAGTGGAAGGAAAAGTACGGCGGCAGGATAATCGAGCAGCTCAAGAGCCTGGGCTGTTCCTGCGACTGGACTAGGCTTGCCTTTACCATGGACGAGCGGTGCAGCAGGGCGGTAAGGCACGTCTTCGTCAAGCTGTACGAAAAAGGGCTGATTTACCGCGGAGACAGGATAATAAACTGGTGCCCAAGCTGCAAGACGGCGCTTTCCGACGCCGAAGTTGATTACGAGGAGCAGGATTCGTACTTTTGGCACATAAAATACCCCTTTAAGGACGGCAGCGGCTACGTCACGGTCGCCACCACAAGGCCGGAGACCATGCTCGGCGACACCGCGGTGGCGGTAAACCCTAAAGACGCCCGCTACAAAGGTCTGGTAGGCAAAACCTTAATCCTCCCCCTCATGGACAGGGAGATACCCCTCATCGCCGACGACTACGTGGACATAGAATTCGGCACGGGCGCGGTCAAGATAACCCCCGCCCACGACCCCAACGACTTTGAGGTGGGCATGCGACACGGCCTTCCCGTTGTCCGCGTGATGAACGATGACGGCTCCATGAGCGAGCGGGCGGGAAGGTACGCCAGCCTCGACAGGTTCGAGGCGAGGAAAAAGGTGGTGGGGGACCTGAAGGCGCTCGGCCTCCTCGGGAAAATGGAGCCCCACAGGCACAACGTCGGCCAGTGCTACCGCTGCGAATCCACCGTAGAGCCCATCGTAAGCAAGCAGTGGTTCGTCAAGATGGCGCCCCTCGCCGAGCCCGCGATAAAGGTGGTAAAGGAAGGGAAGATAAGGTTCATCCCCAAGAGGTTTGAGAAGATTTACTTCAACTGGATGGAGAACATAAAGGACTGGTGCATCTCCAGGCAGCTGTGGTGGGGGCACAGGATACCTGCCTTCTACTGCGACAACTGCGGGCACACTGCGGTCTCGATGGAAGACCTCAAGGCCTGCCCCGAATGCGGGAGCGCCAACGTAAGGCAGGATGAGAACGTGCTCGACACGTGGTTCTCCTCTGCGCTGTGGCCCTTCTCCACCATGGGCTACCCCGACAGGACGGAGGACCTTGAATATTTCCATCCCACCGACGTCCTCGTCACGGCATACGACATCATATTCTTCTGGGTGGCGAGGATGATCTTCTCCGCCCTCGAGCACATGGGAGAGATACCTTTCAAGGAAGTGCTGATAACCGGCCTGGTCAGGGACGCCCTTGGCAGGAAGATGAGCAAATCCCTGGGCAACGGCATAGACCCCATGGAGGTAATAGAAAAGTACGGTGCCGATACCTTAAGGTTTTCGCTGCTAAACGGCGTGGCCCCCGGCAGCGACATGCGCTTTTCCCAGGAAAAGCTTGAGGGCTGCCGCAATTTTGGCAACAAGCTGTGGAACGCCGCGCGCTTCGTGCTGATTAACGCAGAGGGCAGGAAACTGTCGACTATCGAAAGCGTGCAGTTAAACATCGCCGATAAGTGGGTTTTGACCAGGCTCAACCAGCTGATAAAGGAAGCCACCGCCAACCTTGAGAAATACGAGCTGGGTCTGGCGGGCTCAAAGATTTACGACTTCGTGTGGAGCGTGTTCTGCGACTGGTACATCGAGCTCGCAAAGCCCCTGCTCTACGGCGACGACGAGGAAAAGAGAGACTCCACGCTCGTCGTGCTGCTGCACGTGCTGGGCAGCGTGCTCAAGCTGCTGCATCCCTTCATCCCCTTCATCACCGAGACAATCTGGCAGTCAATGCCCGGCGCCTCGGGCAGCATAATGGTGCAGAAGTTTCCCGAATACGATGAAAGGTTCGTGTTTGAGGAAGAGGCTGAGCAGATGGGGCATGTTATCGAGGCCATAAGGTCGATAAGGAATTTGCGCGCCGAGATGAACGTTCCTCCTTCGAGAAGGACGGGGATAACCCTTGTGCCGCTTTTGGACGGCGGGGCATTCGAGAGCTGCCTGGTTTACGTCGAAAAGCTGGCCTTCGGCACCGGCGTCAGGATAGCGAAGAGGGAAGAGGTGAGCGGTAATAACGTCAGCATTGTATTGCCCCACTGCGAGATATACATCGCCGCCCTGGAGCTCATCGACAAGGAGAAGGAGATAGAGAGGCTGTCAAAGGAGCTTGAGGAGGCGCGGGGCGAGCTTGAGCGCGCGCAGGGAAAGCTGGCAAACCAAGGCTTTATCGCCAAGGCGCCCGCCCACCTCGTTGAGCAGGAAAGGCAAAAGCGGGAAAAGTACTCCAAACTTGTAGAGCAGCTTACGCAGAAGCTTGAAGAGCTCAAAAAGATGTGAGGCGGAAGGATTGACAAAAGTCAATCCTTTTTTCAGGTTTAGGGATTTTTATTGAGATTTAAACAAAAGAGATTACGCCGCTTACGGCAATACAGTTACAACATGGCATACAAGGAAGCCATTACCTGGAACAAGACGGGGATAATAATCTGCCTTTTGGGCATCGCCCTCATCAGCCTCAAATGACGCCGGGGGCTGAAAAAATTTTCTTCAGGTACTTTACAAAAGCGGATTTTTTTGGTATCATATATAGCGCGTGGACAATTAACTCAGCTGGTAGAGTGTCTCCTTGACGTGGAGAAAGCCAGGGGTTCGAGTCCCTTATTGTCCACCAGTAATTACGCGGCGGAGCAAGTTGAGCGCTCCGGCCGCTTTTTTGCGCCCATTTCTCTTTTACAATGGAGGCCAAATCTGATATAATTAACCTATGGAGGACTACCTCGAATACCTAACGCGTATGAGGCGAAGGTTCCACGGCCGCCCCGAGATCGCCTATCATGAATTTGCCACTCAGGCCGCAATAGCTGCCGAGCTTGACGGTATGGGCATACCCTACCAGAAGGTGGGAACGGGACTCATCGCAAGGATACACCTCGGCAAGGCAAAGGCAATCGCCTTTCGTGCCGACATGGACGCGCTGCCTATAGCCGAGGGAAACGACGTGCCCTACAAGTCGCAAATTCCCGGCATGATGCACGCATGCGGGCACGACGGGCATATGGCGCTGCTTCTCGCTTTCGCGAAATACTGCTCCCAAAACACCGATAAAATAGCCGCTGACGCCGTATTTATCTTTCAACCGGCTGAGGAGGGAGAAGGGGGAGCCGTAAAGATGATAGAGGCGGGGGCATTAGACGGCGTCGGCGAGGTATTCGCCGTCCACCTCGACCCCTCGCTCCCCGAGGGAGTGACGGGCCTGCGCGCGGGAGCGGCCATGGCGGGCGCCTACGAGATGGACATAGTAGCAGAGGGCGAGAGCAGCCACTGCGCCGAAAAGCACCTTGGAAAGGACGCCCTAGCCACGATGGTTGATGTGATAAATGCCGCTTACGACGCTGTCCGTAAAGAGCCTGAGGGCAAAATCCTCTTCCACTGCGGTCGCATCGAGGGCGGTTTTGCGAGGAACGTAGTCGCAAACAGGTGCGCCTCAAGCTGCACGATAAGGTACTTTGAGGAGGCCCACCTAAAGGCGCTCCTCGGGCTCATCGAGGCAGAGATGGCACTCGCGAAAGAGAGGCATGGCGCGACTTGTTATATAAAGCCGATCGCCCGCTACATACCCTTGAAAAACCACCCCGAGAGCGTCGAGAAGGTAAAAAAATACATTGAGCATATTGAACACCCGCCAAAGTTTATTGCGGAGGACTTTGCCTTCTACCTCGACAAGGTGAAAGGCTGCCTGATATGGCTGGGCGTAAAGGGCCAAAAGGGCGAAAGGAAGTTGCATTCCCCCGACTTCGACTTCGACGAAAAGGCGCTCCTGTTTGGCCTGAATGTATATAAAAAGATAATCGAGGAAGGTTAAATGGCTGAGAAAAAGGGACTTTTCTACAAACTCATAGTGGGAAAAGACAGGGATGAAAACTACGCGCGCAGCACCCTGCCCGGCAACAGGTGGGAGCTGTTCTGGGATGTGTTCAAGGGCAGGTTCTGGAAGCTGGTGCTTTTAAACTTGATGCTCATCGTGGGCTTTCTCCCGTTATTTTTCGTATTGTTCAACAAATCCTACCTGATATCGTTCTTTTCCTCCATGCTGCCCATCTCCGGCAGCGCTTTCGTGGGTTATCCCTATATACCCGACCTTCACGCCGTCGCCTTCATCAACATAATAAGCCTTGAAGCGCAAAGCTTTGCCCTGCTCATTCCCTGTCTCATGTTCGCGGGCGTCGTAATGTCGGGAGTGTTCTATATCGCGAGGAACCTGGCGTGGAACGAAGGCGTTTTCATGGCCAACGATTTCTGGAAGGGGCTTAAATCCAACATCCTGCACTTTCTGCTGATAACCTTTTTGATGGGCGTTTTATACTTATCCTCCAGTCTCAGCAACCTGGTGCTGGAAAAAGCCCCCATCCTGACGCCCGGTGCGCTCATCGCAAACCCCACCTTTAACGCCATAATCCGCGGCCTCAACATCGTGCTGATGGTGTTTATCACCATAATGGCGATGTACGCCTTCACCATCACCGTAAACTACAAGTTAAAGTTCCGCCACTTGATAAAGAATTCCTTTATCCTGACGCTGGGCCTGCTGCCGCAAAACCTCTTCTTCCTTGCACTGTCGGCCCTGCCCTTTATCTTTATCGCGATATTCGGGTTTAACTCCTTTCTCTCGTCCTTAATGCTCATAATTATATTGCTATTCGGCTTTTCGCTCGTGGCGCTGGTATGGACCATTTACAGCCATTGGGTATTCGATAGGTTCATCAACGACAAGGTGGAGGGGGCAATTAAGAACAGGGGCATCTACGAGAAGGTGTCCCGAGACGGCAAGCCCGTCGCCAAGGGCAAGCAGAAGGCCTACTTCAAAAACCCCAAAAAGAAGAAGGCCAAGCCCATCACCGACGACGAGATCCAGCTTACCGAGCTTCCCACGATGTTCACAAGGAAGGACCTCGAGAAGCTGGCAAAGGAGAAGGAATTTATCAAGCAGGACAGCGAAAGGTGGGCAAAGGAGCACGAGAACGACGACCTCGAGGAAGAGGAACAAGCAGAGGGCGAAGGCATGGACGCCTACGAGGGCTTCGAGGACGCCATGAGGTTGGAAGGCTACGACGAGGAGATAGAGCAGGAGATCAAAAAGGCAATAAAAGAGCAGAAGGGCGGGGAAGGGCAAGGCGAGGAACAAAAGAAGGAATAGGGATTTGAGCGCATACACCGTCCTGGCTGAATTTTACGACAAGCTGAGCTACGACTTCGATTACGCCAAATGGTCGGGCTACCTTTACCGGCTGCTCTCGGGCCATGTCGGCCCCTCGGCGAGGGGCGCGGACCTCGCCTGCGGCAGCGGCAGGCTCACCATAGAGCTTAAAAAGCTCGGCCTCGACGTCATCGGCGTCGATATATCGCCCCAAATGCTCAACCGCGCGGCGCAAAACGCCGCCAAAGAGAGATTGGCGATACACTTCATTCAGTCCGACATGGCCTCATTCAAGGTCCATCGTAAGCTCGACTTTATCACTTGCGCCAATGACGGCGTGAACTACATGGAAAAGTCAAGGCTGCTTCCCTGTTTTAAGAACTTTTATAGGAACCTCTCCTCAAAGGGCGTCCTTCTCTTTGACATCTCCAGCGAGCACAAGCTGAAAAACATCCTCTCAAGCTCCGTCTTTTTCGAGGACACCGACGAGCTGACCTATATCTGGAACAACAGGCAGCTTCCCGAGGCGGTGGAGATGGAGCTTATATTTTTTGTGAGGCAAGGCGCAAACTATTTGCGTTTTGACGAAAATCATATACAATATATATATCGAGTGGAGGAAATCGAGCAGGCACTTTTGGCGGCGGGTTTTAGGCAGGTTCGAGCGTTCGATTTTCTGACCGAGCTTCCTTCCCGCCCCGACAGCGAGCGCATACAGTTTTTGGCAAAAAAATGATAAAGGACTCAATTTGCAAGGCTTTGATCCTTGACGACAGGGTGCAGGTCATCGCCATAAAATCCACTGAAATGGTAGGCGAGGCAATAAGGACCCATAACCTCTCGCCGGTGTGCGCCGCCGCGCTGGGAAGGACGCTCTCCATCGCAGCCATGATGGCGACGGACCTTAATGGCGAGGGGGAAAACCTCTCCATAACCATAAAGGGCGACGGCCCCATAGGCAGCATCGTGGCAGCGTGCGACGGCGCGCTCAACGTGCGCGGCTACGTGGACAATCCGCAACTTGAGCTGCCGCTCAAAGAAAACGGCAAGCTGGACGTTTCTCGCGCGGTTGGAAAGGGCAAGATCACGGTCATTCAGGACATGGGCCTAAAGGCGCCCTATGTGGGCGTGTCAGACATAGTATCGGGAGAGATAGCCGAGGATTTCGCCCGCTACTTTTTTACTTCCCTCCAGCAGCCTACCGCTGTGGCGCTGGGCGTGCTGATAGAGAGAGACCTTTCCTGCTTCTCGGCGGGCGGGGTTATAATAAGGTTTATGCCCGATTGCCCCGAGGAGGCCGTCGGCAAGGCGGAAGAGCTTGCCGCAAAGCTCGGCGAGATAAGCAGGCTGATGAAGGATTTGTCGGCGAGGCAATTTATCGTTGATTTTTTCGGCGGTTGCGGCATAAGATATACGGATGAGCTTTTTCCCAAATACCGCTGCAAATGCGGTAGGCAGGTGACAGACAGGGTTATCCTCTCCATGGGAAGGGAGGAAGCCTTTAAGACGCTCGACGAGCAGGGAGAGCTCGCCGCGATTTGCCATTTTTGCAACAAACAATACAGATACGGCAGAGAGCAGGTCAAAGCGCTCTTTGACTACTTGGGAGGTTTACCATAAAGAGCTCGACAGTGCAAAAAACCAAAGTTGTGTCCTTTGAGAGGGACGCGGGCTTTTTCTACAGGCTGTCGCAAAAGTCAATGGAAAAGGGCGACATGGCCGAGGGCATCTATTACCTTCGCAAGGCGGCGAGCAGGGCGAAAGGCGACAGCTCCTACGCCATAGAGCTTGCAAAGGCTCTCTCCGCGGTTTCCCAGTATGACCAGTCCAACCTCATTTACCTTAGGCTTCTCGCGAAGGGCGTAAAGGAGGGAAAGTGCTGCTTCGGCCTTTCCCAGAACCTGTATTTTTTAAACGACCTCGAGCACTCGCTCTATTACCTCAACCTCTTCATGGACAAATACTCGGACGGCTACTACGACGACGAGGAAGAGGAGTATATAGAGATAGCGGAGGAGGACGGCGAATACGGCAGCTTTAACATAGTTTACCCGCCCGAAAAGCGCGACATGGGCGACGTGGTGGACACCGCCATCTCGTACATGAGGGCGGGGATGCTGATTAAGGCCGAAAACCTCCTCTCCACCGTGCCCAAGGGCAACCCCGACTACCTGTACGCGAGGAACAACATGGCGCTGTGCAGGTTCTTCCTCAACGACTTCGCGGGCGTGGAGGAATACTGCAGCGAGGTTCTCGCGCATGACCCCGGCAACGTCTTCGCGCTGTGTACCCTCACCTCGATGAGCTATTTTCTGCAGAGGACGGCGCAGACCCAGCGCCTGCGCGACAGGCTGCTCGGGATAAAGACCGATGACCTGACCGACCTTTTCAAGATAGCCACTACGCTGTGCGAGATAAAGGAGCACGAGCTGGGCTTAAAGTATTTAAAGCGCCTGCTCGCGCTCAAGCCTTACGACATCAACATAATGTTTTTGACGGCCATAGCACACTACAATACCGGCGACCTAAAGTCCTCGGTTAACATGTTTCTCGAGATATTGAGGCTCAACGAGAGAAACCACGCCGCCAGGTATTACCTGAGGCTGATAAACCAGATATCTCGCGAGGGCGACGCCGTAAAGAGTTTTTTCCAGCCTCTTGAATACGTGTGCCAGGTGCCCTACGGCGAGATGCTCTCGCGGATAAAGGCGATCAAGGAGCTCACCGCAAAAAAGGTGAGGGAGCAGATAGGCGATCAGCAATTTATCGAGCTGTGCGACTGGGCGTTTACGCTGGACGACTTCAAGCTGCACGGCATAGTGATAAATAAGCTCTCGGCGGTGATGAACGAGAGGATAACGGAGTTTCTCAGGGAAAAGCTCATCGACCCCCTTATAAAGTACAAGGACAAGGAGCTGATACTCGAGAACTTTATGCTAAAGGCAGTTCCCCCTTCCTACGACGTCAGCGTGGGCTACATCATAAGGAAATTGTCGCCCATCGTGGAAAAACCCAAGCGGGAGGAAAAACCCTATTATGCGGCCTATGTCGCCGCCTTCGTCAAGCTGGCGCTGTATTTCCCCGACGGCAGCTTGAACGCCGCCCTCTACCGAAGCTACCGCGAGGTGCTGCAAAAGGCAATGGACGCCAGCAGGCTGGGCAGCAAAAACCTCATCGCCGCCGCGATAGCCTACCTTAGCGGCAAGCCTTCCGCCCGCGCCAAAAAGAACGTCTGCAAGCTCTTCTGCGTTGACCAAAAGAGCTTAGGCGGCTGCTTAAAGCTTCTGGAGGCTTAGATGGCGCTCATCGATTTCGACGCAAATTATGAGGGATTCGTCAGGGAATGGGCAAAGAAGAACGCGGAAAAGCTCAGGGAAGGCGATGACCCTTCCGTTTACTCAGGCGAGATATACGAGCAGTGGCTTAGTCTGCCCATTGAAGAGGCGGGCGGCCTCTCGCCAAAAGAGTACTTCTGCAGGCTCACCCCGCCCCAGGCGGTTGACATGCTCAAGGGATACCGCGCCGCGGGCGTCACCGTGCCCATGCCGCTGGTGGACAGGCTTGCGGAAGACGACTGCGAGGGCCTGCTCAAGGGGCTTTTAAACGACGAGGACGAGCAGACCTTCGCGATAGCTGCCAGCCTGCTCGAGGAGCGCCAGAGCGGCGCCCACATGGGAAAGCTCATAGAAAAGCTGCTCGACTCACGCTCGGGAGACGGCGTCAAGGGCCTCGCGATAGAGTTTTTGTCAAGCCACGCCGACGATGTCAAGGAAGAGCTGCTCTCCCGCGCGGGCAAAAGCCTTGAGGGCGACATGCTCATCGCCGATGTGCTGGTGCATTGCAAGGGCGACGACAGGATATATCAGCTTCTCGTCAGGCTTTTTCTCTCCGAAAAGGACAATCCCCTGTACTCTTCCTACCTCGGGATGTATGAGGATGAGAGGGCGCTGCCTCTGCTCATGAAGAGGATAAACCACCCCGAGGTGGGCTACGTGGAATTTTTGGAGCTGCGCAACGCCATAGAGAGACTGGGCGGGGATCCCATCCCCGACAGGGATTTCGGGTTCGATCCCGACTACAGGCTTATTAAAGGCATAAAATAGCTGCATGATTTACCTCGCTTCCCAGTCTCCCCGCAGGCGGGAGCTGATGAAAAAGGTAACCCAAAATTTCGAGTGCGTAAGCCCCTGCGCCGAAGAGATAAAGGGGAAAAGCGGCTTTTCCCCAAAAAAGTTGGCGCTCTCAAACGCCAGGCTGAAGGCGCTTTCCGCCTACGAAAAGTATGGCGGCACCTGCGTGGGGGCGGACACCATCGTGGTGCTGGGGGAAAAGGTGCTGGAAAAGCCCTCGGGCAGGGAAGAGGCGCTTCGCATGCTCAAGGAGCTTTCGGGCAAGACCCACAAGGTGATAACGGCGGTATGCGTCAAAAACCGCAAATTCGAGATTTCAGACAGCTGCACCTCATACGTAACCTTCAACGAGCTCGACGAGGAATTCATAGAGCAATACGTCGACAGCGGCAGGGCCTATGACAAGGCGGGCGCCTACGGCATACAGGACACCGACAACCTGGTAAAGGCGCTGCGCGGAAGCAGGGCGAACGTCATCGGCTTTCCCGTTAGGATGGCGAAGAGGATGCTCAAAGAGGCGGGGGCTTTGGAATAACATAAGAGGAAAGATTATGTCTGTTTTGGTCGCCATGGATTTGGGGACGTCCTGCACGTCCGTATACAAGCAGGGCTTCGGCCTTGTGCTTAGGGAGCCCACCATCGCCGCCGCGAGCAAGAGCGGGGGCGAATGGTACTACGGGCAGGACGCCAAGAGGCTCATCGGCAAGACGACGGAAAGCCTGTCCATCATCTTTTCCGTGTGCGAAGGCACTGTGGTTGATGTCGAGGCGGCATCAAAGCTGATAAGGCACTTCCTCTCCAAGGTGATAAAGAAGAGCTTTTTCAAGCAGAGCGTAACCCTGCTTCTCACCGTCCCCTGCGGGCTGCTCCCCGAGGAAAGGGCATACCTTGAGGAAGCCGCCTTCAGGGCGGGCATAAGGGAGGTCTACCTGATAGAGGCGCCGATAGCGTCGGCGCTGGGCGCAGGCGAGCATATAGACAAGGATGCCCCGCTCTTTGTGGCGGACATAGGCGGAGGCGTGACCGACATCGCCGCGGTATCGCTCGAGGGTATAATCTCAGGCTGCAGCTTAAACGTGGGCGGCGGCAACATCGACACAGGCATAATAGATTACCTGAAGGAAGAGCACGGGCTAAAAGTGGGCCTTCTCTCCGCCGAAAAGATAAAGGTGCAGATAGCCAGCCTTTACCCCAACGACAACACCAGCATGATGATAAACGGCAGGTCTGTGGAGACGGGCAGCCCCGAATCCATGCTGCTGTCTTCCAAGAACATCAACCCCATACTCGAGTACTTTTACGGCAAGATACTCGACGCCATGGAAGCCGTTTTAAACTCCCTGCCCCCCGAGGTTTGCGCAGAGGTGAGCGAGAGGGGCGCATACTTGTGCGGCGGGGCAAGCTCTGTGCTGGGCTTTGACAAGTTTGCCTACAAGCGGCTGCAGATCCCCGTAAAAATCTGCGATGAGCCGTCGTACACCACAATTTTGGGCGCGGGCAGAATCCTCGCCGACAGGAAGCTGTTTGAAAAGTACGCGGGGCTGAGATAGCGCAGGCAAAGGCTTATTGCAGCATAAGGCCCTATTTTCTCGCTCCTCACAAATTTCTCAACCCGCCATAAAACGCTTGCAAAAATAGCGGCGCTTATGCTATAATTTTTTAGCGAATGCGCCCTCATAGTCTAGGGGTCAGGACATCGCCCTCTCACGGCGAAGACAGGGGTTCGATTCCCCTTGAGGGTACCATTTAAACCATTGAATGGTTGAATAACCGTTCAATGGTTTTTGCTATTTAAGGGTTTTTAATCATTTTTTGCAAAATATTTTATCAAGGCAAATCAAAATCTCAAAATTTTAATTTTTTTCAGCAAAAAGGATTTGAATATGTAAATTAGGTGTATTTTCTAAAAAGTTTTCACAGGTTCCTAATTGAAAAGCGCGTTTAACAGCGTTGCTGGAAATAACTTTATGTCGGAATAGATAGTATCGGCGACTATGCGTTTAATTGGTGCACGGGATTAGCAAATAATAACATGTGTTTACTATTAAAAAAAATTACACAATGATGGTGTGGATAATTACTTTTTCTGTTTACATTTTTATGGTGTCCTGATACAACTCATAAGATCTATGAGAATGTTTTTTGAATATGTGGCACTTTTATATAGCCAAAGCACGCCGGGCGGTGCAATTTTTTTCGTTTTTTCAAAAAAATTTCTAATTAGCGCTTGACAACGAAGACGCCTTTGTGGTAACATATTAAAAAAAGAAAAACGGTGCTTTAATGAACGGCGCAATCGGCTTTTTGGCAATCGTACTACTTATTATAGTAAGCGTTATCGTGCTTAGCGGTAACGTAGTTGCGGTTTTGCCAAAAAAGTCGGTTGTATAGTGGCTTAAAGACAAGGGGATTATACAATCAGACCTACGGTAAAACCGTAGGTCTTTTTTAATAGGAGAGCATTGGAAAACGAGTGCTTTTTCCTCTGCTTATAAGCATAAGATATTGCAAAGTATGCCATAGAATATCATCAAAAGGAGCTTACCGATGAAGTTAAGCGGAGCGGCAATTATCATTCAGACCCTGATAGAGCAAGGGGTTGACACCGTCTTCGGCTATCCCGGGGGCGCGGTGCTCAACATCTACGATGAGCTTTACAAGGCTCAGGACAAGATAAGGCACTACATAACCTGCCACGAGCAGGGGGCCACGCACGCCGCCGACGGCTACGCGAGGGTGAGCGGCAAGTGCGGCGTTGTGATAGCCACGAGCGGCCCCGGAGCCACCAATTTGGTCACGGGAATAGCCAACGCATACCTCGATTCCACCCCCCTCGTCGCCATAACGGGCAACGTGGCGCTGTCGCTCATCGGCAGGGACAGCTTTCAGGAAGTGGACATAACGGGCATCACCATGCCCATAACCAAACACAACTACATGGTAAAAGACGTAAACAAGCTCGCCGACATCGTGAGGGAGGCGCTTGAGATCGCGGCCAGCGGCAGACCCGGCCCGGTGCTCATAGACGTTCCCAAGGATATCCAGCAAGCTCAGACGGAGTTTAAACCGGGTGAAAAGGTGATTCCCAAGAGACAGAGCAGGCTGCGCGGGGCAGATTTTGACAAGGTGGTCGAGACCATAGACAAATCCTCAAAGCCTTTCATTTACGTAGGCGGCGGGGCTGTGATAGCCGACGCCACGTCTGAGCTACAGGAATTTGCCGACCTCATCGACGCGACCGTCGGCAGCAGCATGATGGGCATAACCGCCATGCCGGCGGGCCATCCCAAGTTCCTCGGCATGACGGGCATGCACGGCAAATACGCCTCATCCATGGCGATGGCAAAAAGCGACCTCATCATCGCAGTCGGCGCCCGCTTCTCCGACAGGGCGACGGGTAACAAGAAGGAGTTCTCCAACGGCAAAAAGATCATACATATCGA
This sequence comes from Clostridiales bacterium, assembly GCA_012519285.1. GTDB lineage: Bacteria > Bacillota > Clostridia > Christensenellales > HGM11417 > JAAYQN01. The sequence goes on from JAAYQN010000017.1 coordinate 54,272, forward strand.
CATCGACCCCGCCGAGATAAACAAAAACATCCCCGTCTACGCCTCGCTGGTCGGCGACGTCAAGGAAATTCTGCGCAGGCTCATTTCCGCAGTGTCAAAGTGCGACAGGTCGGCATGGCACGATGAGATAGACCAGATAAAGAGAAGCCCCGACAGCAGGCTGGAGATGGGCAAAGGCAGGCTCAACCCTCAGACAGTCATCGAAACCATAAGGAAATACACTTCCGACGACGACGTCATCGTCACCGACGTCGGCCAGCACCAGATGTGGACATCTCAGTATTACAGCTTCAAAAAGCCCAGGACTTTTGTCACCTCGGGCGGCCTGGGGGCCATGGGTTTCGGCTTCGGCGCCGCCATGGGCTCCTGTATCGGAAGGGGCGGCAAAAAGACCGTCCTCATAACCAGTGACGGCAGCTTCCACATGAACATGAACGAGCTCGCAACGGCGGTCACCTATAACCTTCCCATAATGGTAGTCATCTTAAACAACAGCGTGCTTGGCATGGTTCGCCAGTGGCAGACGCTTTTTTTCGGAAAGCGTTATTCTCAGACCACGCTGGACAGAAAGACCGACTACGTCAAGCTCGCCCAAGCGTTCGGCGCAAGGGGCATAAAGGTGGAAAAGATAGAGGAGCTCGAGCCCGCCATCAGGCAGGCGTATGAGGCAGAAAGCCCCATCGTCATCGAGGCGGTCATTGACAGGGATGAAAAAGTTCTCCCGATGATTCCCCCCGGCGGGACAATTAAGGATATAATAGTCAAGGCATAAAAAGGAGCAAAAAGATGAAGGTGGAAAGGTTTATTATCTCCATGCTGGTAAACAACGAGGCGGGCGTGCTCACCCGCATCTCGGGGCTGTTCGCGAGGAGGGGCTTTAACATAGACTCGCTCTCGGTCGGCGAGACCGAGAGGAAGGAGATCTCCCGCATCACCATTACCGCGACGGGCGACGACTACATCAAGGAACAGATAGTCAAGCAGCTTGAAAAGCTCCACGACGTCATCATCGTCAAGGTCATGGAGCCCAGGCACACCATAGCGCGCGAGCTCATCCTCATAAAGCTCAACGTGCCGCAGGGTAAGAGGAGCGTCATCATGGAAGCGGTAAACATCTTCAGGGCGAAGGTTGTTGACCTTACCCCCGACAGCTTATCTGTGGAAATTACCGGAGACACATCAAAGTGCGACGCCTTTATCGAGTACCTAAAGCCCTTCGGCATATCGGAGCTGTGCAGGACGGGCATAACCGCCATGGAAAGGGGCTCGGAACTGCTTTATGGCGAGCTGGACGAGGAGCCTGCTGCAGGCGGGGAGCTTGAGGATTTGGGATAAACTTCATTTTTACATAAAAGGAGAGAAATTCATGGCAGACATCTTTTACGAAAAGGATTGCGACTTATCCGTCATCAGGGGCAAGAAGGTAGCGGTGGTCGGCTACGGCAGCCAAGGCCACGCCCACGCCCAGAACCTGCGCGACAGCGGGGTGGACGTGATAGTGGGCCTGTACGAGGGCTCCAGGTCCGCGGAAAGGGCCAAGGCCGCGGGCTTTGATGTCAAAAACACCGCCGACGCCGTCAAGGCGGCAGACGTCGTAATGATTTTGGTAAACGACGAGAAGCAGGCGGCGATTTACAAAAAGGACATCGCGCCCAATCTGAGGGCGGGCATGGCGCTGGCGTTTGCGCATGGTTTTAACATCCACTTCGGCCAGATCGTCCCTCCGGCAGATATCGACGTCATAATGATAGCGCCCAAGGGCCCCGGCCATACCGTAAGGAGCCAGTTCAAAGAGGGCAAGGGCGTTCCCTGCCTCGTCGCCGTTTACCAGGATTACACAGGGACGGCCGAGAAGCTGGCGCTCTCCTACGCCGCGGCGATAGGGGGAGCCAAGGCGGGCGTGCTCAAGACCACCTTCAAGGAAGAGACGGAGACCGACCTCTTCGGCGAGCAGGCTGTGCTGTGCGGCGGCGTCGCCGAGCTCATGAAGGCGGGCTTCGAGACTCTCGTCGAGGCGGGCTACCAGCCCGAGAGCGCCTACTTTGAGTGCCTGCACGAGATGAAGCTCATTATTGACATGGTGGTAGCGGGCGGCCTCTCGCTCATGAGGTATTCCATAAGCGACACCGCGGAGTACGGCGGCTACAAGGTGGGCAAGAGGATCATTACCGACGAGACCAGGAAGGAAATGAAGAAGGTGCTTGCCGAAATTCAGGACGGCAGCTTCGCCCGCGACTGGATACTCGAAAACCAGGTGGGCAGGCCGCACTTTAACGCCATGAGGAAGGCGGAGAGGGAGCATCCCATAGAGAAGACGGGCGCAGAGCTCCGCGCCAAGATGAGCTGGAACAAGGAAGAGTTTAAGGACTAAAGCCGTCGTCTCTTTAAGGCCATTTTTAAAAAAATCTTAACTCGAAAAAGGGGAAATGGACGAAAAACCGCGTCCAATGGCTTGGTTATACCGAATTACGGCAGGGTTTTTGTGAAAAGTTTAAGTCAGACTTCAATAAAAATACTTTTTGACGACAAATATTTTAGCCTTGACGAATATAGATTTAAAATAACGGGAAAATCGAGGTGCCTTATGAATTCTGAAAGCGTAAAAGCAGGGGCGGAGCGCGCGCCGCACCGCTCCCTGATGAAGGCGGCGGGCCTTTCCGACAGGCAGATTGGCAGGCCACTCATCGGGATAGTAAACTCATTTAGCGAGATAGTGCCCGGTCACGCCCACCTTCAGACAATTGCCAGGGCGGTGAAGGACGGCGTTCTCGCCGCCGGGGGCACGCCTCTGGAGTTCAACACAATTGCGGTATGCGACGGCATTGCCATGGGGCATGAGGGCATGCGCTACTCTCTCTGCACGAGGGAGCTTATCGCCGACTGCGTGGAATGCATGGTGAGGGCTCACCGCTTCGACGGCTTGGTATTCATCCCGAGCTGCGACAAGATAGTGCCGGGGATGCTGATGGCGGCGGTGAGGCTCAACCTCCCATCCATTTTCATTTGCGGCGGCCCCATGCTTTCGATAAGGGACCGTCAGGGAAGGTTTCTTGACCTCAACAGCGTGTTCGAGGCGGTGGGGGCTTTTAAGGCGGGCGCCATCGCCGAGGAGGAGCTGCGCGAGATAGAGGACAGCGCCTGCCCCACCTGCGGCTCCTGCTCGGGGATGTTCACCGCCAATTCCATGAACTGCCTAACCGAGGTAATCGGGCTGTCGCTGCCGGGCGCCGCCACCGTTCCCGCGGTGTACTCCAAGAGGATAAGGCTTGCCAAGCAGACGGGCGAGAGGATAGTGGAGCTTGTAAGGGAAGGGGTTACGGTAAGGCAGATAGTTACCGAGCGCTCGGTCAAAAACGCCATAATCGCCGACATGGCGCTGGGCTGCTCCACCAACACCATTCTGCACCTTGACGCAATCTGCGACGAGGCGGGAATACATTTTGACCTTTCTATAGTGAACCAGATAAGCGAGAGCACCCCCAACATCTGCAAGCTCGCCCCCGCGGGAAGCCATCACGTGCAGGACTTCGACGCCGCGGGCGGAATACAGGCGCTCCTGAAGGAGCTGGGCGAGCTCATAGATACAGGCTGCCTCACCGTCTCGGGAACAGTGGCGCAGAACCTCGAAAAGGTAAAATACATTGGCAGAGAGGTCATAAGGTCTAAGGACGACCCCTATTCAAAGACGGGAGGCCTCGCCGTGCTGTACGGCAACCTCGCAGAGAGAGGTGCCGTAGTCAAGAGGAGCGCCGTCGCCCCCGACATGCTGCGCTTTACGGGTAAGGCGAGGGTGTTTGACGGCGAGGAGCAGGCGATTGAGGCCATCTACGGAGGGAAGATACAAAAGGGCGACGTAGTGGTCATCCGCTACGAGGGTCCCGCAGGCGGCCCAGGCATGAGGGAGATGCTTTCCCCCACTTCCGCCATCGCCGGCATGGGGCTCGACGCCGACGTGGCGCTGATTACCGACGGCAGGTTTTCGGGCGCCACGAGGGGCGCTGCGATAGGCCACGTCTCCCCCGAGGCCGCGGACGACGGCCTAATCGCTTACGTCGAGGAAGGAGACCATATCGAGATAAACATTCCCGAATACAAGCTCAACCTCCTCGTAGACGAGGATACCATACAAAAGAGGAGGGGCGCCGGGAAAAAGCCCCCAGAAAGGGAGCTTACAGGGTACCTTGCCAGATACGCCAGGCTGGTCAGCTCGGCTGACAGCAGGACGGTGTTTAAGAAATAACCATCTGGAGTAAAATTATGAAAAGAATAAAGATTTTTGACACCACTTTACGGGACGGGGAGCAATCGCCGGGCTGCAGCATGCACCTTTCCGAAAAGCTGGAGATAGCCCGCGCGCTCGAGCGGATGAAGGTGGACATCGTAGAGGCGGGGTTTGCCATAGCATCGCCCGGCGATTTTGAGGCCGTAAAGGCAATCGCCGGCATACTCAAAGAGTGCACGGTGGCAAGCCTTGCGCGTGCCATCCATAAGGACATCGACGCCGCCTACGAAGCTGTTAAGGGCGCTGCGTTGCCCCGAATCCATACCTTTATCGCCACCTCGCCCGTACACATGCAGTATAAGCTCAAGATGAGCCCCGAGCAGGTGCTGGAGATGATAGAAGACGCCGTCTCCTACGCCAAAAAGTATTGCGGCGACGTGGAATTTTCCGCCGAGGACGCCATGAGGAGCGAGCCGGAGTTTTTGGCAAAGGCCGTCTACACCGCCATAAAGGCGGGCGCCACGGTGGTGAACATACCCGACACGGTGGGATACAGCACCCCTTCCGAGATGGCCCAAATGATCTCTTACCTTAAAAACCACGTGGAGAACATCGACAAGGCTGAGATCTCCGTGCACTGCCACAACGACCTCGGCATGGCAGTGGCAAATTCGCTTGCCGCCATCACCGCAGGCGCAACTCAGGTGGAATGCACCGTAAACGGCCTGGGCGAGCGAGCGGGCAACGCCGCCCTCGAGGAAATAGTCATGGCGCTTCAGACCAGGAAAAACCTCTTCGGCGCCTACTGCAACGTGGACGCCACCAAGATTTACCAGACCAGCAGGCTTGTCTACAACATCCTCGGCCTGCAGCCGCCGCTCAACAAAGCGATAGTGGGCCAGAACGCTTTCGCGCACGAGGCGGGAATCCACCAGCACGGAGTGCTCGCGAATCGCGAGACCTACGAGATAATCACGCCTCAATCCATCGGCCTTCCCACCAGCCGCATGGTGCTGGGCAAGCACAGCGGCCGCCATGCCGTGGAGAGCAGGCTTTCAGAGCTCGGCTACACCTTGAGCAAGGAAGAGCTCGGCCAGGTTTTCCAGAGCTTTAAAGAGCTCGCCGACAAGAAGAAGATGGTCACCGACAGGGATCTTGAGGCACTGCTAAAGCACAAGAAGGTGGAGGAGCAGGTGGAGGGCTTCAAGCTCGAGCGCTTTACCGTAAACAGCGGCAATTACGTAACCAGCAACGCCGTGGTCAGGCTGTCAAAGGGCGACAAGCTCTTTGAGGAAGTGGCAATAGGCGACGGTCCCATTGACGCCGCGTACAAGGCTATCGACAAGATAATAGATGGCAAGCCCAGGACGCTCGAAAACTACAGCATCCACTCCATAACCGAAGGCGAAGACGCGCTCGGCGAGGCGGTGGTAAAGGTAAAGAGCGGCGACGCTTACGCCACGGGAAGAGGCCTTTCCACAGACGTCATAGAGGCGAGCATTTTGGCGTACCTCAACGCTGTTAATAAACTGCTTCAGGACTGATACGTATGGCAAACAGGATAGAGATACTGGACAGCACCCTAAGGGACGGAGCCCAGAGCGAGGGCATATCCTTTTCGGTGCAGGACAAAATCAATATAATAAAGGCGCTCGACGAGTTCGGCGTGCACTACATAGAGGCGGGCAACCCCGGCTCCAACCCCAAGGACATTGAGTTCTTCGAGCGGGCAAAGAAGATGGAGCTAAAAAGCGCTCTGCTGTGCGCTTTCGGCAGCACCCACAGGAAAAACAAGAGGGTGGACGAGGACGAGAACGTTCTCTCGCTGCTTTCCGCCGGCACCAAGGCGGTGTCCATCTTCGGAAAGAGCTGGGACCTGCACGTCACCCAGATTTTGAAGGCGACGCTGGAACAAAACCTCGGCCTCGTCCACAACACCGTAAAGTTCTTCAAGGATAACGGCAGGGAAGTGATCTTCGACGCCGAGCATTTTTTCGACGGCTACAAGGCAAACCCCGAATACGCAATGAAAGTCCTAAAAAGCGCCGCCGATGCCGGCGCAGACGTGCTTTGCCTTTGCGACACAAACGGGGGGTGCCTTTCCGACGAGATTTTCAGGATAACAAAAAATGTAGTAGACGCTTTCGGGGGCATGAGGATAGGCATCCACTGCCACAACGACACAGGCTGCGCCGTGGCAAGCTCTATCCTCGCGGTAGAGGCAGGCGCCTTCCACGTGCAGGGCACCTTTACGGGAATTGGCGAGCGCTGCGGCAACACCGACCTGAGCGTGCTTATACCAAACCTCCAGCTCAAAAAGGGCTACAGCTGCGTACCTGAAAGCTCCATGGAGCACCTCACCGCCACGGTGTTCAAGATTTTCGAAATCTCGAACGCAATAGCTCCCAACAACAAGCCCTATTCGGGAGACAGCGCTTTCGCTCACAAGGGAGGAATGCACATAGACGGCGTGATAAAGTGCCCCGTCTCCTTCGAGCACGTCGACCCCTCCAAGGTGGGCAACAAGAGAAGGTTCCTCATGAGTGAGGTTTCGGGCAGGACAACGGTTCTCGCAAAGATAAAGAGCATCGCGCCCGAGTTCGACAAGGATTCCCCCGAGATAGCCGAGATAGTCAAAAGGCTTAAGCAGCTTGAGCACGAGGGATACCAGTTCGAGTCCGCCGACGCCAGCTTCGAGCTGATGGTACTGGAGGTGCTGGGCAGGTTCAAGCCGCATTTTAACCTGCACATGTACAGGACGAGCGGCGAGTATCCCTTGCCCGACGGCGAGATGAGCGCATCCGCCATGTTAAAGATACAAGTGGATGGCAGGAATGAGATCACCGCGGCGGTGGGCAACGGCCCCGTGCACGCGCTCGACCTCGCGCTGAGGAAGGCGCTGTGCGTGTTCTACCCCGAGCTCAAGAAAGTGCACCTTACCGACTATAAGGTGCGCGTGCTTTCGGGCCAGGATGCCACGGCGGCAAAGGTCAGGGTGCTAATTGAGAGCACCGACGGCAAGGATATCTGGACCACGGTGGGCGTCTCCACCGACATAATTCAGGCGAGCTGGAAGGCGCTCGTCGATTCCATTGAATACATTCTCTTTAAAAAGGCAGGAAAGAAAATATGGCGATGACGATGACGCAGAAGATTCTCACAGCGCATAGCGGCAAAAAAGAGGTCATACCCGGCGAGATGATAATGGCAGACCTCGACCTCGTGCTCGGCAACGACATAACTTCTCCCGTCGCCATAAACGAGTACAAAAGGGCGGGGTGCGACTGCATCTTCGACTGCGAAAGGGTGGCGCTCGTCATGGACCACTTCGCGCCCAACAAGGACATAAAGGCTGCCGAGCAGGTAAAGCAGGTGCGTGACTTTGCGAGGGAAAAGGGCATCGTAAACTTCTTCGACGTGGGCGAGATGGGCGTCGAGCATGCCCTGCTGCCCGAGAGGGGCCTCGTCACCGCGGGCGACGTGGTGATTGGCGCCGACAGCCACACCTGCACCTACGGCGCGCTGGGCGCCTTTTCCACCGGCGTGGGCTCGACCGACATGGCAGCGGGCATGGCATACGGCAAGACATGGTTCAAGGTGCCCGGGGCTATAAAGTTCAACCTGCATGGCAAGCTCAACAAATGGGTTTCGGGAAAGGACGTCATCCTGCACATTATAGGCAAGATCGGCGTAGACGGCGCGCTGTACAAGTCCATGGAATATTCGGGCGACGGGGTAAAAAGCCTTTCTATGGACGACCGCTTCTGCATCTGCAACATGGCGATAGAGGGGGGCGCCAAAAACGGCATCTTTCCCGTGGACCAAAACACGCTCGATTACCTTAAGCAGACGGGGGCGAGGGAGCCGAGAGTATTTGATGCCGACCCCGACGCTGAGTACGACGAGGTTTACGATATAGACCTTTCAACCATTCAAAGCACGGTCGCCTTCCCCCACCTTCCCGAAAACGCCAGGACCTTTGACCGGATAGGCGACATCGAGATACACCAGGTGGTAATTGGCAGCTGCACCAACGGCAGGCTTTCAGACCTGATTGCGGCCGCCGAGATTTTGAAAGGTAGGAAGGTGGCCAAGGGAGTGCGCGCCATAATCATCCCCGCGACGCAGAAGGTTTACCTCGACGCTCTTGAGATGGGGCTTATAAAAATTTTCATAGAGGCGGGCTGCGCCGTATCCACGCCCACGTGCGGGCCCTGTCTGGGCGGCCACATGG
>JAAYQN010000018.1 GCA_012519285.1 Clostridiales bacterium
TATACTGTTCTTGATTCATAGTGGCTTTTCCCTTTTGTATAATTTTGTTATGACAAACTTATTATACAAAGAAAAAGTTTCACTATGAATCTTTTTTTATCCGTTGCACTTCATTTTACAATCTTCCTTACATAATATATTAACATTTTAAACAATTTTATAAAAGCAATTAATTGTATTAGAGCAAAAAATGTGATAAAATATTTAAGGCTTAAAATAATAATAGCGGAGCCAAAAGCGAAAAGGTGGCGGTTACATGGAAAGGTATAAGCTGAAACTGAACACGGTCGCGCTTGTTTTGGCGATAGCCCTGCTGGCAGGGTGTACGGTTGCCGTGGTTTTCTGCGTGCTGGCCATCTTAAAGGCGCAGCTTGCCGTGGATTATTTCTCCAACATATTCCTGCTGCTGCTAAACGCCCTCATCATCTTCAGCGTGGCGTGGTACCTCTTGAAGTCGGGTTATAAGCTCACCGACGACAACATCATCGTGCAGACGGCGTTTTTCATCGACCTCATAAAGTACTACGATATAAGGAAGATATACTACTTTGCCACCGAAGATGAGCTCTACCTCGAGCTGAGCGGGCAATCGCACAACATAGTCAAGATAAACATACCAAGCGGCGACATCTCGAGGTTTACCCAGGAGCTGAAAAAGAGGATACCTCACATTCCCTATGAAGTAAGCTTAAGGATGGAAAGCGATATTGAGTAATTTTTTTTTAAGGTAAAGGGCCTTATCGAACAAAAGAGGTATTTCAAGTATGCGCTCGCGGCTTTGAGCGGGCTCGTAGCTTTTTTGCCCATGATTGTCCCACAGCTCTTTCTGCTCTCGTGGGTGGGACTGGTGCCCTTATTGTTCGCCGTGATGGAGGGCAAAAAGGGTTTTTTCTTGCCTTTTAAGCTGTTTCTCGTTTACGGCCTTTTCTATTACCTCTGCCTTTACACATGGTTTTTCTCCCTTCATCCCCTGTCGTGGCAGGGAGTGGACGACGTAAAGAGCATAATGATAATCACCCTACTTTGGCTCGCCATAAGCGTGGCGCAGGCGTTTCAGTGCTCGGTAAACGGGATTTTTTACAAAATTTTAAACCCCAAGGGGATTTTCAAGGCTATATCCATCCCCTTTATATGGATTCTGATCGAATGGTTGCAGGAGCTGACCATATGGGGCATGCCCTGGGGAAGGCTTGCCGTCTCGCAGAGCATGTTTTTGCCGGGGATACAATCTGTGTCGCTGCTGGGCTCCCTTTTCTTGAGCGGGCTGATTGTGGCGACAAACGCCTTTATAGCGTACGGGATCTGGCAGGCCGATTTTTTAAAGAAGGCATGCCTCATCGCCGCGGGCATTTTCCTGGCAAACGCCGCTTTCGGCGCGGTGAGGCTGGCGGTTTTGTCGGGAAGGCATTACGGAGAGAGCGTAAAGGCTGCCGCTATCCAGGGGAACCTTCCCTCTTACGAGAAGTGGAAAAACGAAGGCAGAGACGCCTTTGACATCTTCATGGAGCTGAGCGAGCAGGCTGCAATCGAGGGCGCAAAGATAATCCTGTGGCCGGAGACCGCCATCCCCGTATATATCGAGCAGGATAACTTCTACGATAAGGCTTACAGGCAATTTGCCAAAGAGCATAGCGTTTACCTCATCGCAGGAGGGTTTGTAAAGAGGGACGGGCAGAGCTACAGCGCCCTCGTAATGTACTCTCCCGACGGGAGCGGCGGGGTGGATGATGCCTATTTAAAGCGCCACCTCGTGCCCTTCGGAGAGTTCGTGCCGTACAGGGACATAGTGGTAAAGGTACTGCCCTTTTTGAGCAACTTCACTATGCTCGGCTCCGACTTGACCCAATCCGATGAGAGCATGATGCTTGAGAGCGAGTACGGCAGAATGAGCGGGCTGATATGCTTTGACTCCATCTTTTCGCAGCTGGTGCGGGAGGACATAAAAAACGGTTCCGAGCTCATCCTCATCGGAACCAACGACTCATACTACGACAAGTTCGCTAACCCCTTCCAACACAACGCCCACGCCGTGCTGCGCGCGGTGGAATACGATAGGTTCATTTTGCGTGCCGCCAATACCGGCCTTTCCACCATTATTTCCCCCACGGGAAAGGTGGAAAAAAGCTCTCGGATGCGTACCGAATGTTTTGTCTCGGGCGAGGTGCCCTTCATCGGCGGCAGGACGCTTTACTCCTACGTGGGAGACCTCATGGTGTACCTATCTATGGGCGGGATGCTGCTCGGGGCGATATGGTTTAACAGAAAATTTTTGTTAAAGCTGATAAGGCGCAAAGTTTGACCTTTGCCCATGGCGGCTCTTCGAGGCGTTGAGGCAGTCTTTTATAGCCACCTCATTTGGCGCCCGTTAAAATCATTTCAAGCGCCCGCTCGAAGGCTTTATTTTCGGCGCCCATAAAGAGGGCCCCATGGTAACTTTTAGCTGTTCTTCAGCACCACTCTCTCCATAAACTGGGTCATTTCGTCGCAGGCGTCGAAGCATTTCTCGAAGGTGTCGAAGATATCCTTCCACATTATTGCCTCGTGAAGGTTTTCGTGGCGGTCGAAAAGCTTTTTCACGCAGTGGAAGTGGAGGTTGTCCCCCTCGGTCTCGAGGGTGCGTACCTCGATAATGTAGTCCTTGAGCCTCTTTGACTTTTTGAAGTTCCTGAACTCGTCGGTGGCGATGGAGAGCGAGGAGCAGCATTTTATGAGGTGTTCGCAGCACCTGAGCGCGTCGGGACTAATCCTTGCGATGTTGTACATGCTTATGTTCCTCAAGATGTCGTCTATGGCGTCCACCACGTCGTCGTACCTGTTACACAGCGCCATTATGTCCTCGCCGTCGATGGGGGGCAAAAACTCCCTCGCCAGCTGTTCGGAAACGCGATGGCTGAGCTCGTCAGCCCTATTTTCTATCTCGTGAATCTGCTTTATCCTCTTCTCAAGGCTGACGTTCTCGAAGGATCGCAGCGTCTCCCACAACTTTTCGGCGGCGGCGACGGCGCACTCGGCGTACTTTGTGAACACGTCGAAGTAGTCGAATCTGACTTTTTTCAAAGCGTTTGCCTCCATTTAAAGTATTTAAAATGTTTTTTATCTGCTAAAAAATATTGATAAAGAGCTTGACCATCAGGTATCCCAGCAGCCCGCAGCCAGGGAAGGTCAGAATCCACGCAAACACCATATCCTTTACCACCCGCCAGTTTACGGCGGAAAGCCTGACCGAGGCGCCCACGCCCATTATCGCCGTGGTCTTGGTGTGAGTGGTGCTGACGGGAATGCCCGCGAGCGAGGAGAGCAGCAGGCATGCCGCCCCCGCGATGTCGGAGGAAAAGCCCTGATAGGGCTTTAGCTTTACCATGTCAAGCCCCACCGACTTTATTATCTTAAGGCCTCCTATGGAAGTGCCAAAGCCCATGACCAGCGAACACAGCAGCATAAGCCACAGCGGCACCGAGGCGGCCGCCACATCCGACTGGCCGTTTATGAGGAAGAAGTTGAGCATGAAGATTCCCATAAACTTCTGCCCGTCCTGCGCCCCGTGCATGAAGGCCATAGAGCAGCTGCCGAAAATCTGGGCGCCACGGAAGAAATTGTTGGACCTTCTCTTGTCGATGTTCCTAAACACCGCCTCGGTGAGCTTGGCCATCAGATAGCCCGACGAAAAGCCCATCCCCGTGGATATCGCGAGGCCATACAGCACCTTCTTCCACTCTTCCCCGTTTATCCCGGAAAAGCCTCCCTGGAGCGCTATTGCCGCGCCGGATAGGCCCGCTATCAGCGCGTGGCTCTCGCTGGTGGGTATGCCGAATGCCCACGCCGCGGTGGCCCACAGCACTATCGCGACCATCGCCGCGCACAGCGCAGCTATCGCCTGCTGCGTGTCCCCTTTAAAGTCCACCATGTTGAATATGGTCATGGCGACCCTGGAGTTTACGAGGGTCATCACCAGCACGCCCAGGAAATTGAAGATGGCGGCGAGCGCTATCGCTTTCTTGGGGTGCATCGCCCTCGTGGATACGGAGGTGGCGATGGCGTTGGGGGCGTCCGTCCATCCGTTTACCAGGATGACGGAGAGAGTGAGCGCCACTGTAACAAGCAGCAGCGGATTGCCCGCAAGTTGTGATAGAAAATGACCTAATTCCATAGCTTTAGTTATCGTCTGTCCCGCTTTATTTGATTTCCGTTGCGAATGTACTACAAGGTTTTAGAAAAACATATGCAAGGCCTCAATACATACAAAAAAGCCTGAAAAAGGCTTTTTGGGAAAAAATGTAATAAAGGAAAGCTTCGAGTGGGCAAAGAGGCAAAATGGTAAAATTGAGGCTCGGTCCGCGATACTCCGAAGCCAAAGCCTTTATGTAAATGGTATTTTTTAACATCTTCATTCGCCAACGCTGCTTCATCTCCATAGCTTTACGATATAATTATACATTATTTTAACTTTTTAGTCATTCGTTTTTGGCTGGGTGCTTTATTTGCGTTTAGAGAAAACTCTCGGCATGATTTTTCAAAAAGTTTGCAAAAAAGGTAAAAATAAGGCAAAAATATAGTATAATATATTCAATACAGCAGGCATTTAAGCAGCTTTAAATCAATTTTCCGGAGGTGAAGCAGGTGGGAACCATCCTTTCCGCATACCTCATGCCCCACCCTCCTATATTGATACCCGAGGTGGGAAGGGGCGAAGAGAAAAAGGCGCAGGCCACGCTGGACGCCATGGAAAAATGCGCCGGGCATATACAGGACAAGGGGCCGCACACCATAATTTTGATCACCCCCCACGGCCCGATGTTCCGCGACGCTGCAGCGGTCATGACGGAAAGCAGGCCGAAAGGAGATTTTTCGAGGTTTGGAGCCCCTAAGGTCAGAATGTCTTTTGAAAACGATGTTGAGCTCGCCGCGGCGATAATGGAAAAGGCAGCGCGCTCAAAGATTTCATGCGCGGCGCTCGACAAGAAAACGGCGTCCCGTTACGGCGTATCGCTGTCGCTCGACTGGGGGGCACTGGTGCCCCTGTATTTTGTGGCCAAACGGTACTGCGACTTCAAGCTGGTTCACCTTACCTATGCCCCATTTTCATATGAGAAGCTGTACTCCTTTGGCAAGGCAATACAGGAGGCTGTGGAAGGAAGCGCAAAGAGCACCTGCTTTATAGCGAGCGGCGACCTGTCTCACCGGCTGCGCCACGACGGGCCTTACGGCTTCAATCCCATGGGGCCCAAACTCGACGGGCAGATAATGGCTCTTCTCGAAAAGGGCGACGTCGAGGGTTTTTTCGACATGGACCCCGTCATGGTGGAAGAGGGCGGCGAATGCGGCCTCCGCTCCGTCATCACGGCCCTGGGGACGTTGGATGGATACAAAATTCATCCCCAGGTCCTGTCCTACGAGGGCCCCTTTGGGGTGGGATACGGCGTCGCCGTAATGGAAAAGGGCGAAGCCGAGAGCTCAAGGCTTTTGGCGGACAAGCTGTTTGACAAAAAGCAGAAGAGAATGCGGAGGGTGCGCGAGCGGGAAGACGCTTACGTTCAGCTTGCGAGGAATACCCTTGAGGAATACGTTCGCACGGGCAAGATAATAAAGAGCAGTGACGACCTTCCCAAGGAGATGCTGAACAAAAGGGCGGGCGTCTTCGTCTCCATAAAAAAGGATGGGCAGCTGCGGGGCTGCATAGGCACCATCTCCCCCACAAGAAAGAACATTGCGGAAGAGATCATCCACAACGCCATAAGCGCGGGGACGCAAGACCCGCGCTTCGACCCCATGGAAGAGGATGAGCTTGAGGATTTGGTGTATTCGGTGGACGTGCTAATGCAGCCTCACCCCGTAAAATCCATAAGCGAGCTCGACGCCAAGAGGTACGGGGTAATAGTCAGGAGTGGGTGCAAGTCAGGTCTGCTCCTTCCCGACATCGAGGGAGTTGATACTGTGGAGCAGCAGATTGAGATAGCGCTCAAAAAAGCGGGCATCCGCCATGACGAGGGCTACACCATAGAGCGCTTCGAGGTGGAGCGCCACAAGTGAGCCGCATTTAAAAGGTTTTGCGAACATGAGGGAAGCGCTGTATTACGCCAGGGAAAACGATAAGGTAAGGTGCCTGCTCTGCCCTCACCGCTGCCTTATCCCCGAGGGGAAAAGGGGCATCTGCCGGCAGAGGAAAAACCAAGGCGGAAAGCTCATAGCCGAAGGGTACGGCATGGTTTCCTCAATCGCCATGGACCCGATCGAGAAAAAGCCCCTCTACCATTTTTACCCCGGCAGCAACATTCTCTCCGTGGGCGGGCTGGGGTGCAACCTTCGCTGCTCATTCTGTCAGAATTGGCACATCGCTCACAGCGAGCAGTCCCTCCATTATTTCTTACCCGAAAAATTGGTCGGGATAGCGCTCTCTTACGGCAGCGTAGGCATAACCTTCACCTACAACGAGCCCGTGATATGGTGCGAGTATATCCTCGATGCGGCGCCGCTTTTCAAGCAAAATGAACTGAAAGTGGTCCTTGTCACCAACGGCTTTGTAAACCCCGGGCCGCTCGATGATATGCTCCACTACGTTGACGCCTTGAACATCGACGTCAAGGCCTTTGACGAAAGTTTTTACAGAGACGTGTGCGGCGGCAGCCTGGCCGCTGTGAAAGAGGCGGTGGAGCTTGCCGCTTTAAAGGCGCACGTCGAGATTACCACTTTAGTCATCGGCGGCCTTAACGACAACAGGGCGGAAATCGCCGGGCTCGCCCGCTGGCTCGCCCAAATTGATAAAGGCATCCCCCTGCACCTTTCAAGGTACTTTCCCAATTACAAGATGCAGCTTCCCCCTACCCCTGTAGATACCCTATACGAGTTGAAAGAAGTTGCAGGAGAATACCTCGACTACATCTATATCGGAAACGTGTGGGAAGCCGACAACGACACCTACTGCCCCGCTTGTGCAAACAAGATAGTGGAACGGGGAATTTCGGTCGAAGTAAAAGGGTTGCAATGCGGCAAATGCTCAAAATGCGGAAAGGAAATTCCGATAATACTATAATCAGTTTGATTAGCAAAAAGACGGAAGCCATATTAAAAACTATTCAGCAAAAAGAGTAACGCAAACACCATAAGCATTCAAATTACCATTTTTCAGCATCCGACAAAGAGCCAAAAAATATTGAAAAGGATTTAAAATTATTTATAATATATGAGTATATGCTCATATAATGGTGATATCATGATAAATATTTTAAATTATTGTCAGAGGAAAGCAGATTAAGGATTATCGCTCTATTGATGAAAAGAGAGATGTGCGTGTGTAAGCTCGCCTTAAGATGACGCAATCAAAGCTTCGAGACAACCCTGAGCTTTGGCAATACCTTAAGAAAAAAATCAATAAAAGCATTGATAAAAGTCGGCCTTATTGCTGACAATGTTATGTATAAAAAAAGCCATAGTGCTAAAAAGGATTAGCCTTAATCAAGGAGAATTAAAATGTCAAATGAGGTATCCGGTAAAAATTTTGGAGACTACCTCGCCATATTTGTTAAGCAAAAAAGTAATACATATCAAAAAAGTGGCAAAGATCCATCTCTTTTTAAAGGTAAGGTTGCAGGCTTTTCCAATGTCCTGCCTTAAAAATATTTCTTCGTCCCGAACTGAATAATTGACATTATTTACAAAATGCTATATAATGTTTAAGCTCAAATGCTTGCGGACGTGGCGGAATTGGCAGACGCGCAGGATTCAGGATCCTGTGCCCCTCCACAGGCGTAAGGGTTCAACTCCCTTCGTCCGCACCATCTAAACCATTGAAATGGTCTGAATAACCATCAATATTTGCTATTTTGAATAATAATCAAACTATAATTATTGTTATAAAATTTCATAAAAAAATGGTATAAATATTTATTATTGCTATGTGAAAAATGATATTGAAAAGCGCATTTTACTTGCTAAAAGCGACAACAGGCAGGCGGAAGAATTATTAATCATCATTTACTATTGACAGTAATTCAAATTATTTTAAACTGCCTTTATCAACGGCGGATACATTTACATTCGGAGCAGGTGCTTTTATAGGAATATTTACAAAGCCCATAAATACAGAGCCGGCAGTTATACCTATTGCAAAAACAGGCGGTTCTCTTTCAACTGCCACTGTACATGAAGATGTATATGTAGAAAACGGTTTGACGCAAATTACAGTAACATCAGAGGATTTAACTCTTAACGAGGCGGGTTTACATTCATTTGATATGCAGTTTGTATTTCAAATAAACAGAGGTGAAATTCCACAAGAAGAATATTATAATGTAACATACGACGGAAACGGTGCAACGGAAAATGTGCCCAACGACAGCACAGATTATACACATAACCAAACGGTAGAGGTATCGCCTCAGGGCAATATGGAATATGACGGTTATATATTTACGGGCTGGAATACCGAAAGCGACGGCAGCGGAACAGCTTATATCGCAGAAGATACATTCAATATAACAGAAGATACAACATTATATGCGCAATGGGTGGAAAGAGCGGAAGCTCAGATAGTAAGCATACCTTTTAAAGATGCATTTTTAAGCGGAAATGAATATGACGAACAAACAGCAACAGTTTTGGGAAATATGACATACGGTATGTTGCATTATATATATATTTATACTTCCACAACACCTAATATAACTATTTCTCAAATTGCAGAAGTTCAGTTTACGCCAACAAGTGCTTATGTCGAAATAATATATAAAAAGAATTCTACTGAAATAGGTTATACAGATGTAATTAATTTGCCTACAAATACCTCATCGCAAGTTGTAATATCAATAGAAGTGTATCAGGAAGGGGAGCAGATAGCTGCAACAGCACTTTATTTGCGCAAACTTCCATAATAATTTGTAATAGGTAAATATGAAAAAAAGCAAAAAAATTATTATAAGCATAATATCTTTATTTGTGGTATCGGTTATTACAGTATCGTCAATATTATTGTACCCATCATATCAAACATTAGGTGATGAGTATTATCAAACAAGCCTTGACGAGCTTGAGGGAGCAATAAGAAACCCTTTAATGGGGCATTTAGCTCCTTTGGGAACGGATTGGTCGCCCGTTCCTGATACGATAGAAGAATTTTCAAAATTTTTAAAGGATAGACCTTATGGTACTTTATTTAGACAATACTTTAATTGGATAGAGCTTGAATATGATGTAAGTTCGGACTTTGATTATTTTTTATCTCATGCGGAAACAAAACTTAAAAATCTAGAAAAGTATAATATAAAAGCCATACCCAGAGTAATATTAAATTGGCCGGGAAAGGAAGACGAATATAACGGTATTTATTGGCCTGTTGATATGAACGATTATGATTATGACAGTACACAGTTTAGAGAAAGACTTGAGTTAATGGTGCAAAAAATGGGCAGGGCGTGGGATAATGACCCCAGAATAGCCTATATTCAAATGGGTATATTCGGGCAGTGGGGAGAACAGCACACGCCTTCTCCCAGCTCGGATATGCAGCAGTATGCGGCAGACCTTTTTAATGAACATTTTAAAAACAAGCTGATTATGGTAAGGTATCCCACAAGTGACTTTTTTCAAAATAATAATTACGGTCTATATTGGGACGAATGGGGAAGTGATACACAATGGTCGGTATGGGACAGGATAGATATGGTTGTTTCACCCGAATATAAAGACCGTTGGAAAACAGCGGTATTCGGCGGTGAAAATACATTCAATCAGGCATTTGACCCCGGACTCAACGGCGGCAGGTTTAAAACATTCGGCTATAATACAACTTTTACCGCTGAACAAGCCTTTACAGAAAAAATACCTGAAATAATGAAATATTTAGGTCTTACACATACAAACCATGTAGAAATGGTTATGACGCCTTCTTATACCTCTTTAAGAGACAGCGCTAAAATAGGTTTTGACGTCGTTCAATCATTTATGGGATATAGAATGGTTATAGGCGATGTGAAATATACAAAAAATGTTACAAACAATGCTTTAAATGTTGAATTAGACATTACAAACAAGGGCTGTTCACCTTTTTATTATGATTGGAATATAGCATTAAGCCTGCTTGATACAAAGACAAAACAGCCAGTATATACACAAGTATTTGACAATATAAGCACAATGGATATTATGCCGGGCGAAGATTGGGATATACAGCAGGCAAAGTTTACTGTTCCGCCTCAAACTCATACATTGTCGCAAACTTTTAATATTCCTGAAAGCATAAAAAAAGGTAAATACATATTGGCTGTAACAATGCTTGACCCCGCCGGAATGGTTCCCGCTGCCCGTTTTGCTAATAATACCCAGGTTAAAGGCGGATATACGGCATTAGGTTATGTAGGTGTAAATAAAAAGATATGGTTTCCCGAATATAATCATTTTTTAAATTTCAGCGAGAAAAACGACTATGCAAATGATATTTCTATAAGATATTATAAAAATTTGGCAATGTTTGAAACTTTTGATATTGTTACGGAAAGCGGTATAAGCAGCGCCTATATAGAGTTTGATAAACCGTATAAAGTTATGAGCGCGGAAACAGTCTGGAACAATATGCCCGATTATGAATTATGGGTATCGGCAGACGGAGAAAATTGGCAAAAAGGCGGCAATTTAATTACGGCAAAAAATAATACAGGCAGAAATATTATTTCAAAATCAAATGTAAAATATGTAAAGCTAAGCTTTGAGGAAAACAGCACAGCAATATTAAAGACATTTAACATTTACGGAGAATAAATGAAAAAGGAGATATATAAAAAATGAAAAAAATAAAAGTTGTATTAATACTATGTTTGGCAACACTTGTTATAACACTGGCGGCGGGATGTAATTTATCTGATTTATTAGGCGGTCTTAACGAAAGTCCTGCACCTACACAAAATGATGATGAATTTGAAGTAGAAGGAGTATTTACGCTTACGCAAATTACCGAAGAGCATCAAGACCCTTGCGACTATACAGGCGACCATAAAGACAGCATACCTTTAGGAATATTGTTTATTGCTTATGGCAATTCAACAATAACTTTTGAAAGTACTGACGACCAATCCGGCACATTTACCGTAACGCTTTCAGAACTTGCAGAGGAAAACGATAGTTACTTTACTGTAGAAAGCGGTACGTATCAAATTGAAGACGATACAATAACCTTAACAGACGGCTCTGAAGAAATGGAATTGATAATTGTAGATAACAATATTACACTGGCTTTGCCTGAAATTGAAATTACAGAAGGAGAACATCAAGGACACATTGCGGTATATACTTTTGTGTTTACAAAAGAATAATATTTGGAAATAAAATTTTATGCCTTTATGTTAAAGTAAGCGTAACAAGGAGTATTGGCAAGGTTAAGCAAGGGTAAAATTTTAATGTTAATATTTTCCCATTGTTTGGCTTATTGATTTAATTTCTATAATTATGACCAACGACAACCTATTCCACCATAAACAGTCCGTATTTTCATAATGATAAGAATATGCGGACTTGTTTTTTATTAAAGCCGATATGTACCCCCGCAGCATCGAGCAGAGACATAAGGCTATCTTCAAGGATTAAGACGCAGGACACGCAGCACTCATTATAAAGATAAAAAACGGGAGCACTTTGACGGCGGAGCGAAGGGGCTCTGCCGTTTTCGTTTGCGCCAATAATGGCACTAAAAAGGGATTCGCGTCCTTTCCCCCATTTTACTTGGGCCTTTCCGAAGTTCAAAAAATATCGCAAAAAAGTTTTATCAAAACAATTGACATTTAGACAAAAAACTATATAATAGTGTGTGTTTGTTTACTACAATTAAACAATCGGTTTAATATCACGTGACTTCAGGGAACGGCGCCGGGCGCTTTAAATCTGTATAACAAATCAAGGCATAAGCCAAAAGTTCCCTGATTTTTTAAACCCAAAAAGAGGCATAGCCTTGAGGCAGCCCCTTTGGCAAGGGCGAAAATTTGCGAAGGCGATTATAAAAAGGCACTTTAAGATAAGCTGCCTGCTGCGGCAGGGATGAGGAGAGGAAATGACGGAAAACGCCGAAAAAATCATCGAAATGATTAACGTGACGCGCGAGTACTTCGACACCGTCGCGGTCGAAAACATGAACCTCTACATCCGGAAGGGCGAGTTCGTAACGCTGCTCGGTCCCTCGGGATGCGGCAAGACAACCACTCTGCGCATGATAGCGGGCTTTGAGATGCCAACGTCGGGGAAAATTTTCTTGAACGGCAAGGACATCACTCACCTCCCCCCCTACCTGCGCCCCGTAAACACTGTCTTTCAGAGGTACGCGCTCTTTCCCCACATGAACGTCTTCGACAACATAGCGTACGGCCTCAGGCAAAAGAGGGTGGCTGTCACCTACCGCGACGAGAAGGGCAGGGAGTTTACCCGCCTCGAGAAACTTTCTCATGATGAAATCGCAAAAAAAGTGGAAAAGGCGCTCAAGATGGTTGAACTCGAGGGCTTCGAGAGGCGCGCCATTCACACCCTCTCGGGAGGGCAGCAGCAGCGCGTGGCGATCGCGCGCGCCATAGTCAACGAGCCGCAGATACTGCTCCTCGACGAGCCGCTCGGCGCGCTCGACCTTAAGATGCGCAAGGAAATGCAGTTCGAGCTAAAGCAGATGCACAGAAAGCTCGGCATAACCTTCATATACGTAACCCACGACCAGGAGGAGGCGCTCACCATGAGTGACACCGTCGTGGTCATGAACGACGGCGTCATCCAGCAGATAGGCACGCCCGAAGATATTTACAACCAGCCCAAGAACGTGTTCGTAGCCAACTTCATCGGCGAGAGCAACATCTTCAGCGGCACCATGGTGGGAAAGCTCAAAGTTAAGTTCGCGGGCGCAACCTTCGATTGCGTGGACGATTTCCCCAAAAACGAAAAGGTGGACGTGGTGGTGCGCCCCGAGGACATCATCCTGACCGAGGAGGGCGAAGGCCAGCTTTCCGGCAAGGTGATTGACAGCATCTTCAAGGGCATCCACTACGAGATGACCGTAATAGCCGGCAAAACCGAAATCCTCGTCCAGAGCACACAGGAATGGCCCGTCGGCAGCTTCGTCGGCATAAAGGTTGACCCCGAAAACATCCACATAATGAAAAAGGAATTCTACGAAAACAAGTTTGACGGCTACATCACTAAACGCAACACCGTGGTGTTCGGCGATGGCGAGTACGAGTGCGACGTCACCCAGCTTTACCCGGGCAGCACGCTTGACGATGACGGCTATCTCGTCCTCGAGGGCGGCGAGAGGATTGACCTCACCGACAACGACGTGAAGGTGACCGTGGGGCTTAAGGACATAGATCTTGCGGATGGCGAGGAAGGCGGCGGCGCCGTGGGCGAGATAATTTCCTGCATCTACAAAGGCGACCACTATCAGGTCATCGTGCGCACCCGCGAGAACGAGGAAGATTACGTGGTGGACACCGATTACCTTTGGAACGAAGGAGACATCGTGAGCGTTTCCATCGACAAATCCAAGATAAAGATGAAGCTCAAAGAGGAGGCAAAGGGCAAGAAATGAAGCTAAGGTTTTCGCGCAGCCAGTTGTGCATCCCCTATGCTCTCTTTCTTGCGCTCTTCGTGGTGCTGCCGCTTGTCATCGTGTTCTACTTTGCCCTCACCGACAAGAGCGGCAACTTCAGCCTCGCCAACTTCAGCAGGTTCTTTTTTGACCCTGCGCTTATCTCCACGATGATAGTGAGCATGGCGATCGGGGCGGCTGCCACCATCATTTGCCTGCTGCTGGGCTACCCCGTGGCGTATATCCTGGCGAGAAGCGGCTGGCACAGAAAGAACGTGTTGCTCCTGCTCCTGGTGATGCCGATGTGGATAAACTTCGTGCTTAGGATAAACGCTCTCAAGGAATTCATGCAGCTCATCGGCATTCTGGGCAAGTACAACTTCCTCAACACCGTGCTGGGCATGGTGTACGACTTTCTGCCCTTTATGATACTGCCGCTTTACACCACGCTGATAAAGATAGACAAGAGCCTACTTGAAGCCTCGGCGGACCTCGGCGCCACTCCCTCAACCACTTTCTTAAGCGTCACGCTTCCCCTTTCCACGCCGGGGATTTTGAGCGGCATTACCATGGTCTTTATGCCTACCATGACCGTCTACGTCATCTCCGACGCGCTGGGGCTCGGCCACGTGGTGATTTTGGGAAAGCAGATAGAGCATTACTTTGGCAGCGGCGACAACTGGAACATGGGCTCCACAATCGCGCTGGTGCTGCTTTTGGTGATATTCGCGAGCACTTTCTTATCCAACAGGTTTAAGGACGAGGAGTCCGAGGAAAAAGGGAGGGCGCTGTGGTGAAGAAAAAGATTTTTTCATCGCTGATTCTGGCATTCGTGCTGCTGCTCACTTACGTCCCCATACTGATACTGATAATATACAGCTTCACCGATTCCGCCTTTGTGGGCCAGTGGAAAGGCTTTTCCCTGGCGCTGTACCTCAGGCTGTTTTCCGACCGCGAGATAATGTTGATTGTGAAGGACACCATACTGCTCGCGCTCGCTGCCGCCTCCATTTCCACCATTCTCGGCACCGTAGGCGCCATCGGGATATATTACTCCAAAAAGCGCACCGCCAAGGCGATGAGCGCCATCTCCAACATTCCCATGATAAACGCCGAGATTATCACGGCGGTGTCGCTGGTGCTACTGTTTACCATGTTCTTCGGCGGCAAAAGCATGTTCTCGCTGCTTTCCGGGCACGTGGTGATAACCATCCCCTTCGTGGTGGTCTCGGTGATACCCAAGCTCAAACAGATGGACGACAACCTATATGAGGCGGCTTTAGACCTGGGGGCGACTCCGCTCAAGGCGCTGCTTACCGTTGTCCTTCCCGAGATTATCCCCGGCATCGTGTCGGGTTTCATGCTGTCGGTGACGCTGTCGCTCGACGACTACATCGTGACGGCGTTCACCAAGCCTAACACTTTTAGCACGATAAGCACCTACGTCTACGAGAGCATGAACAGGCCGGCCACGTCCAAGCTGCCCGAGCTTCGCGCGCTTTCCGCGATAATCTTCTTCGCAATACTTGGCGTGGCGCTGCTGTCGGCTTTTAGAAAAAATAAACAACAAGGAGATAGTTTCTGAGATGAAGAGAGGTTTTTGGCTGCTAATCTGCTTCCTTCTCATGTGCGCGTATGCCTCCCCCATCTTGGGTAGGACGGAGAGCGCGGTCGCCCAGTCAAAGGTGCTGAGGATAGCAAACCTCGGCGAATACATGGCGGGCGATGAGGGTAAAGACATACCCGCATTGCTTGAGGTGTTCGAGGAAGAGTTTGATGTCTCGGTGGAATATTCCCGCTTTGACACCAACGAAAGGATTTACAACGACTTGAAGCTCAACAAGCAGGGAGACTCCTACGGCTACGACCTGGTATGCGTTTCCGACTACATGATTCAGAAAATGATAAGGGAGGGCATGCTGGAAAAGATCGAAAACCCCGGCGTCAATATTCCCAACTACATGCAAAACGTGTCGCCCTATATTCAGGAGGTGTTCGAGAAGGCAGGGATTTCCGAATACGCCGTGGGCTACATGTGGGGAACAATGGGCTATGTCTACAACGCCGACTACGTTGCCCATTCCGATGCCTTAAGCTGGATGGCGCTGTGGAACATCGATTACAAGGGCAAGGGCACCCTTAAAGACAGCATAAGGGACACCTATTTTCTGGGCCTTGCCTACGTTCACCGCAACGAGCTGAACAGACTTGCAGGTAAATACGAGAGTGAGACCGCCTGTATCGAGGCGTTGCGCGAAGTCTATTCCGCAGGCTCTTCAGAACTTGAGGACGCTGAAGAGGATTATAGGGAATTTCTCAATTACTACGCCGGCGAGCTGTCAAGGCTGCTGAACGATACTTCCGCCGAGACCGTTGCGAAAGTTGAGGCTGCCTTAAAATCTGTCAGCCGCAACATCTTCGGTTACGAGGTGGATACCGGAAAAGATGACATGACTACGGGAAAGGTCTACCTCAACTTAGCCTGGAGCGGCGATGCCGTGTACATCATCGAGGAAGGCGGCGAGCAGTTCTACTACGCTGTGCCGCGCGAGGGGAGCAACATCTGGTTTGACGGCTGGATAATGCCCAAGGGCGCCAACAAGGAGCTTGCCTACAAATTCATGGAATTCATCTCAAGGCCGGATATTGTCAAAGAGAACATGGAGGAGATCGGCTACACCAGCGTAATCGCCGGCGACGAGATTAAGGAGTGGATGATGGAAAAATACGAACTCGAAAGCTCGCCGGTGGAAGGGCTGCTGCGGGCTGACCTGACGTATTTCTTTAAAGGCACGGGCTCCGATGAAAAGGTTTACCTCTACTATCCCGAGGAGATGGAAGGCAGGGCACTTACCACGCAATACCCCGACCTCGAGATAATCAACAGGTGCACCATTATGCTCGACTTTGAGGACGAGGCCCTCGCCCGCGTGAGCGACATGTGGGTTCGCCTGAGGGCAAACGTGTTGCCCCCGTGGGTCATAATCCTCGTGGTGGCAGCCGCGGCCGTGGCTATAGCCGCACTCGCAATAATTCTCATCAGGAGAAAGGGCGGCGGCCCCAGGGCCAAAAAGGGCTGGACAGCTGTAAAGACCGAGGCTAAGTAAGCATTAAAGGCGGTTTGGGTTTTCCCAAACCGCCTTCTCTTTTGCCTTTCAAAGTTTTAAAAAGCTTTATGAATTTACGATATTTTAAGCTTTAGCAGCAGTAAGAGCAGGGTTTTATCACCTGTTTAGATTTTCCCTTAAATCAGGTAATCCAATTTGTTTTTCAATATGATTGAGATGATATCAATGACGTAGAAGACGGGAAAGATGATTACGTTGAGCAGCGCCAGAAGATATTGCCGCCTGTCTATCCTCAGCAAAACGCCGAGGATGAGGTTGGTAAACGGTATTATCGCCAGGATTATGCTGACGATATACCCGAGGCCTAAATAACCGCCTGAATTTTTCATGAATTATCTCCCTTATCGCAACAGTTTCTCTTAGCTCTAAGCGGATGGCGAAAATTTTAGCTGTTGCCCTTTGATTTTAAAATCTCCGCCTTCACCCTGTTGTACTTTTCGGATATCTGCAGAAGGTACCTCTGCCTGGCGCTGTAACTTAAGGAATTTAAACATTCCTGGTCGGCGAGCTGCGCGATGGGATTTATGGCGTCCTCCTCGATAAGCTTTTTCACCTTTTCGTAAAAGAGCCTTTCCTTTTCCTTGTTTTCGCTGTCAGAAAAGCTTGACCTAACTATGTCGTGGTAACTCTTGTTGAAGGCATTCTTATGGTAGCCGTTTATCAGCCTCATTTTGGCGTCGGCCGCAAGGATCTTGAGATTGCTTTTCTTCTTTTCAGTTTTTGACATAACCGGAGCTCCTGTTACTTGGATTTGGCTTAAAGCCATCGAAAAGCCTCATCTTATGCTCAAAAACCCTTATAGCAAAAGAGGGCAAACTCCTTTGGTTTTTCGCGCTCTCGCCGGGCTCTAACTTTTGCTTTTTGCCACTACGGCTTTATCTTGCGCAGAAATTTTATCCCGTTTAAAAAAATAACGTCTGGATTACCTCAGACGTTACGTTATAGCTTGTCTTATGACCTGGAATAGCGCTTTCTCGCAGCCTCAGCTTTCTTCTTTCGTTTCACGCTCGGTTTCTCGTAATGTTCCCTCCTTCGCAGGTCGCCTATGATTCCGTCGCGTGAACATTTACGCTTGAAACGGCGAATGGCACTGTCCAAGGACTCGTTTTCGCCTACTTTGACACAAGACATCTAGACTTCAACCCTCCTTAAGCTTAAAAAGCGGTGTTAATCGGCTTCGACAATATAAATATAATTATACATATTACATAAATCTTGTCAACAAAAAAAGGGCGGGCCTGCCAAAAAATTACGCGGGCGTCCAGCCCATCTTCTGGCCCGCCAGAATGTGTATGTGAAGGTGCGGCACGGTCTGAAGCGCGTCTTCGCCCTGGTTTACAACCAGGCGGTAGCCGTTTTCAAGGCCCAGGATGGGTATGAGCTCCTTAAGCTTTTTGAGGCAGCGGCCCAAAACCTGCGCCTGCCCGTCGCTCATGTCCGCGAGAAACTTATAATGCTGCTTGGGGATGAGAAGGTAATGCTTGTTTGCCGCGGGGTTGATGTCCTTTATCACGATGCACTCGTCATCCTCATAGAACTTCTGCGAGGGAAGATTGCCCTCTATTATCTTGCAGAACACGCAATCCATAACAATTCTCCTTTTTCTTTTTATCTCAAGGCGCCTCAACTTCCGCAAGGCGCGCCCTGACGCCGTCTGAATACCTCTCGTAAGGGATAACGCTGTAAATCTCGTTGAGCTTTAAATTACCCTCGGCGTAGAGCTTTAGGTAATTCTCGCTGTAGCCGCTGCAGAGCCCGCCCTCAAAACTCTCGGTCAAAAGCTGCCTCACCTTGCCGAGGTTTTGGCTGATAAACTGCCCCTTAAGCCGGAACTTCAGCCGCTTAAGCTCCTCTTCCCTTTCCTTCACGATAGCCTTGTCCAGTGGCTTGAGCTTTGCCGCCGCCGTGCCCTCCCTGGGCGAGTAATTGAAAATGTGGATGTCTGAAAACCTCGCGCGCCGCGCCACCTCGAGAGTCTTTATAAAATCCTCCTCGCTCTCGGTGGGAAAGCCGCATATGATGTCGGTTGTCACGGCCGCCTCGGGAAAATACTCGCGGATGAGCTCCACCGAGCTCAAAAATTCCTCGGCGGTATAGTGCCGGTTCATGCTCTTTAGCACCCTGTCGCTCCCCGACTGAAGGGAAAGGTGGAAGTGCGGGCAGAACTTTTTCAGTTTTTTGAGCGCTTCGAGCAGGTTGCGGCCCGCTATCCCCGCCTCGAGTGAGCCTAGCCTTATCCTCACGTCGAGGTCGGACAGTTGCTCAATGAGCTTGTCCAGCCCTCCCTCATAGTCCGATATGTTAATCCCCGTGAACACGAATTCCTTAACGCTGCCTGAGAGGGAGGCTATCTCCCGCCTTATGCTCTCGGGGTTTCTGCTCCTGCTCCGCCCCCTGAGGTAAGGTATTATGCAGTAAGAGCAAAAGCTGTCGCACCCGTCCTGAATCTTTACAAATGCCCTGGTGCGGAGGTTGCCCTTTCTCAGGACATCCTCGTAAACGCCTGAGGGAGGGCCCACGAAGACGCCTTCTCTGCCCAAAAGGTTCACTATCTCCCTTTTGCCCGCGGTGCCGCACACCACCTTGACGTTCTTTTTCCCGATAAAAGCCTGCGCGTCTTTCTGTGAGGCGCAGCCCACGATGTAGATAGGGGCGTCGGGATTTAGCTTATGAATCTTGGTTATCATCTGCCGGGACTTTCTTTCCGCTTCCCTGGTGACGGCGCAGGTATTGATTATATAGGCGTCGCACACAGAGAGCTGGTCGGTGACGCTGCAGCCTCTCTCCCGCAGCGCGTCGGCTATGCTCTCGCTCTCGTATTGGTTTACCTTGCAGCCCAACGTAAAGACGCAGACCCTATTCAAATGCCCATTCCCCCGCTTCAAAGAGGATGGCGGACGCCGCCGCTATCGCCGCCGTGTCGGCCTTTAAGACGGTCTTGCCCAGCGTGACGGGCTTAAAGCCCTTTTGAAGGGCCAGGCTCACCTCTTCCTCGGCAAAGCCGCCCTCGGGGCCTATCGCCACCGCGACGCTAATCCCCCGCTCTACGCCGGAAAGCGCTTCCTTTAAGGTGGCCTTTCTCTCCCCCTCATACGCTATAATCTTTATGTTGTAGTCCTCCACGCTGTCGAGAGCGACATTAAAGCCCATTATTTCGGTTACCTCCATAGGCACTGCGCGCTTGCATTGCTTTGACGATTCCAGCGCAGCGCGGCGCAGCCTCTCCGCCCTGTTGCTCTCCCCCCTGACCACGCAATTTTTGCTTACGAAGGGGATGAGCAAATGCGCGCCGAGCTCGGAGAGCTTGACCGCCTGCCAATCACCTGCGTCGCCCTTGAGCAGAGCGCAGAGCATGGCCAGCCTGATGTGGGTGTGCCTGTGGTTTTTCTCCTTTGAAAGCACTTGCAGCTGCGCCCTCTTCTTGGTAATGGCGATTATCTCGGCGGTATAGTCGTAGCCGTCGCCGTTGAGCAAAATGACCTTATCACCCTTTTGATGGCGCATGACGTTGGCAATATGGTTGTGCTCAGGGCCCTCTATGCTGACCAGGCAGCCCTCGCCGAGCGGTACTTGCGCAGTATATCTCTTAAGGTCAGCCATACTGTTTCCTCATGGAAAGGGCAAACCATTCGCCCTTCCTCAAAACCCTTATCTTCTCAAACCCCGCCTCCTCATAGGCGTCGGTTACGCCGACCAGCTTGCCCTCGATTATCCCGGAAAGGATGATGGCGCCGCCCTTTTTCAGGCGGGCGCAAACCTTGTCTCGGTAGCCGATGAGCACCTCCGCCACTATGTTCATCAGCGCCAGATCGCAGCTGATATGGGGAAGCTCTCTCGAAATATTAGCCTTGTCCTCCACGCCGTTAAGGTGGACGCAATTTGCGGAAGCCTCAAGCGCAAGGGAATCGATGTCCATAAAGTATGCTTTTTGCGCACCAAGCTTTAAGGCGCACACTCCTAAAATGCCGCTGCCGCAGCCTATATCGAACACAGTTTTTCCCGCAAGATCAAAATCCTGCATAAGCTCTATGCACATCGCCGTGGTCTCGTGCTCGCCCGTGCCGAACACCATCCCGGGGTCAATCAGCACCTTGGCCTTGCCTTTTGCCTCAAGCTCTATCCACTTGGGGCAAATGACTATTTCGCCGATATGGATTGGCCTAAAGTGGTTTTTCCACGCGTCCCGCCACTTGCTGTCGTCGATATCCCTCGTTACTATCTCCAGGGAGCCGAAGTTCAAGCCGCCTCCGCTGTTTTCCTTCATCTTATTGAACGCCTCTTGTACACGCTCGAGCTGTTCCTGCCACGAGCCAATCGGCGCATAGCCTTTGACTATGGCGACGCCGTCAGGCATGTCTAAGAGCTTGTCGTCAACGTAATCCCATGCGGCGTGGCTTTTCAGCAGCTCCACGATATCCTTCTTGTCGCTTATGCTGACGCCGCTGCCGCCCTCGCTGAAGAAGGCGTCCGCCACGAGGTCGGCTGCCTCGCTTGTTGTGTAAACCGATATCTCCTTAAACGTCATCGCCGGTTTCCCTTTTCTTCTTGCGCCTCTTGGGCTTTAATATGTCGATTAGCCTGGTTTTGTGCTCCTTCCCCATCATAAGCCTGTAGAGGTTGCTCCTGTGCGCGAACCACGTCAAAAAACACATTCCCAGCAGCAAAAAGCACAACGCAAGAAGGTTTGTGTCGGCGGGATAGGAGCTGTTGTACCTGTAGCCCTCTATGCAGCACATCAGCGTTATCATTATGAGATTTCCCACCGAGCCGTATTCAAATAGGATTATATATATTAAGGATATGGCTAAGGCAATGAGGGTGAGTACGGGGTTTATGATGAGAAAAACCCCCAGCGTCGTCGCTATGCCCTTGCCGCCCTTGAACCTGAGCGTGACGGGGTAAATGTGCCCCAGCACCGCGAAAAAGCCGGCTGTGTACATGGCGATGAACGTCGCTATCTCCTTGCCGCCGCTCAGTCCGAGATTTTGGAATATCATCTTAGCGGCAAAGACGGGCAGCGCGCCCTTTATTATGTCGAGGATAAGAGTCAAAAGGCCCATCTTGGCACCGAAATTCCTCATCATGTTCATGGTGCCGGGGTTGCCGCTCCCCAGCTCCCTGACGTCCTTGTTGCGGCTTCTCGACAGCAACACCGCGAAGTTGATGTTGCCGATAAAGTACGCCGTCAAGGCTATCAGAAACAGTATCCACAATGCCTTGCCCTGCATAGAAACCTCTTCATTCCGACTTGCTTTTTGCCTTAATCCTTATGGTAGTGCCATCCAACCCCAGTGCCTGCCTTATACGGTTTTCCAGGTACCTTTCGTACGAGAAATGGAGCAGCTTTGCGTCGTTGCAGAAAAGCACAAAGGTGGGGGGCTTTATCGATGCCTGAGTGGCGTAGTAAATCTTAAGCCTTCTTCCCTTGTAGGAAGGCGGCTCGGAAACCGATACCGCGTCTGCGATTATGTCGTTAAGAATACCCGTTTGGACGCGAAAGCAGCTCTTCTCATACACGTAATCGGCGAGGGGGAAAATCCTGCCTGCCCGCTTTCCCTTAAGCGCCGAGATGTAGACGCTCTTGAAGTAATTCATGAACTTGAGCTTTTCCCTTAAATCCGCCTCAAATTTGTTGACGGTGTGTGAGTCTTTGCCCTCTATCTTGTCCCATTTGTTCATGGCGACGATAGCGGGCTTTCCTTCCTCGTGGATGTAGCCGCATATCCTGACGTCCTGCTCGAAAACGCCCGCCTCTGCATCGATGACGACGACGCACACGTCAGCCCTTTTGATGGCGGCGAGCGCGCGCATGACGCTGTATGCCTCCACGTTATCGTCGATGGAGCGCTTCCTGCGGATGCCGGCGGTGTCAATTATGTTGTACTTTTTGCCCTCGTATTCGAGCAGGGTATCCACGGCGTCCCTGGTGGTGCCGGGGATGTCGCTCACTATGGTCCTCTCGTACCCCACCAGCTTGTTTACGAGGCTGGATTTGCCGGCGTTGGGCCTTCCCACGACCGCTATATTTATTATATCGCTCTGCCCGTCGTCTATGACCTCTTCGGGGAAATTTTTTATAAGCTCGTCTAAAAGCTCGGCGATGCCGTTGCCCGAAATGGATGAAACGGGAAAGACGGCGTCAAAGCCGAGGCTGTAAAACTCGTAGGCGGAGGGCAAAAAATCATTGTTGTCGACCTTGTTCACCGCGACGAAAACCTTTTTGTCGCTCTTTCTGAGAATGGCCGCGACCTCATCGTCATCCGAAGTCACGCCCGTGCGGCAGTCGGTAACTAATATGATGAAGTCGCCGGTCTCAAGCGCCACCTCGGCCTGCCTCATTATGTGCTTCTTTATGATGTCGTCGCTGTCGGGATCGAGGCCGCCCGTGTCGATGAGCGTAAAATGCCTGCCGCACCACTCCGCGTCCGCATAAATGCGGTCCCGGGTGATGCCCGGCGTGTCCTCCACTATGGAAATCCTCTTGCCTATGACTTTGTTGAAGAAAGTGGACTTGCCCACGTTGGGCCGCCCCACTATCGCGACCAAAGGTTTTGCCATCACACCTCTCCTGTCAGCGCGTCGAAGAAGCTGTAGCCGTTTGCCTCACATACCTTTACGTCGGCGCCCAGCCTCTTTTCAAGATCGGCCACGCTCACGCCATCCAAAAACACGTTCTCAAATTGTCTGAGCATGGAGCGAGGGATAAGCACTTCCTTTCCCTTCGCCCGCTCCCCCAGCGCCGAGATTATGTCGCCCGCGGTGATTAGGCCAGTCACCGTGACACTGTCGCCGAAAAAATTATTCTCAACAGCTGCCACCTCGACGCTGGGCAAATAATTTATCGTCTGGTAGCGCTCCACCAGGAAGCAGATAAAATTGAAAGAGCTCTTTCCCGTTACGACGACCACTTCCCTCTGCCTGGGCCGCGCCTTTGAGAGCACCTGCTCAAACTCCCTCTCGAACTTCCTTATAAGGCCGACACCGTTTTCTATCTGCTCAAACTCGCCGTATCTCTCATAGGGCAGAAGGGCTATGCCTGCCTTCAGGTACATTTCGTCGGAACAGTAGCAAAAGCCGGGGTACCTTTGGCATATCCCTATCGCGGCGAGCGCCTCTTTCTTGCCCACGGGCGGAATTTGGGGCAGCCCCTGCCTATGCTTTGTAAGGCCCACCGGCACAACTGCGACGCTCTTTACGTTGGGGTAAAAACCGTACAATTTTTCCAGCGTGTCTTCAAGCACCTTGCCGTCGTTTATGCCGGGGCAGAGCACGACCTGGCAATGCATCTGTATCCCGTGCGAGGAAAATTTGCCGATAAGCTCCATCGCTCCCCCCGCCCTGCGGCTGCCCATCATCCTGCGGCGCACCTCGGGGTCGGCGGCGTGTACGGATATATACAAGGGACTGAATCTCCTCTCGATTATCCTGTTAATGTCCGCCTCGCTCAAATTGGTCAGTGTAATATAGTTTCCCGTTACGAGGGAGAGGCGGAAATCGTCGTCCTTTACGTAGAGCGATTCCCTCAGGTTTTTGGGAAGTTGGTCGATAAAGCAGAACACGCACCTGTTCTGGCAGCGCCTAGGCACGATTTCGGCGCTCTCGTCAAAATCGAGGCCAAGCCGCTCGTCGGGATATTTTTCTATATCATGCTCTTCCACCCTACCGTCGGCTTTTCTCACGGTGAGGGAAAATTTTTCAGCCGCGTCGAAGTAAAGGTATTCGAGGATATCGGCGTCATAGCCGCCGCCGAAATCCAGAATGACGTCGCCGGACTCAAGGCCGATCTCCCAACCGACGCCGCCTTCACACACCCTGGCTATCTTTAACATATAATAATTATATTGCAAAACAGCCTTAAAGTAAAGCATAAGGGTCGCTAAAGGCCTTTCATGCATTTTCTCATTCATTTTTGGGAAAAATATGAGATTGGCAAAGAGAAAAGGCTTATAAGTATTTTTTCTCATCCATTTTTTTGAATAACCCCGCCTTTGGGGCAAAAAACTATGGGTGGGCGGAAAACGCGAATTTGCTTTTGAAAGAAATGTACGTTTTATTGATTGAAGCTCTTTAAATAAAATCACAAGGTGAACAGAATGCGTATAGCGAGCAAAATCTTGGGAATTATTACTTTTTTGTTTTCCTTGGCATCCTTTTTGGTTGCGTATTTTAAGTCGGTGCACAGCCCGGTGGAATACAAGTACGTGCTGCTGCTGTGCGCAGTCGCGGCACTGTTCGCGTTATTGCCTCCCATTGTCTCAAAGGTGTTCAAGTGGCAGATGCCGTATTTTCTCAGGATTTTCCTCTACGTGTACATAATCTGCGGGATAATTCTTGGCAACGTGTACGATTTTTACTACCGCATACGGCTGTGGGATAAGCTGCTGCACTTTTTCAGCGGCATTCTGTTAATGGTTTCTGGCATCATTTTGATAAATATCTTTACCGAAAAGGGTTATATCAGGCTTAACCGGGCCTTTACGGTCGTCGTAGCGCTGCTGTTTACAATGGCAATAGGGAGTATCTGGGAATTTATAGAATACGGAATAGACTGCTGGCTCGACGTCAATATGCAGCGCTACATGCTTCCTGACGGCACACTGCTGAGAGGGCAGGATGCAGTCCACGACAGTATGCTGGATATGATAGCAGCTTTTGCGGGCGCGCTCATAACCTCGATATATCTTGCCATAAGGGGAAGCTTCCGCAGCAAAGCCGCGGGCAAGCTTTCAGCCGCCGACATGACCGACAATCCGACGGCGTAAACATCGCCGCAATCAAAGCTAATAGGAGAAAATCCTCTTATTGTTTGAGGAATATACTTAATTAAAGATAAACAATAAAAAAGGACAACCGTTGCAATTCCTTGCCGGGTATGTCCTCGCCTTGCATTTAAAAGGGGGGCGCAGGGGCTTTTCCCAGGCCTCTGCGTTATTCAAAAAGTAAAGCCGCGAGGGTTTTTCCCCGCGGCTGCTTATATTTTACTTTTCAGATTCAAAGAACACTTCCCTGGTCTCCGCGCTGAGTACCTTGTACCTGTTCAGGGCCACCTTCAGCACGGCGCCTTCCTCAATGTCCATATTGGTGGGGACGTTGACGAATACCGTCTTGGGCGTCTTGTCTGCGTTCTCATCCTCGGTGTAATTGAGGTTTAAGGTTAAGTATTTCTTGAACCCAATCTGCTCGACATTGGCGACGGAAGCCTCGATGGCATCCTTGCCCTTGGCGTTTACGCTCACGGCGTCGTTTTCAACATAAACGAGCACCTCGGAACCGAGGAAGTTGTCCTTCGCGGCGGAAGAGAGCTTGACGGGCAGCTTTTTGTTGCCTATCCTCACGCACTCTTCCTCTAAGATGCCGGGAACGTTGCTGCCGTTGAACTCGTCGTCCCTCTTGAGCAGCGACATCTGGTTGGACTTTAAGAACAGGTGTATGTGCAGAGCATCGAATGCGAGCTTGACCACCTCGTCCCTCTGAACCTTGGTGCGCGCATCGACCCTCGCCACCATGGTGGTGGAAGTTTCGTCCACTATCTTGTCACTGCTCTGGGAGCTCAGGTCGAGGTTGCAGTACAGCAGCGTCTCGGAGCCGAGCTTTTCGACGACCTCAACCTTGCACTCGACGATGGTGTCGGGCGAGTTGGCGATGAATACCTCCTCGTCGTGGATATCCTCGGGGCGGACGCCGAGCATGACGGGCGTCTTTTCCTCGACGAGCTTGGCGAGGTCAATTATCTTGGCGGATTTTGCCTCTGGCAGCACTATCCTGTTGTTCTCGAACACGACGTTGACCTTGCCGTTTACCAGTTCGAGGTGGGCGTCGAAGAAGTTCATCTGCGGGGTGCCGATAAAGCTCGCGACAAATTGGTTGACAGGGTAGTCGTAGAGGTTTTGGGGCGAGTCCACCTGCTGGATGTAGCCATCCTTCATGACGACAATCCTCGTACCCATGGTCATAGCCTCGACCTGGTCGTGGGTAACGTATATGAATGTCGTCGCCAGCCTGTTGTGGAGCTTGGTTATCTCAGTCCTCATCTGGGCGCGCAGCTTGGCGTCGAGGTTGGAGAGAGGCTCGTCCAACAGAAACACCTTGGGCTCGCGCACTATCGCCCTTCCCAGCGCGACGCGCTGTTTCTGGCCGCCAGAGAGCGCCTTTGGCTTCCTCGAGAGGAGCTGCTCGATGCCGAGAATCCTCGCCGCTTCCTTAACCCTCGCATCGATCTCAGCCTTGGGCATCTTGCGGAGCTTCAAACCGAAGGCCATGTTGTCGTAAACCGTCATATGCGGATAAAGCGCGTAATTTTGGAAAACCATCGCGATATCTCTGTCTTTCGGGACGACGTCGTTGACCAAACGGCCGTCAATGTAAAGCTCGCCGTTGGAGATGTCCTCAAGCCCGGCTATCATGCGCAGCGTCGTGGACTTTCCGCAACCCGACGGGCCGACCAAGACTATGAACTCCTTGTCATTTATGCCGAGGGTGAAATCGGATACAGCCTTGACGCCGTTGGGGAAAACCTTGCTGACGTTCTCTAAGTGAACACTAGCCATTTAAAACCATCATCCTCCTAATATTTCTGAATTTGTATGTTATTATTTTACACCTTTTTGGCAAATTTAACAATATTTATTGATGGAAAAAGTATATAAAAAATCTGTATAAGATGCACAATAATTGCCTTTCTTCGGCACCTCAGAAAAGGCAATCCTTAGGAAAAAATCCCGTGAGAAAGCTGCTAAAGCGATAGGCTTCTGCGCAATATTTAGACGGGCGCCTTTTTCAAAACCGCGAAACGGCCGCAAAATGTCGCCTCTTCGGCAAGTTGCTTTGCTTTTTATATATAAAAAATACTTGCATAAATATGCAATTTCATGTATAATATTCAACAATAACACGTTTTGGGAGAAGAAAATTGATAAAGGCCTCTATAATCGGCGCAAACGGCTACACTGGGCTGGAGCTGATGAACCTTTTAAGCTGCCACCCGCAGGCAAAAATCGCTCACATCGTCTCGAGGAGTAACGCGGGGATAAAGGCGCGCCAGCTTTACCCCAGCCTGCACCGCCTGGGCGAAAAGCGCTTTGAGAATTTGGACCTGGACGCCATAGCGGAGGGCAGCGACGTCGTCTTTTCGGCGCTGCCGCACTCGGCGAGCGCTGAGGTATGCGGAAAGCTCTGCCGAAAGGGATTAAAGGTAATTGACCTGTCGGCAGACTTTAGGTACAGGGACAAAAGCGTCTACGAGCAATGGTACAAGGTCAAGCACCCCTGCCCCGAGCTCTGCTCCCGGGCCGTCTACGGGCTGCCGGAGATTTACAGGGAAAAGATAAGGGGGGCGCAGATTGTCGGCAACCCCGGCTGCTACACTACCTGCTCAATACTTGCCCTCTATCCCCTGCTCAAAGAAAAGGCGATCAGCCCCGACGGCATAATCATCGACGCCAAGAGCGGTACCAGCGGGGCGGGCAGAAAGGCCGAGGCGGACCTCTCTTTTTGCGAGGTCAACGAGAACTTCAAGGCGTACGCCGTGACGACGCACAGGCACACTTCGGAGATTGAGCAGGAGCTGTCGCTCGCTGCGGGAAGGGCCGTAGCCCTCTCCTTCACCCCCCACCTTTTGCCCATACAGAGGGGGATCCTTGCCACCATATACTGTGAGCCCGAACGGGGAGTTATGGACGGGGATATCTACTCTGTTTACCAAAAATACTATGCAGGTGAGCCCTTTGTCGTCATAAACGAGGAAGGGGTTTTCCCGGAGATTAAGCACGTTAGGCATTCCAATTACATATCCATAGGGTTTAAGCTCGACAAAAGGATCAATCGCCTGATAATCATAAGCGCGCTCGACAACCTTGTAAAGGGCGCGAGCGGCCAGGCCATCCAGAACATGAACATAATGTTCGGGCTCGACGAGCATGCCGGCCTGGAGCATCTCTCAAGGTATATTTAGCCCCAAAGGAGACGGATATGCAAAAACTCATCGAAAAGGCAAACATCTTGGCGGAAGCCCTTCACTACATACACAAGCTGGCGGGAAAGACTGTTGTCGTAAAATATGGAGGCAACGCCATGCAGAGCGAGGAGATAACCAAGACCATTCTGGAAGACTTAGCGCTGCTAAAAATTGTCGGCGTAAACCCCGTGCTGATTCACGGCGGCGGGCCGGAGATAAACGCCTTGCTGAAGAGCCTCAACATCCAGCCCGTCTTCCACAACGGTCTGAGGGTAACCGACAAGGACACCATGAACGTGGTGCAGATGGTGCTCTGCGGCAAGCTTAACAAGGACATAACCAGCAAGCTTAACAACCTCGGCGTAAAGGCCATCGGCATATGCGGCAAAGACGCCAGGCTAATCGAGGTAAGGAAAAAGAGCAGCGACGTAGACCTCGGCTTTGTGGGCGAGATAATGAGGATAAACACCAGGCTGATAGAGCACCTCGCCAACGACGAATATATCCCCGTCATTGCCTCGGTCGGGTGCGACGAGGAAGGTAACAGCTACAACATCAACGCCGACACCGCCGCCGCGGAGATCGCCTGCGCCATGAAGGCGGAAAAGCTCATATTTTTAACTGACATCGACGGAATAAGGATGAACAAGGATGACCCGACAACATTGATTCCCATCATCACCATCGCCGAAGTCGATAAGCTAATTAGCCAAGGCATTATCAGCGAGGGCATGATTCCCAAAGTGATAGCGTGCGTAAAGGGCGTGAAGATGGGGATTAAGCGCACCCACATCATAAACGGCACCATCCCCCATCCCATCATGCTGGAGATATTCACGGACACCGGCATCGGGACTATGATAACTGAATAAGGTGATGACATGGACTTTGACGAAATAGTGCAAATTCAGGACAACAGGGGCTTTGACGTGTTCAGTCGCAACCGGATATGCCTCACCTACGGCGAGGGCTGCAAACTGTACGACACCGAGGGGCGGCAGTACATAGACTTTATGGGCGGCATCGCGGTAAACTGCTTAGGCTACGGCAACGCGAAGCTCGTCGAGGCGATAGAGAGCCAGTGCAGGAAGCTGATGCACTGCAGCAATCTCTTTTACGAGGAGCAGCAGGCAAGGCTTTTGAAAGCGCTCACCGAGGGCACGGGCTTTGCGAGGGCTTTTCTGTGCAACAGCGGCGCCGAGGCAAACGAGGCTGCGATAAAGCTTGCGAGAAAGTACTATCATGACAAGGGGCAGGGAAAATACAGGTTTATCACCGCCCTCAACTCCTTCCACGGCAGGACGCTCACCACAGCCACGGCGACGGGGCAGGAAAAGTATTCAAAGCCCTACGCCCCTCTCACCCCCGGCTTTATATACGTCCCCTTCAACGACATAAAGGCGCTCGAGGAAGCGCTGCTCGACGACGAAGTTTGCGCCGTCATGCTCGAAACCATACAGGGCGAGAGTGGTGTGATACCCGCGACAAAAGAGTACCTCGAGGCGGCGAGGAAACTTACAGAGGAAAGGGGCATCCCGCTCATAATAGACGAGGTGCAGACGGGCGTAATGCGCTGCGGAAGGCTGTTTTCCTTCCAGCTTTACGGCATAATGCCCGATATCGTTACGCTCGCAAAGGGGCTGGGAGGGGGCTTTCCCATAGGCGCCATGCTGGCGGTGGAAAAGGTGGCGGACGCGTTCAAGAAGGGCGACCATGGCTCCACCTTTGGGGGAAATCCCCTGGCGTGCGCCGCGGCAGTTGCCGTCTTATCGCAGGTAAACAGCGTCGCCTTCGGGGATGAAGTCAGAAGAAAAGGCGATTTTTTCAAAGAGCTCTTAAAAGGCCTCTCAAAATATCCCTTCGCCGGCGAGCCTCGGGGAGAGGGCCTGCTCATAGGTCTTCCCCTCTCTTTGGAGGTTGATGGAAAGAAGGTGGCAGAGAAGATGCTCGGCGAGGGGTTTATCATAAACTGCGCGGGCTCCAACACCTTGAGGTTTGCCCCGCCGCTCATCATAAGCGAGGGCGAGATAAGCGCCATGACGGCGGCGCTCGATAGGGTTTTATCGCAATTTTCAAAAACGGAGTGAAAGCCATGGACATCAATAAATACCGTCCTACGGGAAAAATCGGGAACAAGCACTTTTTGACCTTTTTGGATTATTCCACGGAAGAAATCTTTGAGCTGCTTTACACCGCAAAGAGGCTAAAGGCTGAGCACAAGGCGGGAGTAAAGCACGGCGCGCTTTCCGGAAAAACCATAGCGCTCATCTTCGCCAAATCCTCAACGAGGACGAGGGTCAGCTTTGAGATGGGGATAAGGCAGCTCGGCGGGCACTCGCTCTTTCTCTCCGCCGCCGACATACAATTAGGGCGGGGAGAAACAATCCACGACACCGTCAAGACGATGGAGAGGTTTGACATAAACGGCATAATGATACGCACCCACAAGCACAGCGACGTGGAGGAACTCGCCATGTACGGCACCATCCCCATTATAAACGGGCTGACCGACCTCTGCCACCCCTGCCAGGTGCTCGCCGACCTGCTCACCATATGGGAGCATAAGGGGAAGCTTGAGGGAATTAAGCTTGCCTACCTCGGCGACGGCAACAATATGGCAAACAGCCTGCTCGCCGGCTGCACGAGGGCGGGCATGGAAATCGCCATCGGCTGCCCGGAAGGCTACGAGCCCGACCAGAGGTTCGTCGAGGATGCCATGAAAACGGGCAGGGCAACGGTAACGCATGACCCCGCCGTCGCCGCCCAGGGCGCCGACATAATCTATACCGATGTTTTCTTCAGCATGGGCCAGGCTGCAGACGGAAAAAAGTACGAGTCGCTCATCTCCTATCAGGTAAACAGGCGGCTCTTTGCGTACGCCAAGCCGGACGCTCTGTTTATGCACTGCCTGCCCGCCCACAGGGGACAAGAGGTCACCGAGGACATAATAGACTCCCCCGCTTCGATAATCTTCGACCAGGCGGAAAACAGGCTGCACGCCCAGAAGGCCATCCTCTATCACCTTTACGGAGGCTGATTTTATGGCTGAGATAATGAGGGCCACTTTGGACGACGTAAAGGGCATTCACGCCATTACGCAGCTCGCCTTTAAAATGTACCGCGATGAGATAGAGAGCGACGTGCCGCTTAAGGCGCTCACCGAGACAGAGGAGGACATAGCTTGCGATATCTTAAGCAACCACGTATATGTGGCCAAGGTGGGCGGCAAGGTGCTTGGCAGCATAAGGATAGAAAAGCTCACCGACGACCTGGCTTACATATACCGCTTTTCGGTGCACCCCGACGAGCAGAACGCCGGGATAGGCACCGAGCTGTTAAGCCATGCCATTTCCGAGTGCGCCAGGATGGGCTTTGCGGCGGTGGCGCTGCACACCAATGCCAAGTACTTCAAGCTGGCAAGGTACTATTACGGCAAACAGTTCTATGTGCACTCCACCAACGCCGAACGCGGGTACATAAGGGCGCTCTTCGTCAAGGAGCTTAAGGACAAAGAGGTGGACCTCTCTAAGGCGCTCGAAAAATAATTACGCAAAATCCCACGCCAAACAAACTGCGCGCGATAAGGAAAACCCTCGTCACGCGCTTATTTTGCATAAACGCCGGAGCTACCTTGCCACAATAAAAAATGTTTTGTCTTTTCGTTTTATCTGTGTTATAATGGCTAAAATAGGGCAAAATGGAAGGATAATGGAAAATTTAACCTATACCATGGAAAATTACCTTGAGGCCATATATGAGCTGAGCAAGGTAAACAATTACGCGAGGATATCCGATATCGCCAAAAAACTCAACGTCTCCAAGGCGAGCGCGAGCAACGCCATGCAGACGCTGCTTAATAAGGGCCTCATCGCCACGCAAAAGTACAGGGAGATTTACCTTACCGAAGAGGGAAAAAGGCTCGCCGAGCTCACCTCAAAAAAACATGACGTCATCCGGGACTTCTTTATAAACGTGCTCAAAGTGGACGGCAAGGTGGCAGACTGCGATGCCTGCGCCATCGAGCACGTGATAAGCAGCGATTCGGTAAACGCCATGAAGGAGTTTATGGAGAAAAGGTAGCTCTTTAAAAAACTTCAATGCCATAGAAAAAGGGCTTTGCTGAAAGCCCTTTTTTGTTTGCCAAAAAAGCGGAGCTGCCACCTTGCGCAACTTTGCTTATGATATGCAAAAATGAACTTTGTTTTCCCGCTTTCCCATCGCCTTTGCCCTCTGGCAGCATCTCGTCTTTTATTGACTTTTTGCGCGCCGTGTGGTAACATTGTATGGAAATTTATGGTGTGATTGTAATTGTTTTTCCCGTATCGGGGTTGGCAGAACGGGCGCGTTTTGCCCTTATTTTTTTCATCAATCAATGCGCGGAAAACGTTCCCGCTTTATATGGAAAATATGCGGACGCTTAAGGGAAAAAGCTCAAAGATAGAGATGACACGGGGGCCGGTGTTTGGCAAGATATTGCTCTTCGCGGTGCCCCTTCTGCTCACCAACGCGCTTCAGGTGCTCTACAACGCCGCTGACATGATAGTGGTGGGAAGGTTTTCAAGCGCCGAAGGCGCCGTGGGAGCAATCGGGGCGACGGGGCCACTCATAAACCTCATGCTCAACCTGCTGTTTGGCATAGCAGTGGGCGCCAACGTGGTCGTGGCGAGATACATAGGCGCAGGGAACGAGGAGAGAACCCGCCGCGCGGTGCATAGCTCCATGCAGATAGCTATCCTTTGCGGCCTGGTCTCCATGGCGATAGGGCTACTCTTTTCAAGGCAGCTGCTCGAGCTCATGAATTCCGACCCACAGCTCATCGACATGTCGGACACGTATATTAAAATTTATTTCCTCGGCGTCCCCTTTTCATCGCTGCTGAACTACGCTTCGGCTATCTTGCGCGCAAAAGGCGACACCACCACGCCCTTTGCGGTGTTGTCGGTGTCGGGAATGCTGAACGTCATCCTCAACGTCGTATTCGTCGCCGGTTTTGGCATGGACGTCGACGGCGTCGCCATAGCGACGGTAATCTCCACCATCGCCTCCACCGTGGCAGTGCTTGGGGTAATGGCAAAGGGAGACGACTGGTGCCGCCTCGAGCTCAAGAGAATGGTCAGCTTTGATCTGCCGACCATTCGCTATATCGCGAGGATAGGGTTTCCCGCCGGTGTCCAGGGCACGCTCTTTTCGCTGTCAAATGTCTTTATCCAGAGCGCCGTCAATGGCTTCGGCCCCGCCGTAATAACCGGCAATTCCATAGCTGTAAACGTGGAGGGTCTCGCCTACACCGCCACCAATTCCATCTACCAGGCGGCAATCACCTTCACGGGGCAGAACGTGGGCGCGAAAAAGCCCGAGCGTCTGGGAATGATAATGCGCTCGTGTTACTTTGCCACCTTCTGCATAGCGATAATCACTTCCTCTCTGATTTTGGCGTTCTCGCGAGAGCTGACCATGCTGTACATAAATGAGGAAACCGCTAACGTGGCGGCGGTTCTCGATGCCGCGCTGTTTCGCTATAAGGTCGTAATCACCACCTATTTCCTGCTCGCTTTTATGGAAGTGGGCTCGGGGCTGGTGCGCGGTATGGGAAAATCCTTCCTCTCCACGGCGGTGTCATTCGTAGGCTCCTGCCTTTTGCGTATAGCGTGGATATACACCGTGTTTGCCATGTTCCCTACCTATGCTGTGCTGCTCATGGTCATGCCCATTTCGTGGGGGGTCACCGCGGCGACGCATTTGATCTGCGCCCTTATTTTGAGAAAAAGGCTGCTCAAGCAGATTCGGCTCGAAAGAGCCCAGACGCAGCAGGAGGCACAGCAGAAGCAAGAGGAGCGGAAAATGACTACTGCGTAAACTAATGGCAGCACTATCCCTTCAAGAATGCGCAAAGCCCCGCTGCTGCCAGCGGGGCTTTTAGATTTGCCATTTTACAGCGTTACGCCTCCCTTCCATATCGCGAAATCCCGATAATTGTTTTCCTCGCTTCTGATCTTTTGCCGTTTGCCACTTCGACGATGAGGTCGAGCAATTTGTCGCTTAAACTGTCAAACTGTCTGTCTCAAGCAGCGCACCGTAGGGTGCTTGAAGGCGTATATGTCCTTATACCACGTAAGCCCCTTCAGCGCCACCACGCCGCCTCCGTAGCCCTTTTCGTTGAGCTTCTGTACAATAAAAACACGCGAAGGCGCGCAGGAAGTTGCCTTCCCCGAACATCAGCACCTTTTCGGGGAGCTTTCAGCTCAGCCCGGCGTTTTTTCTGTTCAATTCCCTCATTTTTATTGATTTTCCTGAAAATTTATGTTATATTTATGTAAGCGCTTACATTTATAAAGGGCAAAAATATGTCAACCGGGCGGGATTTTATGAACATTTACGATATCGCAAGGCTGGCGGGCGTATCCATCGCTACGGTCTCGCGCGTCATAAACGGCAAGGGTTACGTCAACAAGAATACAAGGGAAAAGGTTTTAAAGGTCATCACGCGGCACAATTACACGCCCAAAAAGTCAGCCCAAAACCTCTCCACGGGAGCCTCGCTCAAGCTGATCGGCATCGTTTGCTACAACATCGAGGACCCCTACTACGCCAAGGCGGTGGCGGTGCTCCAGAGGGACCTCAATCGCTTCGGGTACGATATAATCTTGAGCTGCACGGGAGAGAGCAGAAAGCAAAGGCAAAGCTGCATCGACATGCTGATATCAAAAAACGTGGACGCCATAGTGTTTATCGGCTCGGTGTTTGCGGGAAAGAGCGAGCAGGTCATTTTAAACGCAGCGAGGCACCTTCCCGTGTTTATCATCAACGCCAAGGTGGAGGGCAAAAACATCCACTGCGCCTATTGCGACGAGAGCGACACTGTGTACGAGTGCGCCAGGGCGTTGTTTGAAAGGGGAAGGAGAAAACTCGCCTTTTTCTACGACGTGGAGACCTACGGCTCAAGCAAGAAGAGAGAAGGCTTTTTGAGGGCGGTTAAAGACCTGGGCATAAGCGAAAAGTACGTCATGAAATGCCCTCCCGACCTTGAGGGGGCCTGCCGGGAGTTTGAGCAGTTCTGGGAAGAAGGCAAAGCGGACGGCGCGATGTGCTCAAACGACGAGCTGGCGGCGGGCATCTTAAAGGCCGCTCGGAAGATGGGAATAAGCGTGCCGGGGCAGCTTTCCGTGATAGGGTATAACAATTCGCTGATAGCCCGCTGCACCTCTCCCGCGCTTTCCAGCCTCGAGAACAACGTCGAAAAGCTGGCTGAGTTTACGGCAAAAAACATAAGCGATTATTTTTCCGAAAACCAAGCTGTGTTAGATTTTAAGGCCGATTTCAAATTGATAATAAGGGAAACTTTATAAGGAGGAGAATATGGAATTTTTAAGCGACGACATTTTGCTCACCTCGCAGCTTGCCAAGGATCTCTACCGCTCTTACGCGAGGGACCTTCCCATTATCGACTACCATTGCCACATTGACCCAAAAGACATCCTGCAAGACAAGAAATTTGAAAACATAACGCAGCTGTGGCTGTACGGCGACCATTACAAGTGGCGACTTATGCGAAATTGCGGCGCGGACGAAAGGTTTATCACGGGAGGTGCCGACGACTTCCAGAAGTTTGAGGCATTCGCGAGGTGCCTTCCCCGCTGCATAGGCAACCCCATATACGTATGGTGCCACATGGAGCTGAAGGGGTATTTCGGCTACGAGGGGGAGATAAACGG
Source organism: Clostridiales bacterium (assembly GCA_012519285.1). Taxonomy (GTDB): domain Bacteria; phylum Bacillota; class Clostridia; order Christensenellales; family HGM11417; genus JAAYQN01. The sequence goes on from JAAYQN010000018.1 coordinate 36,337, forward strand.
CAGCATGGCGAGGCGCATCTTTGATTTTACCAAAGAAAAGCTTGCGAGCTCCGAATTCTCGGTGAGAAACATTATAAGGCGCTCCAACGTGGAGATAATCTGCACCACTGACGACCCCGCCGACGATTTGAGCGCGCATATCCAGCTTAAGAGAGAGGAAAACCTGGGATTTAAGGTGCTTCCCTCCTTCCGCCCCGACAGGGCAATACATGTCGAGAAAAAGGATTTTCCCCGGTACGTGGAAAAGCTACAAGCGGCAAGCGGCGTGAAGATAGATGGCATAGAGAGCTTAAAGGAGGCCTTGTTAAAGAGGCTTGACTTTTTTCACAGGCAGGGGTGCAAGGTGTCCGACCACGCCCTGGACAGCTATATCTATCGCGAATGCGGGGACGCCGAGGCAGAGCGCATTTTTCAGAAGGCTATTGCGAGGCAGCCCCTTGACGAGCTTGAGGTCGAAAAGTTCCAGACATATATGCTGCTCTTCCTCGCAAAAAAGTACGCCGGTTACGGTATGGCCATGCAGCTTCATTATAACTGCCTGAGGAACAACAACAGCGTTATGTCCCGAAAACTTGGGTCCGACACGGGCTTTGACAGCATAAACAGCTCCCGCTCTCCCGTTAAACTCGCAAGGCTTCTCGATGCGCTCTATGAGGAAGGCTGCCTGCCAAAGACCATAGTTTATTCCCTCGACCCCAACGACGATAAGCTGATAAACACCATAATCAACTGTTTCCAAAGCGAAGCGGTGGGCAAGCTCCAGCACGGCAGCGCGTGGTGGTTTAACGACACCAAATGCGGGATAGCCTCCCACCTTGCCACCCTTGCCGAATACAGCGTGCTGGGGAATTTCATCGGCATGCTGACCGACAGCAGGAGCTTTACCTCCTATATAAGGCACGACTACTTCCGCCGCCTGCTGTGCGACTTTGTGGCAAACCAGGTAAATAACGGGGAATATCCGAATAATAAGGAAAACCTCAAGACCCTGATTGACAACATCTGCTATTATAACGTAAAGAATTACCTTTTCTGAAAATACGAAAACATTTTATCGCCAAGGTGTGCTTAAACGCCTCGCTTCGTGTCCTGATTGAGAGGCGTCAAGCTGCTCCTCCCATCTCGTCAGAAAAGAATATTTATAATCCTCTTTTGTGTCTACTTTTATAGGATAACTTCAAGTGCGAATATTATATGGTACTTGCAATTCCATTTCGTATGTGCTAAACATCATTATTCGTAATTCCTCCTTCGGTTTTAAAGTGCGGAACCCACTTTATTTTACCAAAGGAGGATATCTTTTTCTACAGACTGACAAGGATTTGAAAATCCCTGTTTCTTTTTGCAGTTCTATTCTAACTTAAAACACTCCGCTTTCCGTTAAATACCTGTTAGTTTTCACGCTTATGGTTACCTCTGAAAATATTCTTTCTTTTATCAATATCGCTTAAGACATACATTACAAAGCTTATTGCAGTGAGGGCAATAAATGCGATTGTTAAGATGTTTATTATCAGTTTCCACCATACAATAACGGGCTGCAGACGCGTCAGATTGGAGTAACCATCCATTGCCGCGCTGTAGTTGACTATAACGTAAAGCAGTCTGTGCATGGATTCCCTCAGCTTTATGTTAAATGTGGGGCTGTTTTTCATTTCTTGCGTAAATCCGCTGAGGGTTCCCTTATCGAGGAAACAATCTGTACCGTTCATAAATCCGTCATCGTATACCATGAACAATTTGCCGTTTGAACCCGCCATATCGGTAAGCGTATACCCATCAAACGACCACTCTGCTCTGAGAATGTTTATCATAAGGTTATCGCTTGCGCTCGTCCATAAACAGCCTGCGCGGTTAAAAGATGTCATTATTGCATGAGCATTGCCCATATCGGGACGGAGAGCATATTCCCATGGAAGCAGATAGATTTCTCTTGCCGCCTGTTCATTCATCCAGATACAGATACCGTTACGGTTGGTTTCCTCATCATTAAAGATAAAATGTTTGGGATGAGCAATAACACCTTGAGCCTGCATTGTCTTTATTTCGTACATAGCAGTGATACCGCTAAGGTACGGGTCTTCCGAGAAATATTCTGCCGCTCTGCCACCAAACGCAACACGGTGGATATTTAATCCGGGAGCATACAGGCCATGAAGATTTTTCTGCTTTGGGTCATGGTCGCTGCGCGCATCGGCCGCAATTGCTTCTCCAACCTTTTCAAATATCTCTACGCTGAATGTCGAAGCAATAATTCCCTCACAGCTCATGGATGAGTACCCCTCTGCGGTATTGCTTACGCCATATGGGCCATCATCCTCATCAGTCATGGGCTTTGCCACACTTGGAAGCGCGGGAGTAAAACCGTAACAGTTTGTAAGCGTAATGAACATATCTTCCTGTGAAATTCTGTTTAAAAGCAAATCCCATTTAGGGTCTGAATATTTTAATCCCTCTAACATTGCAAGGGTAAGGTCAGAGCTGAAATCGTTAAATTTTGGCATTGTGGCGCCTTGCTCCTCAACTATGGTCTTATGGCTTGTGATATCATACTTTTCCGATACCAAATTGGTGAGCGCAAGAATGGTCTCCTGAGTGGGAAGCGTGCCAAGCCAATTGTTACGCGAAACATAGACCACATCGCCATTATCTGTCTTATTATTGACTACGCCTGAGAAGCGGTTAGGGTCCATAAAATCCAGTTGATTTACTATCTTTGTGCCGTTAGGAGTATCGCTGAGAGTTGTAGGAGTGTCATGAGTCCTTGCGGAAGATAATGAGAATACCTCCGCATCGACCGTCGGCTGACTGAGTACTTTCTTTGCCAAATTTGCGTCGCCTGCAGCGTCAATTCTGCTGTTTTCCTGCGTATAATTTTTTGCGGCCAAGATATTATTTATGGCATCGTGCGAATCCTTTGCAACAGTAAGGTAATAATCACCGCTATTTAGGATATATGTTTGCGCATTCTCCGCGTCATACATTCTGAATTGCTCAAAGGCAATTTTCATACGCTCCATATTCTTCTTATCCTGAATGGTTGCGCTCAATATTTGACTCTGCTCAGGCTGCAGAAGGTCAGTTTTTCCAAAGCCGACCAATTCTACCGAAGGCACCTCGACCCCAAACATGCGCGTATAGTCGTTATATGGCTTCTGTAGGTAAATCTGAACAACTTCTTTACCGGCTCTTTCTCCCACATTGGTTACGGTAACGCTTACGTTGAATGCAACCGTCTTATTGTTTTCATCCTTCTGTTCCGTTATTGTCAGATTGCTGTATTCAAATTCTGTGTATGATAACCCGAATCCAAAGGGATAAGCGACCTCAGACCAGTAATCGTATTCCCCCACTCCCGCATTCATCATAACATAGTCTTCGTAACGGGTTTCAAAATAACGGTAACCTATATATACGCCTTCCACATAGACGCCATAGTATTTCTGAGAGCTGTTCAGTCCCAACTCGGCCGTATTTGCATATTCGGATGAAAAGCCATTATTTACCTTCCAATCCATTGCTGCAGGCGAGGCAAAATTGTTCTTTAAGAAGGTATCGGAAAGCCTGCCCGAAGGATTGATTTCACCAACAAGCGCCTTTGCGACTGCTTTCATGCCTGTTGCGCCGGGAAGTCCTATCCACATTGCCGCATCCACGCCATAGTTTTCATTGAAAAGAAAATCACATTGAATAGTTACCGCCGAATTGATTAGAACAATTATATTGTCGATGTCGCCCATTCTCTTCATTATTGCAAGCTGCTCGAGGATATCAAGTTCGTTTCTGGAAAGCGAAAGGTGGCTTCCGTCAATACCGTCGCTTTCCGTCCAAGAAATATCAACGCCTTCTCCGCTTTCACGGGTTATGACGGCAATGACCGAACCTCCATGTTCTTTATACTCATCGCTTATTCCCTCTGACTTATATACGCTCCATGGGGGTTCGTCTATTTTAAATACTCCTCCCTTTATCCCGCGCCCGCTTTTACCCGCGCCGTTTTTCAAGAAGTTGTATATCTTTTCATTTACCTGAAGGTTTGTCTCTTCTTCGATTGCCTCTTTAAGGTCATAGAGTTTACCTTGACGGCGTACGCCGGGACCATGGGTGGCATAGAAAATTTTAGCCGAGCCGCTGAGCGCAAAAGAAACTTTTGCATTAGGAGCAAGCGGTAAAGCGTTATTATCATTTTTCAGCAGAACAAGTCCTTCTCCCTGAACTTCCTCGTTCACAGCGCGGTAATACTCTTCAATTTCAGCCGCGGTCTTTAAAGGGGGTCGGCTGATTATTTTTTCCGAAGTGCCATTTTTGAGTTCAACTTCAATATAATCCTTTGTCCCCAAAAAAGAATGTATTTCATTATTAAACGGGACGATTGCCGCATTTATCACAAACATGACAACCATAAATGAAGCAAAAAATACTTTCAGTGTTTCCCATGATTTCTTTTTTAATAATCTCTTAAATGTTTTCATGCTTCAATCTCCTATTGGCTATTTATTGCCTTCTGCTGCTTTTTCGGCTTTGTAATAGCCTTTTTTAAGTATCAAAGCAGAAGTTATTATAAATACCATCGCAATGAGTGTATTTATAAGCTGGGAGAAGTAGCTGTTTGCGAGAAGAGGTTCCACAGGATCTCCGATCGTTCCCGACACTATCGGATAGAGTATTGTGCCTATAAGCGAATATTCGGCAAGTATGCTCATAAAGAAGCTGTATATCAATGCGACAAAAGCAATATATAGGCAAAAACGCCGGTATTTAATGATCTCGGATATAACAGGTTTCTCTTTTAAATAAAATTCGGCAATGCTTGCAACAACAGCAATTAAAATAAAAATTATCGCAACAATGTGTCCGGTTACAACCTCACGTGAAACCACTCCGCCATTGAACTCCGAGGGGCAGTTTAACAGATATAATAAGAATGCGGCTATTACCAGACCCAATGAGAAGATAGTCAGATAAAAGTTTACTTGTTTATAGAAATTTTTTGTTTTCATTATTCCCTCCGACGAGATATGATTTCTTTCCGTTATAGGCACATAGGCCTATAACGGAAAGATGGTGATGGCGAATTATATCAGCCTCTGATAACATTTGGTCTCTCATAGAACTTGTAATCGGTCATGGTAAGCTCTGTGGATGAATATATGTAAATACAGTCTATTATAGGAGCTTCCGCATGGAATGTGCCTCCATGGTTATTGTTGTTGCCAACATAAAGAGAAATTACGTTACGTCCCTGATTAAGCGAGAGTTTATCAGTAATGAAGCAATTTTCAAAAGGTGTCTTGTTTTGCGACAGGTCTGCACTATCAACAAGGTTAGCCATAGGCATATAGAGACCGTCATATTCAATCCAGGTTAACGGAATGTCACCATCCCATTCTCCGTTAACGACAATCTTAAATTCCTCATCAGACAGATAATTGTATACGACTCCGTTTACTACCTTTGTGGTAAAGAATTCATATGATTCGCTTGAGACACGGAGATATAAAACAGCGTCCGAAATAGCATCTTCTGCGTATATTTCAAAATCAAGGAAAGCTCCGTTGTAATAGAGTTCTCTTACAAAATAGCCGTTGCTTACATCTCCGCCACTTACAAAGGTGTGATCCATTATCATCTGCTCCTCAAAGGAGTTTGTGGATGTGCCTTGACCAGTCTTTCCGGTAAAATCAACAGCTTCAGCTTCAAATGTGTATTTTTTCAGCATATTTCCATAAACGTCTATATCTTCCGTTAAATTCATGTTGTTGCTGAATTTTATAGTAAAAGCCTTGTCTCTGAACCAGCCGGCAAAGTAATAATCGTTTACTTCCGGGTCAGCGGGAGCATTGCTGCCCACCGTTCCATTAAACTCTACCGATACGGTAGCATACAGAACGTCGCCGTCGCCTATATTATAGAAATATCTTACCGTGACATTATCATGGGTTTCGCTGTCCTCAATCCACTTAGCATAAAGCGTCAAATCGCTTGTTACGGGGATATCAAACGTAAATTGGTTATTACAGCTTGCTTCGGTGTGATATGCCCCCCCTAAAATTGTACCGGTTTGAAAGTTAGTAATGATATAATAAAGGCGAGAGCTAAAAGGAGATTACTAACATGGCAAGAAAAAATTATTCTACGGAACAAATTATTGTAATTTTGCGCAAGATGGAAGTTTTGTGTGGACAA
>JAAYQN010000078.1 GCA_012519285.1 Clostridiales bacterium
AACAGAAAAATTAGAGAGAAACATGAAGATTAAAAGTGATAAGTCTTAGGCAGGTGTTGGCGAGATCAGAAGCAATATCAAAAATATGTCAGTTATCAAAGAGGCAAACGCAAAGGCGCAGAGCGCGGTTATCGGTGGCTGCTGATACAAATCCGGAATATCTTCCATACAGGCCACAAAAGCAGATAAAGACAAATAAAAAGCAAGGCACCCTACGTTGTAATTCGTAGAGTGCCTTGTTCTGTTTCTAGCACTTATTTTTCAACATCCACCACTACACCGAACTTGAATTCCACGGTGATTTGTCCTCGGAAACGGTGACTTTTTCAATCAACCGCCGGACAAGTGACTCGTCATATTCGGTAATCCAACGTCTGCGATTTGCGGGGTAATTATTGACAACGGCTTATTATTGGGTTAGAATGTGGGTGAAAACACGCAAAAGAGGGAGTATATGGTAAACTTAGGAAACGACTGGGACGAGCTGCTCAAAGAGGAGTTTGTAAAGGACTATTACCTTAAGCTGCGGCAGTTTCTCAAAAACGAATACATGACCAAGACCATATTTCCCGACATGTACAAGATCTACGAGGCGCTGCGGCTCACCTCGTACGCAGACACCAAAGTGGTAATCTTAGGCCAGGATCCGTATCACTGGGAGAGGCAGGCGCACGGGCTTGCCTTTTCGGTGCAGAAGGGAGTGCCCATCCCGCCCTCGCTGGCAAACATCTTTAAGGAACTTGCCGATGACCTCGGTTGTTACATACCCAACAACGGCTGTCTTGAGTCATGGGCGAGGCAGGGAGTGCTGCTTTTAAATGCCAGCCTCACCGTGGTGGCAAACAGGCCAAACTCTCACAGGAACATCGGTTGGGAAAAGCTGACCGACGCCGTCATACAGCTATTGAACAAAAAGGACGCGTCGGTGGTTTACATGCTTTGGGGAAATAATGCCAAGGAAAAGGCAAAATTCTTAAACAATCCAAAGCACCTCGTGCTAAAGAGCGCCCATCCCAGCCCGCTGTCGGCAAGCTGCGGCTTCTTCGGCTGCCGCCATTTCTCGCAGGCAAACAGATTCCTCCGCGACCACGGCCTCTGCGAAATAGACTGGCAGTTACCGAACATATAATCGGTAGCCCTTACGAAAAAAAGGTTTAGCAAAGACCCCCCTTGTGGAAAAAATTCTCAGAGGTTTTAGCAAACCCCTGTCTTTTCATCTTTTTCAAAAAAGTTTTCCCCGCAAAAAGATGCCTACAGCTTCACAACTTCAAAATTCTCATCAATTAAAAGCCAGTTCTGAGGGAACGGCAGGCCCAGTTTCCAGTAGCTTATGCCCCTTAAGTTGAGCCTTCTCACAAGGTCAAGCTTTGCCTGGATGCTCCTCGCGTCCTCAAACCACACCCTGTGCTGGCGGCCCTGCGAGTCGAAGTAGTCGAAGAAGGGCGCCTGCGCGGTGTAATCATACATTATCTGCGCGTTGTTTTGCCTCGCTATCTCGATGGCTCGCTGCGGGCTGACCGCTGTGGCGTATGTGCCCGGCGTAAAGGGCAGCGTCCAGTCGTAGCCGTAGAGGTTCTGGCCCATGAGAATCTTTTCGGCGGGGATTTCCGTCAGGGCATATTGGAGCACCCTCTCCACGGCATCGATGGGAGACACCGGAAGGGGCGGGCCTGCCGAATAGCCCCACTCGTAGGTCATTATCACCACGAAATCCACTATCTCGCCGTGCGCCCTGTAATCGTGCGCCTCGTACCACTGGCCGCTCTGAGTGGCGCTTGTCTTTGGGGCGAGCGCGCTCGATACCATAAACCCCTGCGCGTGAAGCCTTTCCGTGGCCTTCCTCAAAAACTCGTTGTAAGGCTGCCTCATCTCGACGGGCAGAAACTCAAAGTCAAAGTGAATGTCCCGAAACAGCCCCTCCCTGTTCGCCTCGGCGATGATGTTGTCTATCAGCCTATCCTGAACCTCGGGGCTTGAAAGTATTGCCCTTCCGAGCTCGCCGCTGAACTGGCCCTCCTCGATGTTTGTAACCGCCATCATCAGCGCGTTGGAATTTTGGGCGGCAATTTCCGTTATGCCTTCAAGCGGTGGGGGCCTCAGCGTGCCGTCCCTGTTTACCTGGTAGCTGAAGGCTGTCAAAAAGGTGAGGTGGGGAGAAGCCTGCCTTGCGTCGGAAAGCAGCGCCTCGCTCGCCTGCCCTCCCGTGGGCTCTATGTAGGCGTTAACTTCCTTTCTCACCCTCGTGTGTGGGGGTATATACAGCCTGAGCCCCACGGGAAGGGTCATGGCGGGGTTTATGCCGTTGATCTGTGCAAGCCTCCTGTAATCTATGCCAAACCTCTGTCCTATGGAAAAGAGGCTGTCGCCCGGCTGCACATAGTAGAAACTGCCTACAATGGGGATTACGAGCGTCTGGCCCACCACGAGCTCATTTGGCCGCGGCAACTCGTTGGCACTAACGATTTCCTCAACGGTGGAGCCGAACTCGCGCGCGATATTGAAGAGCGTGTCCCCGCTCCTTACGGTATAAATCTGCATAGTTCACCTTCCCTGAAATATTCAATATCATAATATGTTGCACCTGCCAAAAATGATTATGAGCAAGAAAAAACGCACTCCCGCCATATGGAAAGAGTGTGTTTGCGCTCAAAAATGCTTGTGCTTAATCATTCTGCCGCCGGGTGACGTCACCTGTCGCAGTTTTTCAAAAGCTCTATGACGAAGTTGGGCAGGGCAAAGCTGCCCTTATGGATTTCGGTATTGTAATATCTGGTCTGTATTCCCAGGGCGTTCCATCTGTCGGCGTCGAGGTCGGCGACGGGGTCGTACCTCTTGGACGCGAAGCCGAAGAGCCAATGCCCCGAAGGATAGGTGGGCACGTGCGCCTGATACACCCTGCATATCGGGAAAATCTCCCTTATCTTCTTATGAGCCCTCTTCATGTAGCTTTTGCTGTCCTCGTAAAAGGGGCTCTCGTGCTGGTTGACTAAGATGCCGCCATCATTCAGCGCCTCGTAGCAGTGGCAGTAAAATTCCCTGGTAAAAAGGCCCTCCCCGGGGCCGATGGGGTCGGTGGAATCCACTATAATAAGGTCATATTCGCCCTTTTTCTGGCTCGCGAACTTCACTCCGTCCTCAAAATACAGGCTTACCCTCGGGTCATCGAGTTTGCAAGCCGTCTGCGGCAGATACTGCCTGCAGGCGTCCACCACCATCTCATCTATCTCCACCATGTCTATCTTTTCTATGAAAGGGTATCTTGTAAGCTCCCTCACCGTGCCGCAGTCGCCGCCGCCCACCACAAGCACTCTCTTGGCGCCGGGGTTGACCGCCATGGGCACGTGTACGATCATCTCGTGGTAGGCGAATTCGTCCTTTTCTGTCGCCATTATTAATCCGTCGAGGGTGAAGAACCTGCCGAACTCGAGGGATTCAAAGACGTCAATCCTTTGAAACTCGCTCCTTGCCGAATACAGCTGGCGGTCCACCTTTATGGAGAACCTGACGTTGGGGCTGTGCTCTTCTGTAAACCATAATTCCATAGCCGATAACCTCCTTTTAAGGCTTGTCCAAGACCGCGAACGCAAAAAGCCTCTTTTTGCCCGCAAAAACACCTTCTCTCCAGGCCTTATCAGAAAATATTTTTCCCGTTGAATATCTCCAGCATCTCTTGGCTGAGCTTTTGGGTTATCTCGCGCCTTTGGCGGGGCGGAATCTCGTAAACCTCTGTATTGAACAGGTAATTCTCCAGCTTAAGCTCCTTTATGAGCATCTTGGTATGGAAAAGGTTGTACTGGTAGACGTTCATGTCCACCGCATCGTAGTTCTTCAAGGTCTCGGAGTCGATGAAGTCTTGGATTGACCTTATCTTGTGGTCCAAAAAGCATTTCCTGCCGCTCATGTCGCGGGTAAAACCTCTCACCCGGTAGTCGATGGTTATTATGTCGGAATCGAAGCTGGATATGAGGAAGTTGAGGGCTTTTAGCGGCGACACCTTTCCGCAGGTCGACACGTCGATGTCAACCCTGAACGT
>JAAYQN010000079.1 GCA_012519285.1 Clostridiales bacterium
CACTATGGGCTACAATTGGGCGCACACCTTTTTAGGCACAATTTTTTCGGTGGTATTCTGCCTGGCATTTGCGCTGCTGGCGCTGCTGGTTTACAGGTATGTCGCCGGCAAGCTTGTCAAAGAAAGCCTGCGCGCACCTTTTTTTCAAAAGAGAAAGCATTCCGACTGGCTCTTTCTGGCATTTTTGCTGGCGCTCGCTTTAAGGATAGCGCTGGCCTCCTCCTTTGTAGGCCACAACGACATAACCTATTTCCGCTATTGGGCGGTGGAGCTGCAAAAGGATTTCTTCTCCTTTTACGACACCATCTCCCCCTATTCCTACCTTCCCGCGTATCATTATATATTATACCTCGTTGGACTTTTGGCGAGGATATTTGCGATACCTTACACCTCGGGCCTCTTCTGGGTAATGCTCAAGCTGCCCTCGATAATATGCGACCTGGCATGCGCATGGCTGATATACAGGATATCCAAAAGGTACCTGAGCCCATCGCACGCGCTGGCGTTTTGCCTGCTGTACCTTTTCAATCCCGCGGTATTCGTAAACTCCTCGCTTTGGGGGCAGGTGGACTCCTTCCTGGCGCTGTTTACCATTCTCTGCGTACAGTACACCCTCGAGAGAAAGTATGTAAAGGCCCTCGCCGTCGTCGGCGCAGCGCTCTCTTTCAAGTTGCAGTTCGCCTTTATCCTGCCGGTGGTGGGAGCTTTTATCTTAAAAGACGCCATAAGGAGCGCCAAAAACAGGGATTATAAGGTTTTCTCGAGGCTGGCGCTTGGAGCTGCTGCCATGGCGGGCGCGTTTTTGCTTCTCACCTTGCCCATAACCTTCAAACATGTTTTGCAGGGCAAGCCCTTCTTCTTCGTGGAAATCTACCGCGCCCAAGTTGGAGCGTACGACTATTTCTCGGTAAACGCCTTCAACTTCTATTCCCTCATCCTTAAAAACTGGCAGCCCATTCCCGATACGCTGATAATGGGCTTTTTGAGCTACGAGGCGCTTAACTTCATCGTCATCGCGCTGCTTTCCCTGCTTTGCATGGCGCTTTGCTGGAAAGCGGAGGACAAGCATATATACCTTTGCTGCGCGCTGCTGGTGCTTTCCATATTCACCTTTTCGATGGAGATGCACGAGAGATACATGTTCGCGGCGATCCCCCTGCTGCTGCTGTCCGCGGCGGCTACCAGGAACCCTCATATCTCGTTCGGCCTCGCGGCGTTCTCCATATTGCAGTTTTTAAACTGCTGGCTGCTCCTGACCAACGGCAAACAGTACTTTACCCATGATGACCTTTCGCTGTTTATCTTCTCCAATTTCTGGGTGTTCTACTTCCTGTTCTTTGCTGCAGCGGCCTCTTTTTCCGTCTTAAGGCGGGGCAAGCCCAAGGCGCAGCCCCAGCCTCTTGAGGGCGCGGCCAAAGGCGAGGAGGACAGGCTTGCCGAGATAGAACGAAAGAACGCCCATTACGACAAAAGGTACGAGCGCAAGCTGCAGGCAAGGCGCGCCGCAAGGTTTGGCCGAAAAGACTTAGCCATAATGGCGGCGCTTTTTGCCGCCTATTTCGTCCTCAACCTGATAAACCTCGGTGGGCTGTCCGTGCCCCAGACCTTCTGGGAAGTTGAGGACAGCGGCGAGTTCATCGTGCTCGAAATTCCCGCCGGCGTCTCGGTGGGCGAGATATGGGGATATAAAGGCATCGACAAGGTGGAAAATACCAACAATTCCATAAAGGTGTACGCCTCAAACGATTTGGACGGCGTGGATTATTCCTCGATAATAGCCCCCTCAAACTATAAGGGCAGGCGCACCGTGAGCAACAACGGCGACAAAGGCTCGGCGTCGATGTACAAATGGTTTGCCGTGCTGGAGCTTGACGGCAGTTACCAATACTTGGCATTTACCTGCAGCAAAAACGTGCGGATCAACGAGATAGTGCTGCTCGAGGAAGGGACGAGAAAGACAATCGACTACGCTATCGCCTACGCCAGCTCGGAGGGGATAAAGAACGCCTTCGACGAGAGGGGCACCTTCCCCGGCTTCAATTCCCTGATGACCGACATGTACTTTGACGAGATATACCATGCCAGGACGGCGTTCGAGCACATAATGGGATGGCAGCCGTACGAGATAACCCACCCGCCGCTCGGCAAGATAATAATTTCCCTCGGCATTAGGGTCTTCGGCATGAATCCCTTTGGTTGGAGGATAAGCGGGGCGCTCTTTTCCGGCCTCCTGCTGCCCGCAATCTATGTCATGGGAAGGCTGCTTTTTAAAAAGCGCGCGTGGGCGCTTGTGTTTTCCCTTCTCTTCTCGCTCGACGGGCTGCACTTTGTACAGGGGAGAATCGCCACCATAGACACCTATTCGGTGTTCTTTTCCTCCCTCGCCTTGCTGTTTATGATATGGTTTTACAACACAAATATCTTGAGGGACAAGCTGTGGCATTGCCTTCTGCCCTTTGCGCTCTCCGGCATAATGTTCGGCTTTTCGGTCGCCACCAAGTGGACGGGGTTCTACACCGGAGCGGGGCTGTTTGTAATCTTTGTAATATACCTCGTAAAGGCCGTGGACGAATACAGGTACAGGGCGGCGGCGCTGGAGGGCGGCGGGGAGCTCGCCGCTTACTCAAGGCGCTTCGACGGGGCGGTGGCTGCGCTGTTTTTATGCGGCTTTGCCTTCTTCTTGATAGTGCCCTTTGCAATATACCTTGTCTCCTATATACCTTACCTGACGGGGCAGGACAAGAGCCTTTCCGCGCTGCTTAAAGTCATGATAGACAATCAGGCCTACATGTACAACTACCACAGCAAGTGGGTTGTGGGGACCTCTCACCAGTGCGAGTCGCCATGGTACACCTGGCCGCTCAACTGGCGTTCGGTATTCATGTACAAGGCGGACGACAGCTTCGGCAAGTACGCGCGCATACACAGCATGGGAAACCACGCCATAAGCTGGCTGGGCATAGCGGCGTTCGCCTACTGCGCGTGGCGCGTCTTAAACAAGTCAATTATCTGGATTTTAAACCGCATCAACCTCGAAAAGAGGGCGATATATATTGAAAAGCACGGCGAGGCGGCTGCGGAAACGGCAGAGAAGAAATATAAGCTAAGGCAGCCCCGCCCCCTCGGGGATTGGGAGAGGCAGGCGCTGCCCATCCCGCTCATCGGCTTTCTGGCGGCGCTGCTGCCGTGGACGCTGGTCGAAAGGGCCACCTTTATATACCATTTCTACCCCGCAATGCCCTACCTTTGCGCCATGATAACCTTTTTGCTGATGAGCGTATGCAAGAGTTACCCAAGGCAGCTCTTCACTTTTAAGCTTTGCGGGCAAGCCGTCTCGGTGACGGCAGGCAGGTTGATTTGCGCGGGCTACCTCTTTGCCGCCCTGCTGTTTTTTGCCATGCTTTACCCCGCCTTTGCGGGAATCCCCGTAAGCTACGGGTACGCATACGTCTTCCGCTGGCTGGGGATATTCGGCAGGCATGTGGGCTTTTAAATAAGCCATAGCTTGCGGCTTTGAGAAAATACGGCAGCTTAAACCTTAAGGCTTTGGCAAACTGCGAAGGAAAAACGACCAAAAGGGCTTGAGATATGCTTTCGATTATAAAGAGTTTCGGTTTAATAGGGATCGAGGGCTATCCCCTCGACATCGAGGTGGACATCAACCCCGGCCTCCCTTGCTACGAGACGGTGGGCCTTCCCGACACCGCCGTAAAGGAGTCTCGCGAGCGGGTGCGCTCCGCCATAAAGAACAGCGGGTACGGCTTTCCCATGGAGCGCATAACGGTAAACCTCGCCCCCGCTGACAAGAGGAAGGAGGGCGCGCTCTACGACGTCGCCATAGCGGCGGGGATACTCGCCGCCTCGGGGCAGCTTCCCGAGGAGAGGCTCAAGGGCTTTGTCCTCTTCGGCGAGCTCTCGCTCGACGGGGGAGTGCGCGCAGTCAACGGGATACTGCCGCTGCTCATCTCCGCGAGGGAGCACGGCTTTAAAAACGTCGTCATCCCACATGGCAACAGCACCGAAGCCTCTTACATAGTGGGCCTTGACATCTACCCCGTAGAGAGCCTCAGGCAGATGTGCGATTTTTTTGCGGGGCGGGAGGAAATCCCCGCTCTCGCCCACTTGGTATGGGAGGAGACGGGCGTCGGCGGCGAAAAGGGCTTTGACTTTGCCTACGTCAAGGGGCAGGCGGCGGCAAAGCGCGCGCTGGAGATAGCGGCGAGCGGCGGCCACAACGTGCTGATGATAGGCCCTCCCGGCGCGGGAAAGACCATGCTGGCAAGGTGCCTGCCGGGGATACTGCCTCCCATGACCTTCGAGGAAGCGCTCGAGACCACCAAGATTCACAGCATAGCGGGCGAGCTTGACTCTTCCTGCGGGATAATAAAGAGCAGGCCCTTCCGCTCCCCCCACCACACCGCGAGCTCGCCCTCGCTCATCGGCGGCGGGAAAAACTCGAGGCCGGGCGAGATAAGCCTCGCCCATAACGGCGTGCTCTTTCTGGACGAACTGCCCGAATATCCCAGGGCATTGCTGGAGACGCTGCGCCAGCCCTTGGAGGACGGCGCGGTAACGGTGGCGCGAGCGAGGCAGACGGTGCTGTACCCCTCAAGGTTCATGCTGGTCGCCAGCATGAACCCCTGTCCATGCGGAAACTATGGCTCGGCGATGGGCGAATGCCGCTGCGCCCCGGGCCAGATTCAGAAATACCTTGCCAAGCTGTCGGGACCTTTGCTCGACCGCATAGACATCCACGTCGAGGTGGGAAGCGTCAGCTTTAGTGACCTTCGCTCAGGCGGCGGCGAGGAGAGCTCCGGGCAGGTCGCAAAGCGGGTGCGCGCGGCGAGGCAAATTCAGCAGCAAAGGTTTTCGGGCGAGGGAATTTTCTGCAACGCGCAGATGAACTCCGGGGCCTTAAAGCTCTACTGCAGGCTGGACGCGGAGGGGGAAAGGCTGCTCGAGAAAGCCTTTTCCGCCCTCAAGATGTCGGCGAGGGGGCACGACAGGCTGCTCAAGCTCTCCCGCACCATCGCCGACCTCGACCAAAGCCCGCAGATCCTCCCAAAACACCTTGCCGAGGCCATACAGTACCGCACCCTCGACAGAAAGTATGGCGCCTTTTTATGACCTGCTCAGCTTGCGAAAAAATAAAGGCGCTTGCGGCGCTTTTCAAAAAAAGCCAAAAGCCCTTTCGCAAAAGCCCCCTTTTCCGCATAATTTGCCTTTATATAAATAAAAATATCATATAGACGGGATTTTGAAATGATTGGATTTTCCCCTGCGCAAAAGGCGTACATCTGGCTGACCTCTTTCGAGGAACTGCACTGGAAGAGCTTAAACAGGCTGCTCTCCCGCTTCGGCGGGGCGGCGCAGCTGGTAAAGTGTTTTAAGGATAGGGAGAAAGAGATAGCGGAGGAAATCGGCGCCGAGCTTTACCGCAAAATGGAAGGACGCTTGACTGCCGCCTATATGCAGCCCCTTTTAGGCGCCCTGCAGGAGCGGGGCGTTGGCATCATCACCTGCGAGGACAAAAATTACCCCGAAGAATTGTTGCAATTTGAGGACAAACCGTTTATACTTTATACTCTCGGGGACCAAACGCTGCTGGACACCCCTTGCGTAACCATAGTGGGCAGCCGCAGGTGTACTCGGTACGGCGTAGAGCAGACGAGAAAGATTGCCCGCGGCCTCTGCGAGCACGGCTTCACCGTGGTAAGCGGCCTCGCCGATGGGATAGACACCGCGGCAAACAGCGAGGCGCTGCAACGGGGCAGGACGATAGCGGTCACGGCTGGCGGCTTCGACCACGTCTACCCCTCCTCAAACAAAGAGCTCTTCGATGAGATAGCGAAAAGGGGCCTCGTCATCTCCCAGTTCCCCCCGCACAGGCAGGCCATCCCCTACATGTTCCCCCTGAGGAACAGGATAATGGCGGCGGTGAGCCTCGCCACGGTCGTCACCGAGGCGGGGGAGAAAAGCGGCGCACTGATAACGGCGGACATAGCGCTGAGCCTGGGCAAGGAGCTCTTTGTGCTGCCGGGCAACGTCAACTCAAAGGCGAGCGCGGGCTGCAACCGCCTCATAAAGGAGATGCAGGGGTGCATGATAACGGGCTTCGAGGACGTTCTGCTCGCCCTCGGCGTTGAGCCAAAGGGGCAAAAAGAGCAAACCCTCCCCGATTTAACCAAAGAGGAGCGCGTAATATATGAGGTACTGAAGATGGGAGAGCTCGACCTCGACGGCATCGTGCAACACTTGGGCATGAGCGCGGCCGAGGCAAACGCCCTGCTCAGCTTGATGGAGATAAAGGGAACAGTTAAGAAACTCCCCGGGGGCAGGTTTGGGCTATAAAGCCTGCCGCCGCTAAAAAGAGCAAATTTAACGAATCGCGAGGAAAAGGCTTTTTGAGATGGGAAAGAGCTTAATCATAGTTGAGTCACCTTCAAAGGCAAAGACAATTAAAAAATACCTCGGCAGGGAATTTGAGGTGGACGCCTCGGGAGGCCACATCAGGGACCTTCCCGAAAACGGCCTCGGCATTAATATAAAGAACAACTTTCAGCCCACCTACGTGGTCAACCCTTCCAAGAGGGAAGTGGTAAAGAGGCTTTCCGAAAAGGCCAAAAAGGCCGAGAGCGTGTACCTTGCCACCGACCCCGACAGGGAAGGGGAGGCCATTTCGTGGCACCTTGCCTACCTTCTCGGCATACCGCCCGAGAGCAAAAGCCGCATAGTGTTCAACGAGATATCAAAGAGGTCGGTGACCAAGGCGCTCGAGGCCCCCCGCGAGATAAACATTAACCTCGTCAACGCCCAGCAGGCAAGGAGAGTGCTCGACCGCCTGGTGGGCTACAAGCTCTCCCCCCTGCTCTGCAGGAGGATACAGAACAGGCTGTCCGCGGGAAGGGTGCAATCGGTGGCTTTAAGGCTCATAGTGGAAAGGGAGCAGGAAATTCAGAACTTTGTCCCAAAAGAATACTGGACGGTAATCGCCGAGCTGTGCCCCGAAAGCGGCGAGCAGAAGGACATCGTTTTCAAGGCCTCGCTTGCCTTAAAGGAAGGCAAGAAGTTCAGGCCCGAAAACAAGCAGCAGGCGGACGAGGTGCTGCAGGCGGCAAGGAGCTTTCCCTGGGCGGTAAAGAGCGTAAAGAGACAGCTTGCCAGGCAGCACGCGCCCGCGCCCTTTACCACAAGTACTTTGCAGCAGGACGCCTCCAACAAGCTCGGTCTTTCCTCGCCGCTCACCATGCAGATAGCGCAGAGCCTTTACGAGGGAGTCGGGATAGAGGGAGAGGGCCAGGTGGCGCTGGTCACCTATATCAGGACGGATTCCGTAAGGGTGTCCGAAGAGGCGCAGAGAGAGGCGCTCAGCTTTATCGAGAGCCGCTACGGAAAGGATTACCTTCCGCCAAAACCCAACGTGTACAAATCCAAAAAGACGGCGCAGGACGCCCACGAGGCCATAAGGCCCATTGCGCTCGAGAGGACGCCTGAGAGCCTCAAAGACAAGCTGCCCAAAAACCATTTCCGGCTGTATAAGCTCATCTACGACAGGTTCCTCGCAAGCCAGATGGCGGAGGCGGTTTACGACAGCCTGGTCGTGGACATACAGTGCGGCCCCTACACCTTCAGGTGCAGCGGCAGGACGCTGATTTTCAAGGGTTTTACTATAGCCTACGACGAGTACAGGGAAGCCGACCCCGGCAAGGAAAGAGAGGAGGGCGAGGAGAACGCCAGGCTGCCCAACCTCTCGGGAAACGATCCACTGAAATTGATTGACATTAAGGGGGAGCAAAAGTTCACCAAGCCGCCCTCGAGGTACACCGACGCCAGCCTTGTCAAGGCAATGGAGGAAAAGGGCATCGGCAGGCCGAGCACCTATGCCTCAATCATAGCGGTGCTCCTAAAGCGCACCTACACCGTCAAGGAAAGAAGGTACCTAAAGCCCACCCCGCTCGCCTTCACCGTCAACGAGCTACTCATCAAGTATTTCCCCGACATAGTTAACGTGGAGTTCACCGCCCATATGGAGGAAAAGCTCGACGAGATAGAGGAAGGCGGCAGGGACTGGAGGCAGCTCGTCGCCGACTTTTACCCCGGCTTTGAGCTCATGCTCAAGAGGGCGCTCGAGGAGTCCGTGGAAAAGTCAGACCAGGCGTGCGAAAAGTGCGGCGCGCAGATGGTGGTGCGCGTGGGAAGGTACGGCAAGTTCCTCGCCTGCCCCAATTACCCGGGGTGCAAAAACATCAAGCCCCTTCCAGGGCAGCTTTCGGGCGAAAAATGCGAAAAGTGCGGCGCCGACATGGAGTACAGGGAGGGAAAATACGGCAGGTATCTTGCCTGCACCAATTACCCCAACTGTTCCAATATTAAGGTAGAGGGCGAGGAAAAATCCGATGTCAAGTGCCCCTCCTGCGGCAAGGAGATGGTTATAAGGGAGGGCAGGTACGGAAAATACCTCCACTGCCCCGAATGCAAGCATAGCCAGCCCTACGCCGAGGCGGTGGCAAAGTGCCCCTCCTGCGGCGGCGACGTGGTCAAAAAGCTTTCCAAGAGCAGGAGGGTCTTCTACGGCTGCAGCAACTATCCCCGGTGCAAGTTCGCGAGCTGGGATATTCCCGCGGAAAAAAACTGCCCCAGGTGCGGCAAGTACATGGTCATTAAAACTTTAAAGAGCGGCGGAAAATTGCAATGCTCCGATAAAGGCTGCGGATACGAGGAACAAAATTGACGAGGTGCGGCGTAAATATAATAGGGGCGGGCCTCGCCGGGTGCGAGGCGGCATATCAGCTGGCAAGGCGCAGCGTAAAGGTGTGCCTTTTTGACATCAAGCCAAAGAGCTTTACCCCGGCGCACTCAAGCCCTTATTTTGCCGAGCTGGTGTGCAGCAATTCCCTAAAGAGTGATGAGCTTACCAACGCCTGTGGCCTTTTGAAACAGGAGATGAGGGAAATCGGCTCCCTTATCATGAGCTGCGCCGACATGCACAGGGTGCCCGCGGGCAGCGCACTCGCCGTCGACAGGGAAAAGTTTACGCGCGAGGTCACCGAACGCATAAAGGGCTTTGACAACATTCACATCGTGTGCCGCGAGGTGACTAGCATAGAGAGCGGCGCCTACACCATAATAGCCTCCGGCCCCCTCACCACGCCCGCGCTCGCAAAGGAGATAATGCGCCTGTCCGGCGCTGAGAACCTCTACTTTTTCGACGCGGCGGCGCCCATCGTCGACGGCTCCACCATAGACATGGAAAGAGCCTTCATGGCCGACAGGTACGGCAAGGGCGGGGGCGACTACCTCAACTGCCCCATGGATGAGGAAGAGTATTACGCCTTCGTCAAGGAACTCGCCTCGGCGCAGACGGTAAAGCTCAAGGACTTTGAGGACGATAAGGTGTTCGAGGGCTGCGTGCCCATAGAGGTTATGGCAAGGCGCAGCCCAGACAGCCTGCGCTTCGGCCCTTTAAGGCCCGTGGGGCTTGCGGGAAAGGACGGCAAGATGCCCTTCGCCGTTGTGCAGCTTCGCAGGGAAAACCTCGAGGGAAGCTACTACAACATGGTGGGCTTCCATACAAATTTGCTCTTTTCCGAGCAAAAGAAGGTTTTCTCCATGGTCC
>JAAYQN010000080.1 GCA_012519285.1 Clostridiales bacterium
CACGAAGAGGTTGTATGTACCGCCGTAAAGGGTGTTTGCCGAAACGATGTTGTCCCCCGCGCCCGCGATGTTCATCACGGCGTAGGTTATCGCGGCGGAGCCGGAAGCAGTCGCCAGCGCCCCCACGCCCCCCTCGAGCGCGGCCATCCTCTTTTCAAACACGTCGGTGGTGGGGTTCATTATCCTGGTGTAGATGTTGCCGGGCTTTTTGAGTGCAAACAGGTCCGCCCCCTCCTGGCTGCTTTCAAAGACGTAGGAAGTGGTCTGGTAGATGGGCACCGCCCTCGACCTCGTGGCGGGGTCTACTTCCTGCCCTGCGTGGATCTGCAGCGTCTCGAATTTATAGCTCATATCCCCTTTCTCCTCATGAATTATTTTTATTTATAGATTCATTTAAATATATTATAGGCTATTTATAAGCCGACGCAAACTCTGTAAAGAGGCAAAATCTGTCATTTTGCAATAAATCTCTTTCCTCCTTAAAGAGGCACATCCTTAATCCACGACTTTTCACAGCCGTAAAATTATCAGTTGCCTTCAAGAGTTTCATATCATAGTAAACCTATTATGGAGCTTTGTCCGAATGTAAAATTTACAATTTACTATGAGGCGATAAATTCATCGGTCCGCAATTATACACTACACATTCAATTGTATAATGCTTTCCTTTGCAAACAAAAGGTCGTGTTATGCGGCCTGTTTACCTTGCGCTGAACTTATACACCGTGCGGGAGCGGTAGAGGACGCCCGCTTTTAGGATAGGTGAAGGGAAATGGGGCTTGTTTACGCTGTCGGGGTAGTGCTGGGTCTCGAGGCAGAGGCCGGCGCGCTTTTTGTAAATTTTTCCGCCTTTTCCGATTGAGCCCGACAGGAAGTTGCCGCTGTAAAACTGCATGCCGGGCATGTCGGTGAAAACTTCCATCAGTATCCCGCTCTCCTCGCAATAGAGCTCGCAAGCCTTCCCGCCGCCGTCGAGACAGAAGTTGTGGTCGTAGCCTCCCGCCCTCTTGAGCTGCTCATCGTCGACGTCGATGTCCCGCCCTATGGGCTTAAATTGCGTAAAGTCGAAGGGCGTGCCCTTTACGCTCCTTATCTCTCCCGTGGGGATGAGCCCGTCATCGATGGGCAGCATGTTTTCGGCGTAAATCCTTAGCTCATGGGAGAGGATGTCGCCGTTTCCCTTTATGTTGAAGTAGCAGTGATTGGTTAGATTTACCACTGTGTTAATGTCGCTCTCTGCAAGGTAGTCGATTATCAGCTCGCCGTCGTCGGTAAATGTATAGGTAACCTCCACGCTGAGGTTGCCGGGGTAATTCTCGTCCATGTGGGGGCTGAGAAGGCGCAGCTTCAGCTTGCCGCCCTCATGCTCCGCCGCCCACAGCTTTTTGTCAAATCCTGCCCTGCCGCCGTGCAGGTGGTTTTTGCCGTCGTTATTGAACAGATGGTACGTAGCCCCGTTTAAGGTGAAGCAAGCGCCGCCGATGCGGTTTGCGCACCTTCCAACTATCGCGCCGAGATAGCCGCCCTTTGTAAGGTATTTGTCCGGCGTACCGTAGCCCAGCGCCACGTCGACCAATTCGCCCTTTCTGTCGCGGACAAAAAGGCTTTGGATTATCCCGCCAAGGTCGAGGACGCGTACGCTCTCCCCCCTCGCGTTCTTGAGCGTAAAGCAGTAAACCTGCCTGCCGTCAGCCATTTTCCCGAACAATTGCCTTTCCATAATTGCCTCAAATAAGCTCAATAATATCCTCTATCACTTCATCTGCGCCGCGGCCGGCGTCCACCTTATAGTCGCACGCCGCGGCATAAATGTCCTTCCTTGCCTCGTACAGCGCGGCGACGCTCGCGGCGCCCTGCTTAAGGAGCGGTCTGCCGACGCCCTTTGCCCTCTCCAGACAGACCTCGAGCGGAGCGTCGAGGTAAATCAGCAGGCAGCAGCCCTTTATCGCCGCGACGTTTTCCTCCCTCATTACGGCGCCGCCCCCGAGGGAGACCACCGAGGGGTGGTCGGGCTTTAAGCCCCTTACAGCCTCGCTCTCCCTTTCCCTAAAATACTTCTCGCCAAACCTTTCAAAAATCAGAGGTATTGACATGCCCTCTTTTTCCTCCACTATGGCGTCGGTCTCAAGCAGCTTAAAGCCGAACCTCTGCGAAAAGGCGCGGGCGATGTGGGATTTTCCGCTGCCCATAAAGCCGCACAGAGCTATGCCGCTCTTGCCTTTTTCGGCAAGCCTTTGAGCCATTACCTGCCCCGCCAGCTTATCCTTTACGGCGTCAAGGTCAAAGGCGGGCGCTTTTCCCCAGATGCCCCTCGCCTGGGCCGCCTGGAAGATGAGCATGTCGAGGCCGTTTGAGCACCTTATGCCGCGCCTCCTCGCTGCCCTGAGCAATTTGGTCCTGAGCGGGTTGTAGACGGCATCGTACACAAAGCCGCAGCCTGAAAGCTTCTCCTCGTCTATGGCGGAAGTCCCTTCCTGCCCCTTCATCCCGCAAGGGGTGCAGTTTACTATTATGTCCCATCCCGTCTCGACGGCATAAAGGCCCATTACCTTTTCGCCCGGAAAATCCTCCCTCGCCTTTATAGGGTTTCTCACCGCGATGGAGATATCCGCGCCGCCCTCTTTGAGCGCAAATACCGCCGCCCTCGCCGCGCCGCCGCCTCCCAAGACCATAGCGCGCTTTCCAGCGAGCTCGACTCCGCATTGCTTAAGCGCCATCGAAAGACCGTAGGCGTCGGTGTTAAAGCCAATGAGTTTGCCGCCCTCAACCTTTACGGTGTTGACGCTGCCGAGGCTTTCGGCGAGGCCGTCCACGCTGTCGAGGTATCTCATTATATCCATCTTGTAGGGAACGGTGACGTTAAAGCCCAGAAGGCGCTCTCGGGCAAAATCGCAAAAATCCTCCAGCTGCCTCTCTTCCGCCTTTACCGCGACGTAAAAGCTGCCTTCCTCAAGCAGACCGTGCAAAAAGGGGGATATGCTGTGGGAAATGGGATTGCCTATAACGGCGTACGCGCCGCCCTTTTCATGTTTTAAAATGTATTCCTTAAAGCCCCAAAAGTCGAAATACATCAGTCAAGCGCCCTTTCTAAGTCCTCAAAAAAACCGGGATAAGACACGTCCACGCATTCCGCCCCCTCTATCTCCGAAGGCCCTTCCGCCACGGCGGCTGCGACCGCAGCGGACATGGCTATCCGATGGTCGCCCAGTGAATTGTAGGCAGCGCCCTTAAGACTCTCCTCTCCCTCTATAATTATCCCGTCGTCGGTCTCGATAAACTTTGCGCCGCACTTTCCGAGCTGCTCAGCTATCGCCTTTATCCTGTTTGTCTCCTTGAACTTAAGCTCGCCGGCGCCTTTTATCACCATCTTGCCCTCCGCCCTTGCCGCCGCCACGCTTAATATGGGTATCTCGTCGATAAGCCTTGGGATAATGTCGCCTTCTATGATGACGCCCTTCAGCCTCGACGGCCTGACATGGATGTCGCACGCGGGCTCTCTCCCCAGCATCCTATGGTTAAAAAGCTCTATGTCGCCGCCCATCTCCTTAAGAGCATCGATTATTCCAGTCCTCGTCGGGTTTACGCCCACGTTTTTTATGAGGAGTTCGCCTTCATCTGCGAGAAGCGCGAGCACGATAAAGTACGATGCCGACGAGATGTCCCCGGGGACCTCGACGTCGGCTGGCGCGAGCTTTGAGGGCCTTATCGCCGCGCCGCCCTCGAAAACCTCTATGTCGGCGCCGAACTCTTTGAGCATGAGCTCTGTATGGTCGCGGGATTTTGCCGCCTCCCTCACCACCGTATGCCCGTCGGCGTAGAGGCCGGCAAAGAGCAGGCAGGATTTGAGCTGCGCGGACGCCACGGGAAGGGCGTAGTCTATCCCCTTTAGCCTTGAGGAATTAATATGAAGGGGGCAGAAATTGTCCTCCCTTGCCGATATCCAGGCGTTCATAAGGCGCAGCGGCTCGATTATTCTCCTCATGGGGCGGCGGCGTATGGATTCGTCGCCGTCGATAACGCTTGGAAAGTTCTGGCCGCACAATATGCCGCTCAATATCCTCGTCGTGGTGCCTGAATTGACGGTATACAATACGCCGCCGTACTCCTTTAGCCCGTAAAGGCCCCTGCCGCGCACTTTGACGAAGTCGCCGTTTGCCTCTATCTCGACGCCGAGCCTGGAAAAGCAGTCCACCGTAGCGAGGCAGTCCGCGCCCATCAGAAACCCCTTTACCCTCGTCGTTCCCTCGGCGAGCGCCCCCGCCATCACGCTCCTGTGGGATATGGACTTGTCGCCCGGCGGGGTTATCTGCCCGCTTACTTTTTGCTTTGGCTCAATTATCCTCTTCATTTAATACCCTTTGCTGTATGCCGCGGCTTTCCTCCATTATGCGGCGGTACACTCCCGCTATTTCCCTGCTATACTTAAGATTTGCGGCAGAAATCTTTTCAAGGATGGCCTTTTCCCTGCCCTCGTCGAGCACAGGCGAGGAAGAGGCGGCCTTGAGCCTTCCTATCTCCCTGCATACCCTAAAGCGCTCATCGAGCAGCCTCATTATCTGCCGGTCGAGCTTGTTTATCTTGCCGCGAAGGCTCTCAAGCTCCTTCATATCCCACAGCCTCCAGGTAAAGGTCTAAAAGCGCTATCGCCGCGGCTGCCTCAACCGCGGGGACCGCCCTCGGCACGATGCAGGGGTCGTGCCTGCCCTTTATTTTATGCTCCACGCTCTCAAAACGATTGTTTATCGTGCGCTGGGGCAGCGCTATAGAGGGGGTGGGCTTTATTCCCACCGTAAAGGTTATGGGCATGCCGCTGGTTATGCCGCCCAAAATCCCGCCGTTGTGATTGGTCAGGGTATAGACCTTTTCGTCGAAGGCGAAGGCGTCGTTTGCCTCGCTGCCCCTCATCCCGCACATCTCAAATCCTGAGCCGAACTCGAGCGCCTTTACCGCGGGAATGGCAAAGAGCAGCGCCGCCAGCCTGCTCTCCACGCCCCACATGTTAGGGCTGCCGAGGCCAGCCTTTACCCCGACCGCAACGCACTCAACCGTTCCGCCCAGGGAGTCACCGCTTGAGGCCGCCTTTTGTATCAATTCAAGCATTTGCTGCCCCGCTTTTTCGTCCAGCATGGGAAAATCTTTGCCAGAAAGCTGCTCAAGCCCCTTTATCTGCCCCTTTTCGTATTCCAGCTCGCGGTCATTTACCCCGCCTATGGATTTTATCCTGCCGAAGATTTCCACGCCAAATTTCTCTTTAAGGTACTGCCGGCAGAGCGCTCCCGCCATGACGAGCGGGGCAGTGAGCCTGCCCGAGAAATGGCCGCCTCCCGCCGCGTCGTTATGCCCCTTGTACCTGATGTATCCAGTATAATCGGCGTGCGAGGGGCGGAAAACATCCGTCTTGTAGTCCCCCGGGCGCGCGTCGAGGTTCTCTATCGCCATGCAGATGGGGCTGCCGCAGATGACTCCGGATGCTATCCCTGAAAGCACTTTAGGCTCGTCGGGCTCCTTCCTCTTTGTGGAATAAGCCGCGGCGTTTGGCCTTCTCCTCTCAAGCTGCCGCTTTATAAGCTCCATGTCAACCGCCATACCCGAAGGAAAGCCGTCGAGCACCATGCCTATCGCCTGCCCATGGGATTCCCCGAAAACAGAAAGTTTCAGTTGCGAGCCGCAGAAAACTGAACCCATATCCAACTCCTTAAAGGGCGCCCTCTACAAACTCCTCGACGCTCTCTTTATCCAGGGGGTAGACTGTCGCCTGCCCAATGTCCTTTAAGAGCACGAAGTTGAGCTTGCCGCCCCTTATCTTTTTGTCGTTAAAAATCGTGGAAAGAAGCTGCGAGGCCTCATATTCGCAGCGGGTGGGAAGGCCCAGCTTTTCGAGTATCCCGACCACCTTGCCGTAAAGCCCTTCTTTCGCCATGCCCGCCTTTTCGGAGAGCCTGGCGGCCGCCGCCATGCCTATAGAGACCGCCTGGCCGTGGGAGTACTTCTCGTAGCCGCCCAGCTTCTCGATGGCGTGGCCTATGGTATGGCCGAAATTGAGTATCATTCTGAGGCCGCTGTCGAACTCGTCTGCCTCCACCACTTCCTTTTTTATCCCGACGCAGCGGAAAACTATGTCGGAAAGGTTTTGGGAAAGGCCCGAGAGCGCCCATTGGCAGATTTTTTCATCATATATAAAGCCGTACTTTATCACCTCGGCGAGGCCGTCGCGGAAATCCCTCTCTTTGAGCGTCTTTAAAAAGGCGGTGTCGATTATCACGCCACGGGGCTGATAAAAGCTGCCAACGAGGTTTTTGCCGTAAGGGATGTTGACCCCGCACTTGCCGCCTATCGAGGAATCCACCTGCGCGAGCAGCGTGGTGGGAAGGGAGAAGTAGGGGATGCCGCGCAGGTATGTGGACGAAACAAAGCCCGTCACGTCCCCGCAGATGCCTCCGCCGAGCGCCACGAGAGCGTCGGTCTTTGAGAACTCGTTTTTTGCCAGAAAATTGTAGATACCTGCGCAGGTGTCGAGGCTTTTGGACGCCTCGCCCGCAGGGAATACGTAACTTGTGGCGCCTCCGCCCAAGGCTGCCAAAACTTTCTCGAGGTATAGGGGGGCGACGTTGCTGTCCGAGATTATGCACGTCTTTTGCCCTTTAAGAGCAAACAGCGAGGTGATATCTGCCGCTATACCCTCGCCGAAAAATATGTCGTAGCTAAAATCTTTCGCGTTGAGCGTCAGCTTTTTCATCTCTTCAGCGTCTCCTTAAAACGCCTTATAGCCTCGAGGTAGCTCTCGTGCTTCAAGCCCTTTACGGTGAACTTTACCACGTCCCTTATGACCGACACCTTGCGAAAATCTTCCCTCTCGTCGGTGTCGGAAAGGTGCACCTCGGCGACGGGCACGGATATGCACTCTATGGCGTCGCGGATGGCATAGCTGTAGTGGGTGTAGGCGCCCGCGTTGAGCAGTATGGCGTCGCAATCGGCGGCGTGCAGCTTGTCGATTATCTGCCCCTCGCAACTCGACTGGTAGAATTCGCAGCTGTCGCCGTTTTTCGCGCAGTACTCCCCTATGAACGCGTTGAGCTGCTCCAGCGTCATGGAGCCGTAATGGGCGGAGTCGCGCCTTCCCAGCATATTGAGGCTTGGGCCGTTTATGATGAGAAATCTCATACCTTGCCCCCCATTTTTAAGTTATATATTACAGTTTGCAGCCCTCTTTGTCAAGCATTCATGTTTCTGCCTTGCACACGGGGTTTTTTCGGCGCTGTAACATTATGCGGGCTTTTTAAATACCATAGAATGTAACCGTTTTTTTGGATTACGCAAAAGCGAGGTTGAAAATATGAGTTGGTATTATAATAACGATTGGAAAAAGCATTGCGATTGCGACTGCAGGAGACACAAAAGGTGCAGCATCTGCGACTGTTTCTTCGGCTTCTTTAACTGCTTCGGCTGCAGGAGGCATTCCTGCCACGACAGGTGCTGCTGCAAAAAGGACCACAGGCTAAGGTGCGACAGATGGAATAAATGTATATATTAAAACCCCTTCCCCCGAGCTTTCGGGGGATTTTTTATGCCTGAAAAATCCCTTCGGTTACAAGCTTACCATATCGCTTGCGCTTATCGTGAATATCCCCCTCTTGCTGCCGTATTTTACGGCATACCTTATGGCATTTTCCGCTTCTTCGGTAACTTTGGGAAGCCTCAATTCCCGAGCAGCCTCCTTTACCAGGTCGCTTAGGTAGAGGGATATCTTATCAGTAAGAACGCTTTTTGCCGCGGCCACTATCTCGTAGGGGCTTATCTCCGTGGGCGAGCGCCTTATCCTGCACTCCCCGTCTACTCGGAAGAAGTCGCAGGAGAGCACATCGTCGTTGTCTCTCAAAAAGGTAACTCCGTTGTGCTCCTCCGCCTTAAAGCCCATGGATGCCAGAATCTCCTTCATCCTCGAGTTTAACCTGCTGCCGCTGCGGATGACGCCATAGGAGAGCAGGCATTTCTTTATCAAAAGCTCTTTGGCTATGGGCTGCTCCGCCGCCACGATCTTTTTGAGTTTGTCCTTTACTTCCTCCTCGTTTTTGGGGTTGAGCAGAAAGCCCGACAGCACGCTCTCCCTCTTTACCACAGCCTCGGTGTAGGGGCGAAGGAACTTATTTTCCCGCATGGGGCCCTCGCCCTTGTTGCACAGCCTGTCAATGTATTGCTTTATCCGCCTTACCTCCCTCTTGGGGTTGCCCAGGAAGTTAAGCGTCCAGATGCGCAGCACGTTCCAGCCCAGCCGCTTGAGCATATTTACCTGAAGCACCAGGCTGTCGCTCACCTCGCCCGCGCCGGAGGGGGAGCTGTCGCACATTATGGCGAGGATGAACTCATCCCCTCCGGGGGCCATCACCGCCACGTCTATCTTGAAATCTGATACTCCGAGGTTTGGCCTGCACTCGTAGCCCGCGTCAGAAAGCTCCTTTGCGATGTACTTTCCTATGCCGCCGTCAAGCTCGGAAGGCCTTGGCGGCCTCACTGCAAGCGTGGTCCTGCCGTTTTGGGCAAATTCCAAAAACGCCTTGACGTCGGCGACGCCCTTGCTGTTGGTCCTGCCCAAGTCTATCATGGCGCTGGTCATGGAGGAGAACACTATCATCTCCTCCCTCGCCCTCGAGACGGCGACGTTGAGCCTGCGCCAGCCGTTTTGATGGTTTACGGGGCCGAAATTGAGCGACAGCCTGCCGTATTTGTCGGGGCCGTAGCAGATCGAGAAGAGTATGACTTCCCTCTCGTCGCCCTGAACGTTCTCGAGGTTTTTGACAAAAAGGGGCTCTTCTCTGTCGTAGGCGTATGCTTCGAGCTTGTGCCTAACCAGCGCCTCGGAGAGCTTGTGCTCTATGAGCACCTGCTGAGCCACGCTGAAGGTTATTATGCCTATGCTCTTGCCCCTTTCCTCAGGGTCTTTAAGCCGGCTTACCACCTCTTCCACGAGGGCGTCGGCCTCTATGGGGTTTTGCTTGGTGCTCCCCCTCTGATACACGCCGTTCTCGACGTACCTAAACTGCACCTTTGACTGAAGCGCGTTGGTAGAGGGGAAGGTGCACAGCTTGTTGCCGTAATACATGGCGTTGGAAAAAGCTATGAGGCTCTCGTGCCTGGAGCGGTAATGCCACTTTAAGTGCCGCTCGGGAAGGTTTAAGGCGAGGCAGTCCTCCAGCACGCTCTCGAGGTCCTCGTACTCGAGGTTTTCCTCATCGATGTAATCGGACATGAAAAACGTGGTGGGCGGAAGCTGCCTGGGGTCGCCCACGACGATGGCGCACTTCGAGCGGGCGAGCGCCCCTATCGCCTCGGCAGTGGGTATCTGCGACGCCTCGTCAAAGATGACGAGGTCAAACATATCCGGCTGCGCCCCGAGGTACTGCGAGACGGCGGTGGGGCTCATGAGCAGGCAGGGCGCCAGCATGGAGAGCAGATTCTTCTGGCCCGAAAACAGCCCGCGGACGGTGTACCCCCTCATGTTGCTCTTGTGGGCGCGCTGAAGCTGCATGAGCTCGAGCGACAGCCCGCCCTCGCTGGAGAGGCTGGGAAGCCGCGAGATGAGGCGCAGCCTTATCTCCTGCCTGGTCACGCCCTCAAACTGACGGATGAGCTCTTTCAGCCTCTCTATCTTGTTCTCCGTTGAGGAAGAGGAGAATTTTGAGAGCACGGGGTCCTCTGCGACCTCCTTCTCCACGAAATCGGAGTATACCTTTTTGTTGAAGCATGCGAGTATCTGATCGGCGGTAATCCTGCCGGAAAGTATCGCCGACAGGGCAAACTGAAGCCCTTCCGCCCTGAGCGTCCTGCTCAGCCTGTTGAACCTGCACCAGCTGCTGAGCATGTCTATGTTGTCAAAGATGGCGGCGGCCTTTAAGTACAGAAAATCAGTGTAATCCTCGCCCTCTACCTCAAAGTCCTTCTCAATCTCGAGCACCTTGAAAAAGCTCTTTCTAGCCTGCTCAAAGCTGTCGTACGCCCGCAGGAAACCCGCGAATATCTCCATGGGATACCTTGTGAAGAGGTTTTTCAGAAGGGCGTTGAAGCTGCTGTAGTCGTAGCTTGGAAAGAGCTTGGTCACGAGGGTGTACAGGCTCTCAAGCTGCATGATGAAGTCGGCGAGCATGTCGTAGTTTATACGCTCTTTGCCGCCGGTGAGAAGCTCCCATAGTTTCTGGCCCGCTTGCGCCGTGTTTTGCTTTGCCTCGTGGTAGCTTATCGCCGCCTCGATTAGCTCGCCGGTGTTTTCGGGGCGCAGCTTGTGGCGCGACGCCCTGCCTATCCTCTTTATCAGCACCTTGAGCGGCTTCGACTTGTGGAAGAGCACGGGGAACTTCTCAAGCTCTTCTTTCAGGAGGTCGAGGCTTTCGGGAAGATCTACCCTCGCCCTAAAGAGCTCGCCGTAGCGGCTTTCCTGCCGCTCATACTCTTTATACACGCTCATAAACTCGTTGAGCGCCCTCACCGCCTCGCTGCCGCCGCCGTAGCGGGAAAAGCGCATGTAGGGGTTTTCGGGCCTCGTGAGCATGAGGCAGATTTCTTTCAGCAGCTCAAGCCGCGCCTTGGTGACAACCCTTACCCTTCCGCCGAGCATTTCGAGGCAGTACTTGTTGTACGCCTTGAGGTGGCGCGCCTCTTCCTGTATGACCTTGACGGAAGTGAGTATGCCGTAACGGACCCTCTCGTCAAAGTCCAAAATGCCCACGTTCTCGAAGGGGGAGCGGTAAATCCTGCCGCACTCCCTGCATACCGCGACGAGCTCGGAAAGCAGTGCCTGGCACTTTTCAAATTTCTCCCTCGTCAGCTTCTCAAAAAAGAGGGCGTCTATCTCAAAGACGTCGGGCGTGTCCTGGTATTCCATCACCTTTAATATCGCCTGGTATATGGAAAAGCCGAGGCCCCTCTTTCTATGGAGCGCGCAAAAGGGCTGGGCGACCTGCTCCTTTAACCTGACGAGCTGCTCGAGCTTGCCCTGATAGGGACTTTCCTTCTCTTCCCTAAGGGCAGCGGTCTCGACAAGCTTCCGGCAAACCTCGGTCTTGGCGGTCTTTACCGAGTGCAGCTCCAGGCAGAAGTCCCCTATGCCGATGTCGTCAAGGCGCTTCTTTACCACCGAGAGCGCCGCCAGCTTTTCCGCCACAAACAGCACGCTCTTGCCCTTGGCTATGGCGTTGGCAATTATGTTGGTTATGGTCTGGGATTTGCCCGTGCCAGGCGGCCCGTGGAGCACAAAGCTCACGCCCCTATCTGAAAGCAGCACCGCCTTGAGCTGCGCGCTGTCGCAGCTAAGGGGCAAAAACAGGCCCATGGCGTCCTTTTCCCCGATATTCTCCACCACCTCGGCCTCTTTGGCCCTCGCGAGCGAGGGGTCGGGCCTTCCCTCTATCATGGAGCGGATGAACCTGTTTTGCCTGAATGCGTCGATGTGGCACCGCAGATCGTTCCACATCAAAAAGCGGGAGAAGGAGAGCGAGGCGATGTACACGTCCTCCACCACCTCCCAGCCGGGATAGCCGAGAATTTGCTTCTTTACCATTCCCAGGAGGCTGTCGAGGTCAGCGGGCGCGCTCTCAAGCCCCCTCATCTCTATCCCGAACTCCTGCTTCAAAAACTCCAGCAGCGTGGTGTTTACCTGATATTCGTCCTCGCGTATCTTTACCGAAAAGCCCCTGCCCCCCGTCCTCTTTATGAGGGAAACGGGAAGGAGGATCAGCGGCGCGTACCTGTAACCGTTCTTTTCGCCCACCGCCGACCATTTGAGGAAGCCGCACGCGGCGTACAGCGCGCTGGTGCCCGTCTCTTCCATGCTCACCTTTTCCTTTCGGTAGAGCGCCGAGGCGGCGTAAGCGAGGTCCTTTTGAAGCAGGAAACTCCTCATCCTGCGGTTTTTCATCTCAAGCTCGACGAGCTCTCTCAGCGGCCTCACCTTGGGCGGGGCGTCAAAGCCCCCTATGCCCGCCATACCGGGAAGTATTTCGGGCGGTATCTCAAGGAGCGAAAACTCCTCGCCGGAAAGCAGATGAGAAAGGGTCCTCTCCAGTGAATAGCTCATTATGGGGATAACGTTTCGCTTGGGCGAGAAGTTGAGCAGGCTGTTTCTTAAAGAGAGGTCCAAAAGCCTCCTCTCCCACTGGCTCTCCTTTGCGGGAAGGGGCTTTATCCTCAAAGGGCGGAGGTTCTTTTTGTTCAGCCTCGGCATGTCGTCGGGCTTGAGCTCGGGATCCTCCTCTATGCGGAAACCCCCGTTGTCCCTCACCCTCGGCGAGAGGGGCCTAAAGCCCCCTATCCGGCACCTTTTTACGTCTATTATGGTAAAATACTTGCCGCCCTGTATTTCGGAAAGCGCCGACTTTTCGGCAAAGGCGGGGCTTTGCCTTAGCTCGGCAAAGAGCGCCTTTACGTCAAAGACGGCGATGTCGTCTATGGATTCGTCGCAGCGCTTCTTTATCTCGGTCACGTCGTCAAAGCTTGAAGACAAAAAGCAATTGTCCCTGAGCCAAGCCCCTGCGACGCAGCCGTTTTCCCCCAGCGCGGCTATGCCGTTTAGGCCTGCGGCCTCGAGGCAGGAAAGGTAAAGCGCCGCCATGTCAAAGAGAGCCGCCTGCCTCTTTGAGAGCGTCTCCTCGGCGTACTGCACGGGGAAGGGAAGGTCCACGGCGGCATGGTCGCTCCTCCACGAGATGCCGGCGCTCTGCACCGCCTTGAATATCGCCGCCGCCTGAAGCTTTACTTTCGCCTTGCCCGCCTCATCGTACCCCCACTGCCTGCCCTGAGCCTTCCATTCCCTCAATACTCCATGCGCGTCCTTTAATATCTTGTCAACGCCCTTGGCGGCGGGCCTGACAAAGCAGGAAAAAAGCTCGGGATAGGCGCCCGTCCCCGGGTAGGTCTCGTAGGGGAGCAGCGCCACGCCCCTTGAGGCTTGGGCAAGCGTCTGCCCGTCCTTTTTCAGCAGGGCATCGATGCGCGCCTCTCCCCTCTCCTCGATTTCGAGCAGCTTTGCCTGCAGCACCTGCAGCCCGTCGAGGTCCACCTCGACGGCGCTCTCGTAGGGGATGGCATCCACTTGCTTTTTAAAGGGCAGCAAAAAGCCTTCCGAGCTGACCTCGAGCTCGGCGCCGATGAGGGCATCTTTAGAGCGGCTCTTTACCACCAGCCTGCTTATCGGTCTTATGCCGCACCTGAAATGGCAGAAGCCGTATAGAAGCGTTGTGCCCAGTTCTATCTCAAAGTTTCCATTCATCGCTGTTAAGTTAACCTTTTTTTCTTCCCGCGATAGATATAATACGAAAGCAGCGCCGCGCATATGCCTGCAAGAGCGCCGAGGGCGTCCACCCCAAGGTCTGAAAGCTCGAATGCCCTTCCCTCCACGAATATCTGGTGCACCTCGTCGGACAGCGCGTACAGCAAGCAGAAGGAAAAGGCATACAGCGAAAGCGCCGCCTTTTTCCCTTTAAGCGTGAGGGAAAACGCCCCGCAAAAGAGGCCCAGCAGGGAAAAGAGCCCAAAGTGAGCCGCTACGCGAAGCAAGGGCGAATACCTGCCCACGAGCTCCGCGCGCTCCGCCTCGCCGAGGCGGTTAAAATACGGCAAAAAAGCCGCCATCACCCTTTCGGTAAAGCTTTGACTCTGCAAGCCAGAAGCCTCGCCGCTCTTTGAGGAAAACCAGAAGATCGCCGCCATGACGGCGAGGGCGCACGCGAAGGAAAACCATCTTACCGCGTTTTTAAACATAGGCGCCCTCATTCCCCTTGCGAGGCGAGAAATTCCTCAAACTCCTTCTCGATGAGCTTTACCTTGGCGTTTAAGAATTTATACCCCAAGCACATGTACCTGAGCGCGAGCAGCAGCGCCTCGACGAGCCCCTTGTCCCCCTGCTCGCACGCCGCGAGGAAGGCGTCCGCCACCTTGAGGTAATGCCTCCTCTGCTCGCCGTCCATGCGCCCTTCCTTGTTGATGTTCCTCGCAAGCTCCTGATAGAGCTTGTTTATCTTTTTAAACTGCTGCGTGCCGATCTTAAGGGTGTCGGGCTTAAGCTCCAGCTCGGCCTTGACGAGGGCGTCGTCCTCGCTGGGGGAGCACACCGACAGCACAGCCTCCTTGAAGGAAATTACCACCTCGCGGCAGAAGTTGGCGTAGCCGTCGGAAAACAAGTCGTCGTAGCCGTAGTACTCGATGAGAAAATTCGCAAGGTCCCTCTCCTTGTTTTCGAACTCGCACAGCAGGCAGAACACGAAGGCGATAAGGCTTTCGCCCTTTGGCAGGCTGAGAATAAACCTGCCTTCCTTTTCGGGGTGGGGGGTCCTCGCCTTCTCAAATTCCAGCTTGTAATTGTAGCCGGAGAGAATTTTTTCCAGCAGCCTGCACATGTCCTCGCTCGCAGCGATGGCCTTTAAAAGGGCAGATATCTTGCGGTCGGCGAGGATGAGCTTACTGCCGGCTATGGCGTCGCACTTTGCGCAGAAGTTATGTAGATCGGCTCCGCTTACGGGATATTTCATGGTCGCACCTCTTGGATGTTTTTCCCTCAAAATGTATTGCATTTTTGAAAATAATGTTATATAATTAGGTAAATTATGTTCGGAGGTGCTTTTATGAAGTCTCTCGAAATCAACTTAAGGATGGCGGAAAACGTCAAGGAATTCGTGTCAATCGTAAGCAAGTACGATTATGACATAGATTTAAGAAGCGGAAGGTTCATCGTTGACGCCAAATCCATCCTGGGCATTTTCAGCCTCGACTTAAGTAAGCCTGTCATCGTGGAGATATACTCCAACAGCTGCGAAGATCTCATCGAGGAGCTCAAAAAGTTTGCGATAAAGTAACTCTTTTGCAGCTAAGCTTTAAGGCGTAAACCGCGTCCGCAAAGATATTTGCGGACTTTTTAATCGCAAGGGGCTCCCCCGCCATACATTTTCTATTATACCATATATTTTTTATAAAATCATTGAAAATAAGGGCTGAAAAATGAACAAAAAACCTCGGCTTTCCCCTTGCCGCCTCAGGTACTCCTTTTGCTCTTCCTTTCAGCGAGTTTATTGGCTCTTTACCGCAACAAATCGCTAAAAAAGCGGCAGCCAATTTTTTGCAAAAGTGCATAAATTCTGTGCTGAGAATGTGGAAATATTAAAAAAATCTTTATAAAACCCGCGTTTTATGATATAATTTCCCTATCAGCAGGTCGGAGGGATTATGCAGCAGTCAGATTCCACGCTGAGCAAACTGATTTTATTGTTTGTGTTCGATAAAATGGAAGTGCCGCTGTCGGAAACAACCATAATTGACATGTGCTGCTCTACCAACAACTGGATAAACCAATTCGAGTGCCGCCCCTTGCTGTCGCAGCTGATAGAAGCAGGTTTCCTCTATCAGACAAACAGCTTTCAGAACGAGACGCTGTACACGATAACGCCCGACGGAAGGATGTGCCTCGCCCATTTTTTCATCCGCATCAGCTCCAGCCTGAGGGAAGAGATATCCGAGTTCGTCAAGAACCACAGGAACAAGTACCGCAGGAAACAGGATTACATATCCGATTACTATAAGAACGCCGACAACAGCTACACGGTGCTGCTCAAGATAATAGAGCCCACCCAGACGGTGCTCGAGCTTAAGATGACCGTTCCCACGAGGCAGACGGCAAAGGCGATAAACAAGCAGTGGGAGGAAAAGGCTCCCCAGGTTTACGCCGCGCTTTACGACATACTCGTGGACTAAAGCTGTAGAGGCATTAAATTCCGGAGGTGTCAGATGGCGATATACAGGACAAGGGGTTCATGCTCCAGGGAGATATTCTTCAGCGTCAACAATGACGACGTGCTGACGGAGCTCAAGTTCTTGGGGGGTTGCAGCGGCAACCTGCAGGCAGTCTCGAGGCTGGTGGTTGGCAAGAAAATCGATGAAATAATTTCCACGCTGAAGGGAATACAGTGCCGCAACGGCACCTCCTGCCCCGACCAGCTCGCCACGGCACTTGAGGATTATAAAGAGAAGAAACAGATTTAAAGCACTCGATCAAGCTCCCGCGCCTTTCCCGCGCGGGGGCTTTCCTTTTTGCCCTTAATCCATTGATGTAAATGGCGATTGCCTTCCTTAAGCTGCAAGTTTCTAATGTCAAAAACTGTAAAGGCCGCATGGGGGTTAAAACCAGCCGCTCTGTGCAAAATACTAACAGACGGAGGGTGAAAAATCATGAAAACCACTAACAAGACCATTAACAGGAGCAACAAGACTACTCAGAACAGGACGACTGGCCGCGGAAGCCAGAACAAGTCCGACACCCAGAACAAGACCGGAACTCAAAACAGAGGGACCCAGAACAAGAACACCCAGAACAGAGGCACCCAGAACAGAGGTCCCAAAAACGCTGAAGAGTAAAGGTCCGTCTGGGAAAGGAGAAAACTGAATAGTCAAAAAAAGCTTACGGGAGCGCTCGCTCCCGTAAGCTTTTTTTTAACGGCGCAGCCTTCGCAAAACGCAAAAAACCACCTAAGGGGCGGTTTTTGTTTTTTTTGGGGGATTTGCCTTTTCTACGGAGACGATTTTGGGAATTGGGATGTTGCCGCCCTTTTTCAGGATACGGTCGATAAGACTTAAAGCAGCAAAACCGGCGGCGAGCATGGCAAGACCGAGCAGGGCGGCGAGGTTCTGCCCGCCCGCAAAAAAGCCGACCGCAAGGCCCGCTGCGGTAAAGAGCAGGGGCAGAAGGTATACGAGCGCGCTCGAAAGCAGCACCGAGCCCGCGGGCATGGATACGATCACGGTGTCCCCTTCCCCGGCGCCAAGGCTGTTCTCAAGCTCCATGTCAAAATACGGGCTTTTAGGCGAAAAGGCACACATGCCGCACTTTGAGCACTGCGCCTTTCTCTCAAAGCGAACGGTCGCTTTGCCTCCTGACACTTTGATTACCTTGCCCTTTTCTTCCATAGCCCCTTATAAGCTACCAAAATTATACGTCAAGCTTTATGGCAAGCTCTTTGAGCTGCTTTTCCTCAACCCTCGAGGGAGCCTCGGTCATGAGGTCGTTGGCGGTCTGCACCTTGGGGAAGGCTATCACGTCCCTGATGGATTCCGCGCCGGTGAGAAGCATGGTCAGCCTGTCGAGGCCGAACGCCAGCCCGCCGTGGGGCGGGGCGCCGTACCTGAAGGCGTTGATGAAGAAGCCGAAGTTGTTCTGTATGGTCTCCTCGCTCATTTCCAGCACCTTGAACATCTTCCTCTGAACGTCCCTTTTGTGTATCCTCATGCTGCCGCCCCCCACTTCCTGGCCGTTTATCACCATGTCGTACGCCTTGGCCCTCACCTTTGGGGGATCGGTATCAAGCAGCGGAAGGTCCTCGTTCTTTGGCGAGGTGAAGGGATGGTGCTTTGCGACGTACCTTTTTTCCTCCTCGCTGTACTCAAGTAGCGGAAAATCTGTCACCCACAGCACGTCGTATATCTCTTTATCATAAAGGCCGTACTCGCTACCAAGATGTAGCCTAAGGGCGCCCAGCGAGCTGTATACCACCTCGTCCTTGTCGGCGCAAAAGAAGAGGATATCGCCGTCCTCCGCGCCCGCTCTTTCGTAAATTCTCTTCTGCACGTCGTCGGAGAGAAACTTTGTTATCGCCGACTTTATCCCCTCGTCCCTTGAGAAGGCTATCCACGCCAGGCCCTTTGCCTTGTACGCCTTGACAAAGTCAGTCAAGGCGTCTATGTCCCTCCTGCTGAGCTTGTCGTAAAAGCCCTTGGCGTTG
This sequence comes from Clostridiales bacterium, assembly GCA_012519285.1. GTDB lineage: Bacteria > Bacillota > Clostridia > Christensenellales > HGM11417 > JAAYQN01. Next base: position 17,751 of record JAAYQN010000080.1, read on the forward strand.
ATGAGCCGCACGCTGCCGCCGCTTTTTACTGCGTTGGTAAATACCTGGAATCCACAATCTTTAACGATGTCGGAAATGTCCACGAGCTCAAGGCCGAACCTGGTGTCGGGCTTGTCAGAGCCGTACCTGTCCATCGCCTCCTGGTAGGTCAGCCTCTTTAAGGGCCGCTTCAGCTCGATTCCCTTTACCTCTTTAAAAATCCTTTGGATCAGCCCTTCCATCATGCCCATGACGTCTTCCTCTTCCACAAAGGACATCTCGACGTCGATCTGCGTAAATTCGGGCTGGCGGTTTGCCCGCAGGTCCTCGTCCCTGAAGCACTTGGTTATCTGGTAATACCTGTCAAAGCCCGATATCATCAGGATCTGCTTGTAGAGTTGGGGGGACTGGGGCAGCGCATAGAAGCAACCCTTGTTGATGCGGCTTGGCACGAGGTAGTCCCTCGCCCCCTCGGGGGTGGATTTTCCCAAAAACGGGGTCTCTATCTCGAGGAAGCCGTTTTCGGCAAGGTAGCTTCTTGCCACGCGGCAGACCTCGTTCCTTACCATGAGCTTTCTCTGCACGCTGGGCCGCCTTAAGTCGAGGTACCTGTATTTGAGCCTTACTGCCTCGCCCGCCGGCGCGTCGTCGCTTATCTCGAAGGGCGGGGTCTCGGCCTCGGCGAGAATTTTCAAATCACTTGCCACCACTTCCACCCGGCCCGTGGCTATCTTATCGTTTATTGTGTCCTCGCTCCTCTTCCTCACCTTTCCCTTTATGGCGAGCACGTACTCGCTTCTTATGCTCTCCGCCTTTTTAAAGGGCTCGGCGCCGATGAGGCTTATGTCGAAGACTACCTGCACGATGCCCGTCCTGTCGCGAAGGTCGACGAATATGAGGCTTCCGAAATCCCTCCTCCCGTCGGCCCAGCCCATCAGCACCACTTCCCTGCCGGCGTCCTTTTCGCCGAGGGTGCCGCACATGTCAGTCCTCTTCCAACCGTCTAAAAATTCCGCCATATATGTCTCCTTAATCCAGTTCCCTTGATGTATTCCTTAAGCTTGGCAAAGCTTACCTTTTGCTCGCCGCCGCGACTCATATCCCTCACGGTCGCCTCGCCCGCCTCTATCTCGTAGCTGCCCACGATGGCGACGAACCTTGCCCTGATTTTGTCGGCGTACTTGAGCTGCGCCTTGAGGCTTCTCTCCATGTGGTCGGTCTCCACCTTCACGCCCTCCTGCCTTAGAGATTGGGTGAGCTTTAGGCAGAAGGCTAAACAATCTTTGCCCACCGGCGCAACGTATAGCTCGGGATAATTGCGGTCGGATATCCGCCTCTCCATGCTATCGAGGATTAAAAGCAGCCTCTCAAGCCCCAGTCCGAAGCCCGCGCCCGGTACGGACTTGCCCCACAGCTGCTCTATGAGATCGTCGTACCTGCCGCCGCCGCACACCGTGCTCTGGGCGCCGAGGTGGCTTGAGGTGAACTCGAACACCGTCTTGGTGTAGTAGTCAAGACCTCTCACTATCCTTGGGTTTACGCAATATTCTATCCCGATTGCGCCGAGGTATTCCCTCAGCCTGTCAAAATGCTCGACACACTCGACGCAGAGGTGGTTTGTGGTCTTTGGGGCGCCTTCGAGCAGCTTGGAGCAGCCCGGCTCCTTGCAGTCCAGCACGCGAAGGGGATTCCTCTCCAGCCTGTCGCGGCAGGCGGGGCACAGGTTTTGGGCGTTGCCCCAAAGGTACTCTTTGAGCGCCTCGTTGTATGAGGGCCTGCACGCCCTGCACCCTATGCTGTTGATGAAAAGAGAGAGGCCGTCGATGCCCAGCTTTTTGAAAAAGGTGTCCGCCACCGCTATTATCTCGCAGTCTGCGGAGGGACTCTTTGAGCCGAAATACTCTATGCCGAACTGGTGATGCTCGCGCAGCCTTCCCGCCTGCGGCCTCTCGTAGCGGAAAACGGAAGTGAAATAGTACATCTTTAGGGGCATAGGCTCGTTGATAAGGCCGTTTTCGATAAACGCCCTCGCGACGCTCGCGGTGCCCTCGGGCTTGAGCGTCATGCTGCGGCCTCCCTTGTCAGCAAAGGTGTACATCTCCTTGCCTACTATGTCGGTGGTATCCCCCACTCCGCGCAGGAAGAGCTCGGTATGCTCGAAGGTGGGGGTGCGAATCTCCCTGATATTGAAAAGCTTCGCCGTTTTCCTGGCACGCTCCTCAATAAAATGCCACTTGTGCGCCTCAGACGGCAGCATATCCTTGGTCCCCTTGGGTATGCTAATCATGACAGCTCCTTTTTTATGTTAAAACCAAATCGGCGGTTTTTATTCTATACATAAAGCAAAAGATTAAAAAATAAAAAATGCTTTTAGGCAAAAAGAAAAAGCGCCCTTTTATCCTCGATTTGCCCTTAAATTAAGAATAATTATATGATATAAAAAGCGCCGCCCGTTGTCAAACGATTGCGGCGCCGGCCATCGCTATATAATGAATTTCTTTAGGTTCCTGTTTTTCAGCGATTTTCCCAGCTTTTCCAGCACGAAGTCCTTATCAATGGTTATGTCCACTATGGGATGGTCACCGCCCGCGTTGTAAGAAATGTCCTCAAGCAGCAGCTCCATTATGGTGTGAAGGCGCCTCGCGCCAATGTTCTCGCTGGATTCGTTCATCTCCTCGGCAATCTCTGCCATCGCCAACAGCGCCTCCTCCGTGAAGCTTAAGTTTACGTTGTCTACTTTCAGCAACGTGGCGTACTGCTTGGTGAGCGCGTTCTCGGGCACTGTTAAGATATTGTAAAAGTCCTGCTTGGTGAGCGGCGACAGCTCCACGATTATGGGAAAGCGGCCCTGAAGCTCGGGGATGAGGTCCTCCACCTTGGATACGTGAAAGGCGCCCGCCGCTATGAAGAGGATGTAGTCGGTCTTGATGTTGCCGTACTTGGTGCTGACGGTGCAGCCCTCGACGATGGGCAGAATATCCCTCTGGACGCCTTCCCGCGACACGTCGGGGCCTGTGGTTGAGCTCTTTCCCGCTATCTTGTCTATCTCGTCGATAAAGATTATGCCGTTCTGCTCGGCGCGCTTTATGGCCTCGCTGTTTACGGAATCGTTGTCGATGAGCTTGCCGGACTCCTCGTTTATCAGTATCTCGCGTGCCTGCCTGACGCTCATCTTCTTCCTCTTCTTGCGCCTGGGGAAAAAGCCGCCCAGCATTCCGCTAAGGTCGATTTCCGCGCCCGTTCCGGGGATTACCTCTATGGGGCGGGGGGTGTCCTCTATCTCTATCTCTATCATGATCTCGTTTGCCCTTCCCGCCTCGAGGTCGGCAAGTATCTGCGAGCGCAGGATGGTGTCGGGGGTGTCGGGCTTACTGGTCCTGTAGATGGGGAGAAGCACCTCACAAAGGCGCTTGTCTACGACCTGCTTTGCCTTGCCCTCCACTTCCTTCATCTTCTCCTCGCGCACGAGGCGGACGCTCACTTCGACGAGGTCGCGGACCATGGACTCCACATCCCTTCCCACATAGCCAACCTCGGTATACTTGGTGGCCTCAACCTTTAAAAAAGGCGCCTTGACCAGTTTGGCAAGTCTTCGGGCTATCTCCGTCTTTCCCACTCCCGTTGGGCCCTTCATGATGATATTCTTAGGGGTTATCTCATCTTTGAGCTCGTCGGAAAGCCTGCTCCTCCTGTACCTGGTGCGGAGGGCTATGGCGACGGCCTTTTTGGCCTCTTCCTGCCCTATGATGTACCTGTTGAGCTCGTTTACTATCTGCTTGGGCGTGAGATTCATGTCATACCTCCTCGACGACTATGTTGCCGTTTGTGTAAACGCAAATCTCGCTGGCGATCTTTAACGCCTTATAGGCGATATCGCGCGCGGAGAGCGGGGTCTCCTGCACGAGGGCGCGCGCCGCCGCGAGGGCGTACCCCCCGCCGCTGCCTATGGCGCACACGCCTTCCGCGGGCTCTATCACGTCGCCCTGGCCGGAGATGACGAGCAGCGTGTCCTTGTCGGCGGCTATCACCATCGCCTCGAGCCGCCTGAGCATCTTGTCGGTTCTCCACAGCTGTGCCAGCTCCACCGCCGCCCTCATGAGGTTGCCGGCGTACTTTTGCAGCATCTCCTCGAACTTTTCGGAGAGCGTGAAGGCGTCCGCCACCGCGCCCGCAAAGCCAACCACAACCTTGTCGTTGTAAATCCTCCTCACCTTGACCGCGTTGCTCTTGAATATGACGCTCTGCGACAGCGTTATCTGGCCATCGCCCGCCACCGCGGTCTTGCCGTCCTTTCTGACGGCGCAAATGGTAGTGCCCTTTAAGACTTCAGACATCTATCTTGCTCCTATATTTGTTGATTTCACAAATCTGCAGCTATTTTCCTTATTATGGAAAGCGACCTCTCGGCGTATGCCATATACTTCTGCTTCTTGTCCTTAAAGCGTCCTTCAAGGGGCTTTAGTATGGCAAAGTTTGCGTTCATGGGCTGGAAATTTGGGTTTTCCGCCGAGACGTAGCATGAGAGCGCCCCCGTGACGGTCATGTCGGTAAAATCGACCGGCGGCCTACCGCACAGCATCCTGTAAAGGTTTATTCCCGCCACCTGCCCTGAGGAGGCGGATTCCACGTAGCCTTCCACCCCGCAGAGCTGGCCCGCGAAGAAGATGTTATCGGCGCCCCTCAGCTGGTAAAACCTGTTGAGCACCTTTGGGGAATTTATATAGGTGTTCTTATGCATGACGCCGTACTTTACAAACTCGGCGCTCTTTAAGGCGGGGACCATGGAGAAAACCTTCTTTTGCTCAGAAAAGAGCAAATTTGTCTGGAAGCCCACCATGTTGTAGTAGCTTCCCTCGAGGTTTTCCCTGCGAAGCTGCA
>JAAYQN010000081.1 GCA_012519285.1 Clostridiales bacterium
CAAGCACAACATGTACGAGATTCTCGACGCGCTCTATCCGCATTATCCTAAGGAGTTCGCGAGGTACCTCATGGGCGTGGGCAGCGCCGATTGCCTCGTCGAGGGGGTGATGAGGGGGATCGACATGTTCGACTGCGTGCTCCCCACGAGGATAGCGAGGAACGGCACCGCGATGACGAGAAACGGCAAGCTGGTGATAAGGAACGCAGTGTTCAAGGAAGACTACCAGCCCATCGAGTGCGGCTGCGACTGCTACGCTTGCAGGAATTTCACGAGGGCGTATATCCGCCACCTCTTAAGCGTCGACGAGATTTTGGGCGCCATGCTGCTTTCGCTTCACAACCTGCGCTTTTTAATAAGGCTGATGGAGGAAATGAGAAGCGCCGTCTTGACCGATTCGTTCATGGATTTTTACAGGGATTTTGCCGGCAGCTTCATCGATTTTTAAAAATTTTGCCGACGGGCAAAACTTTTGCTTGTAAATTTCCATAAATTGGTTATAATAAAAATGTATAAAAGTTTGAGGAGATGCTATGAGAAATTTTTTGTTAGCCGAGACATCGCAGGACAGCCAATGGCTTCTGATATTGGCTCTCATCGCCTTTTTTGTGATAATGCTGGTCTTTTCGGTGCTGCCGCAGAAGAGGAAGCAAAAGCAGCTCGCCGAGATGAGCAGCCGCATAAAGGTGGGCGACAAGGTGAAGACCGTTGGCGGCATCGTGGGCAACGTCGTGGACATAAGCGAGGACGAGACGGTCTTTACCATCCTGTCCGGCAGCTCCACGCTTGAGGTGGACAGGAGCTGCGTGTACAGCATGGAAATGCTCGGTCTTTCTGCCGCCGAAAAGCCCCAGAAGGAGCCAGAGCCTGTAAACAAGGTCGAGGAAAACCTTCCCCCCGCGGCAGACACCACCGCCATAGCCGAAACCGCAACTGAAGGCGAAAAGAAAGAAGAGGGCAAGCAGTAACAAAAGCCGTAAAAACAGCTTGTAAGGCGTCCTTTTTTGGGCGTCTTTTTTTCTGTGTTTAAAGAGTAAACATTTTCGAGATTTAAGGTATTGTAAGGGTCAGCGTTTGGCGTGCAGGGGCGCCGATTACTTCATTTGCAGGGGCAATAAACTGCCCTTGCATTTTTTTATCCAAAAAAGAATATGGTCTGTTCTATTTTTGGACGAGCGTTAATATCTATATATTAAAACGACGTTAAGGCGGGCAGGCATGCTAAAGGATATCTTGCCGAAGGAAATATTGGACAACCTGCGGTATAAGCTCGAGGACGTGTGTGAGCTGCGCCTTAGAAAGGACAAAAACATCGTGATAAGCGTCATGGGAAAATACGTTGACGCCGGCATAAGGTGCCTGCCCACCTGGATTGACGAGATAGTCTTAAGGGCTTCAAGGTTTTCCATATACACGGTAAACGAGCAGCTCAAGGCGGGCTTTATAGCTGTCAAAGGGGGCGTGCGCATAGGGGTCTGCGGCGAGGTGGTGCCTGACGGCCAAGTGATAAAGACCATAAAAAACATAACCTCGCTTAACATAAGGAACCCCCGCGAGGCTATAGGCTGCTCGGACCCCGTGGCAGAACGCTGCTTTAACGGTAGGCTGAACAGCACGCTCGTAATCTCAAAGCCCGGGGCGGGAAAAACCACGCTCATCAGAGACCTTTGCCGCAGCCTATCCAGGAAAAACCTCAACGTCCTCGTGCTCGACGAGAGGGGGGAAATATCGGGCGAGGCAGAAGGCAGGTTTCAGTTCGACGTGGGCAGCAGCGACGTCATGCTCTATTGCTCCAAGCAGTTTGGCTTCAGCTTCGGCGTAAGGGCGATGAGGCCGGATGTCATAATCTGCGACGAGCTCAAGGGCGAAGAGGATTGCGGCGCGGTGTACGAGGCGCTCTCGTGCGGCGTTTGCGTGGTGGCAACCATTCACTCAGGCGGCGTCGAGGAGCTTATGCAAAAGAGGAGCTTTAAGGGAATAATCGAAAGCGGGGCGTTCAAAAGGTACGTTCTGCTTTCGGACGAGCCCAGGCCGGGCAGCATAAAGGCCATATTTGACGAAAAGCTGGAGACTATACTTTAATTAAAGGGGCGACATAATCTTATGGCATATGGAAATATTCATATATCTTGCGATAATATTCTGCACCACGTACATAGGTTTCGGGATAGCCGACTACTACGTAAAGAGAGAGAAGCTTTACCATGAGCTCGTGATATTCGGCGAAAAACTCAAAAGCGATATCGGCTTTCTCCTGCTTCCCATCGGCGAAATCTTAAGGGGCGGTGCGCAGCAGTTTGGCTCGTCCCTTGCAGAGCTCATAGAAGTATCCTCCCGCCTGCTCGGCGAGGGAAAGCCCCTGAGCGAGGCCGAGCTCTTTGAGAGGTGGCAGACAAGGCTGCTTTTGCACGATGAAAAGCTTTTTATCTGCAGGTTTTTCTCCATGCTGGGAAGGAGCGACGAGAAGACGCAGCTTGAAAACATCGAAAACTACTGCGAAAGATTTAAGCAGCGCGAGAGCGAATGCCAGAACGAAAGGAAAAGGTATTCGCCCATGTTCAGAAAGCTCGGCTTTTTGTCGGGGCTTGCCATTTGCCTGTTCTTGCTGTGAAGGCTTAAGGCAACCGCATACATGCGTTAAAAAGGTGGAAGGATGAGCGTAGATGTCATTTTCAAAATTGCTGCAATCGGGATACTGACCGCGGTCACGGGTCAGATTTTGAAGAAGTCCGACCGCGACGAGATGGCCACGCTGACCACTCTCGCCGGCCTGGTAGTGGTACTCATGATGGTCATCGACATGATAGGCAGGCTGTTTGACACCATAAAATCCCTGTTTTCGCTGTACTGATATGGACATACTCAAGATATGCGCCATCGGCCTTATAAGCGCCATATTCGCCCTGACGGTCAAGCAGTATAAGCCCGAGGTTGCAATACTCATCTCCGTCAGCGCCGCGGTGATCATACTCTTTATGGTCGCCGACTACCTCGTCGAGGCGGTGACGGTGATAACGCAGCTTTCAGAGAGGGCGGGCGTGGACGATGCGCTGCTCTCTTCCATACTCAAGATAATCGGCGTCGGGTACCTTACGGAGTTTTCGGCAAGCGTGTGCGAGGACGCGGGCAACAAGAGCATTGGCGAAAAGATTTCCTTTGCGGGAAAGGTCATAATACTGGTAGTCGCGCTCCCCGTTCTGTCCGCCGTAATTGACATAATCTCTGAGATGCTTTTATGAGGAAAAAGTTTGCGTTAAAAATTATTATCTTACTGGCCCTTGCCTTTACGGCAATTTTTCCGGCGGGTCAGGCCTTTGCTGAGGATGAAAAGAAAGACGTGGAGGAACAGCTTCAGGAGAGCGTGCGCGACCAGCTTAAAGACTTAGATACCTCGCTCTTTGACAAATTCATCTACTCTCTGGACGAGCCAAGATACAGGATTTTCGGGGCAGGCACCTTCAAGGACAAGCTCCTGAAGGTCATTTCGGGAGAGGTGCCCGCCGATATTGAGGACACGCTGTCTGTCTTTGCAGAAATCTTCTTTGCCGAGGCGCTCAGGGCAATCCCTATCTTTGCTTCCATCGCCGCGGTGGCGATACTGAGCAGCCTGTTAACCTTTGCCAAGTCGGAAAAATTCAATTCGGGGCAAATAGTGTATTTCGTGTGCTACATAGCCATAGTGGTAATAGTCCTGAACATTATTTACCAGATTGTCAAAAACGTCAATTCCAACCTCAAGGTTATGAACGAGCTGATGGGTTTGGTCTTTCCCGTGCTGCTCACGCTGATGACAGCGAGCGGCAGCGCCATGGCAGGCACCATTTACCAGCCCGCCGTGGCCCTGCTGTGCGGCAGCGCCACGGGTATAATAATAAACATCATCGTGCCGCTCTTTGTGGGCTCGATAATACTGAGCGTTGTGTCAAACCTCACTGACAAGGTCAAGGTGTCTAAATTTGCCGACTTTTTCAAGTCATGCGGCCAGTGGGTGACGGGGATACTTTTTACTGTATTCATGGCATTTTTGAGCATACAAGGAATAACCGCCTCCACCCACGATAGCGTCTCTATAAGGGCGGTAAAATATGCCATAAGCAACTCCATACCGCTCGTGGGCGGCTACATCAAGGAAGGGTTCGACCTCATCGTGGGCGGGACTCTTTTGATAAAAAACGCTGTGGGCGTATCCGGGCTGGTGCTGTTTTTCTGCCACATAATAACGCCGCTAATGAGCATAATAATCTGCTCGCTGGGGCTTAAGCTGGTTGCCGCGGTGTGTGAGCCGCTTTGCGACCCTAAAATTCCCGCCTTTTTGCAGGGCGTGGCAAAAAACTTTTCGTTGCTGCTCGCCGCCTTCGTATCGGTGTGCTTTATGTTCACAATAACGGTTATGCTTATCCTGATGACCTCCAATTCGGTGATGATATGAATAACGCTTTCGGAACGTATGTTTTTTCCATAGCGGGCGCAGTGGTTCTGACCACCATCGCCGACCTTTTAATGCCCGAGGGAAAGAACTCAAAGCACGTCAAGAATGCGCTGTCGATCTTCCTCGCGCTCATAATCATCTCGCCGCTCGCCAAGGTCGCCTCGGGCGAGATAAAAATTTCCGACCTGTTCGACGGCACGGCTATTGAGGTGGATTACAGCTTCATCTCAAAGCTCAACGAGAGGAAGGTGAGGTCGCTGGAGCAGAGCCTTGAGAGGCATCTTGCTGAAAAGGGTTATCCGAGCATAAAAGTCAGGATTTTATATACCGACAACAAGGAGGGAATAAACATGGATTACGCGCACATTGATTTGACAAGTTTTGAATTTAATACGGGGGAGCCGCATATACATATTATTGATGAAATCGTGGGGATAGCCAGCGCATACTTAAAACTGCCCAGGGAGAGGATTTACACCTATGGAGCAGGTTAACATCGTCAGAAAGGAAAAGAAAAAAGCCGGCACCCTCGATAACCTCTTCAAGAGGCTCAAGAGCATAAAGCACATTGAATACATAATCGCTGCCATATTTATCGGGATAATGCTGCTGATACTCTTCTCGGGACCGGTTGCGGGAAAAAGCGAGCAAAAGACGATAAAGCTTACGCTCGATGAGTACGGCGCGGCGCTCGAGGAAAAGCTGGAAGGCATCCTCTCGAGAATAGATGGCGCGGGAAAAGTGGAGGTAATGGTGACGTTTGAGGCGGGCGTTGAGATCATCACCGCCATGACGACAAGCAAGCAGAACAACACCGTCACCGACGAGTACTCGGGCGGATACAGGGACACCGTCTCCATAATCGAAAGCAATACCCCGGTGATAGTGGGCGGGCAGGCGGTGGTGCTGAAGGAGGTTCAACCCAAGATCAAGGGCGCCATTGTGGTGTGCGAGGGCGCCCACAGCGTCAAGGTAAAGGTGGAGCTGGTCAAAGCCCTCAGCACGCTGCTTGACCTTGACACCGCAAAGATAGAGGTTTTTCCCATGTCGAAAAGATAGCGAAAGAGGTTTTCCTTTATAAAGAAATGAAAGGCGCAATCTGAAATTATTGACTATAAAAAAGCTTTTAATGGAGGATGTATATGCTGACAAAAAAGAAAAAGATTTTCATGCTCGTGGGCATGATTTTATTGCTGGCGGCGACCGCTTACCTCAACTTCGCTCTGGCCGCGAAGGCCGATGACGCCGACGACGACCTTATTCCCACCGGCAACTTCTTTACGCAGGCGAGGTCGGAAAAGGCTCAAAGCAGGAGCGAGGAGCTCGCAATCCTTGACGCCATCATCGCCACCGAGGGCGCCGAATTCGAGCAGCAGCGGCAGGATGCCATGGACCAGAAGCTCAGGTTTGCCCAGATAATGGAGCAGGAAACCGCCATCGAGCACATCTTGAAGAGCAAGGGTTACGAGGAAGTGGTGGTGACGATAAGCATGACTACGAACAAAGCAAACGTCATCATAAAGCTCGACGAACTGACGAGGGAGGACTCCGTGATAATCTTCAACACGGTGCTCGAACAGACTGACATCGACCCCGACAACGTACATATTATCAAGGTTTAAGCCTAAAAAGTTGCCCTTTGCCCCTCAACTTATTGTAAAAAGGCCGCCGATATGGTATAATATCTAAAAATGTAAGCTGCCGCGCGCAATGCCGGCCGGGAGGAGATACTTTGGAAAAAAACTATTCTGACGAGAGCGGCACCATATCGTATTCTCGCGGCATATTGAACAACATCGCTACCTTGGCGGTACAGGAGGTAAAGGGGGTGGCGTCGCTGTACAAGGGCAGCCCCAGAAAGCCCTACTCCGGCGTGAAGCTGGAGTTTGTGGATAGCGGCGCCGTGATCGTGGACATCGCGGTAAATATCTTCTACGGTTACAGCGTGTCCGAGGTCGCCTACCAGATTCAGGAAAACGTAAAGAGCTCCATTGAATCCATGACCGATTTCAAGGTTCAGGCGGTCAACGTCGACGTGCTCGCCGTGACCTTCGGGTCGGAAACCGTCAGCTAAATAACGCCTTACACGTAGGTTTGATGGCTTAGCTTGCCGTCAAACTTATGGTATTTATACCTTCTTTCAGAGCAGTGTATGAGGAAACTGGCAAGGGCAACCGCGTTCAAACTGATTTTTTCCTACCTTTTTCAGCGGGAAAAGGACTGTGGCCCGTTGACGGACCAGGAGCTATTGGGCCAGGAGTGGGAAAAATTTAGGGAGACCGACAAGGAATACGCCTTAAAGGTGTATGAGGGTGTAATCGAGAAATACGACGAGCTTTACGCCAATATCGCCGCGCTCTCGTCGGACTTTAGGCCGGAGAGGATATTTAAGGTTGACCTTGCAATAATGCTTCTTGCCATGTACGAGATCGATTACATGCACGACATACCCGACATCGTCGCCATAAACGAAGCGGTGGAGCTGGCAAAGGCCTTTTCCACCGAAAAGAGCCCGTCCTTTATTAACGGCATCCTGGCAACGCACCTTAAGAAAAAAAAGGGCGAAGGGTAAGGAGCGGGCTGGCGGCTTTTTTTAAATCTTCCGAGGTGGATTATGCCTAACATCATAGACGGAAAGGCGCATTCGGCAAGGATAAGGGAGAGCTTAAAAGAGGAAATCGCGCTCTTTAAAGAGCAAACCTCTGTAACTCCCGGACTGGCAGTGATACTTGCGGGAGACGACCCAGCCTCGTATGTCTACGTGAGGAACAAGATCAAGGCGTGCGAGGAATTGGGGATTAAGTCCTTTGCTTACTACCTTCCCGCTTCTGTAAGCGAGGGCGAGCTTTTAGGGCTTATAGATCGGCTCAACTCCGATGTCAATGTACACGGCATATTGGTTCAACTCCCTCTGCCTGAAGGCCTTGACGAGGAAAGCATTATCTCGAGGATAGATTATAAAAAGGACGTGGACGGCATTCACGCCGTAAACGCGGGCAAGCTGCTGCGAGGCGCCGATGCCTTACTTCCTTGCACCCCCGCGGGCTGCATAGAGCTCATAAAGTCCGTGACAGAGATTTCTGGAAAGCGCGCCGTTGTGGTGGGAAGGAGCAACCTCGTGGGAAAGCCCCTCGCGATAATGCTGCTCGCCCAAAACGCCACCGTAACGATATGCCACAGCAGGACAAGGGATTTAAAGGAGATTTGTCGCAGCGCCGAAATCCTCTGCGTGGCGGTGGGAAGGCCCAACTTTATAACCGCCGACACGGTGAAAGAGGGCGCCGTCGTGATAGACGTAGGCATAAACAGGGTGGATGGCAGGCTGTGCGGCGACGTTAAGTTCGACGAGGTCAGCCTTAAGGCTTCCCACATAACCCCCGTGCCGGGCGGCGTCGGCCCCATGACCATCACCATGCTGCTTTCAAACACCTTAAAGGCGGCAAGGCTGCAATGCGGGAGATGATCTTTTCCGTCGACAAGATATCCGATTACATCAAGGATATCTTTGAAAGCGATGCCACGCTCCACGATATAAGGATAAAGGGCGAGGTCTCAAATTACAGCGAGAGTAAGAGCAACGCCTACTTCGTGCTAAAGGGGTCAAGGTCCCAGATAAACTGCGTCTATTTTGCCGTTGACTTGAGAGATTACGTGCCAAAGAACGGCGACAGCTGCATAGCTCGCGGCTCGGTGACGTATTACAAGGCGGCGGGAAAGGTCAGCTTCTACGTGACCGACATCCAGCCCGCGGGAATGGGCGACGCCTACCTGAAACTGCTTCAGCTCAAGGACAGGCTGGAGAGAGAGGGCATATTTGATGAGCGCCACAAGGTTGGACTGCCATATTTCGCCAAAAGGATGGGGGTCATCACCAGCAAGAGCGGCGCCGTCATTCACGACATAATAAAGACCGCGAGGAAGAATTACCCCGGCGTGGATATAGTGCTCTATCCCACCAGCGTACAGGGTTCGGGCTCCGCGGATGAAATCGCCGAAGGCTTAAGGGCGATGGACAGGGCGGGGGTCGACGTGATAGTGGTGGCTCGCGGCGGCGGCTCGGCGGAAGACCTTGCCGCATACAATACCGAGACAGTGGCCAGGGTGGTCTTCGAGTGCAAGACGCCCGTAATCTCCGCCGTCGGCCACGAGACCGACTTCACTCTGTGCGACCTTGCCGCGGATGCCAGGGCTGCGACTCCCACAGCGGCGGCGCAGATGGTGGTTCCCGACGCCGAAATGCTTTGCGAAAGGATACTCGGCACCTTGGGGCATATAAGATTCAGGGTAACCGGCGTATTTGCGAGGGCGCATGGGCAGCTTAAGTCCACGCTCTTTAATATGTTCAACGTCCTTGGCGGAAAGCTTGAAGCCTATGCCATGCGCATAAAGCTCAGGGGCGAGGAGATTAAGCATAAGGCCGAAAACACCTTTAATGCGTGCGAGGCGAGGCACGCGGGCCTTTTGACGAAAATCGAAGCCAACAATCCCTTGAGCCTCCTCAAAAAGGGCTACGGCTTTGTCTCAGATGAGGAAGGCAGGCCGGTTACCACTGCGAAGGCCTTAAAGAGCGGGCAGCTCATAAACATTGCCTTTGCAGACGGCAGTGCGGAAGCCGAGGTGAAGAAAATGGAGCTTAGGAGCGAGATATGACCTTTGAGCAATACATGAAGAGGCTTGAAGAGCTGTCAAAGAAGCTGGAGGATGGCGAGGTAACCCTTGACGAGAGCATAGCGTGCTTTGAGGAAAGCGTGAAAATTTCATCAGAGTGCATGAAGATATTAAAAGAGAGCAAGGGGAAAATTGTCGAGATAAAGAAAAACCTCGAGGAAGTCGTCCTCGATTTTTCGGACGGAAAAACAAATGGATTATGAAAAATCTTACGGCAGATATTCAGAGTTCTTTGAAAAAGGGCTGGCACAGCTCTTTTTGACGCTTTCCGACGTCCCCGAGCCTCTTCTTTCGGCGATGAAGTACAGCTTGGAAGCGGGGGGGAAGCGCATAAGGCCGGTACTGCTGCTGTCTGCGTGCGACATCTTCGGCGGCGACCTGCAAAACGCCTTGCCTTTTGCCGTCGCGGTAGAGCTTATACACACCTATTCCCTTATACACGACGACCTGCCCTGCATGGACGACGACGATTTAAGGCGGGGCATGCCCACAAATCACAAGGTCTTCGGCGAGGGCATGGCGACACTTGCGGGCGACGCCCTGTTGAACCTTGCCTATGAGCACATTTTAAGCCACATCCGCAAAAACCCGAGCGAGGGCAACTTGTCCGCAGCTCTCGAGATAGCGGCCGCCGCAGGCTGTCTGGGCATGGTGGCGGGCCAGAGCGTGGACCTTTACAGCGAGAATAACCCATCTGCGGGCGAGAGGGAACTTGAGTTCATCCACGCCCACAAGACGGGAAAGCTGATATGCGCCTCCCTTGTAGCGGGAGCGTATGCCGCGGGGGCGGGGGAAGAGGAGATAGAGCTTTTGAGGAAATTCGGCGAGGGGCTTGGCGTTCTCTTCCAGATAACCGACGACATTTTGGATATGGTGGGAAGCTATGAGCAGCTCGGCAAGAGCGTGGGAAAGGACGGAAAGCAGAACAAGCTCACTTACCCCAGGCTTTACGGCCTCGAAAAGTCGCGCAGGATGGCGGAGGAAAAGGCGGAGCAAATTTTGGAGGTACTCTCTTGCCTTCAGAAAGAAGCCAAATTTTTGCGCGGCACTGTCTTTAAAGTGTTGAACAGAAACAAATAATATTATATAATATTATTGTACATAGCGCCGCGGCTGTTAAAGCCGCCGCGAACGGTTTATAAATAAATGCAGCACATTGAAAACAATTAGTGGTCCAGTATTCTAGTCAGATTTTGCCGTTTCTGAAAACGGGGTTAAAAGACCGTTAAGGGCAAATCGATGAAGTTTCTGGTGTTTGCTTTCCTTGCCCAAAGGGGGGCAGATGCTGGAAGTTAAGATTTATGGGAATTTCACAACGGCATGTGAAACCTACCCATTTATCGCGGAGACCATTCCCGGTGGGCATTGTCCAAAGGCAACGCCTACTGGCTTGGCGAGAACCTGCTACGCGGTGAAAGCTGTGTACAGTGTAGCCTGCCTTGAGTGGGGTAAGCGGATTGGGGAACAGGCGCAGCGCCGGTCGGCCGACGGGCACGCGTCATTGCTCCATGAAACTTGTCCTGCAAAAGAGGCTAAGGGCGGCGAAATCTGTCAAGGAAAGCTTCTAGACTGGTACAGTACGTAGGTAAAGAAGAGATTAAGGTGTGGTCTAAGTGGCGATTCAGTTTTGCCTTTGGCGACGAGGCAATGCGGATTTTAAAGGGAAACCACTCCGCCGGCAACGGGGAGTAATCCGCAGGGAAATCCTACTGAACCTTAAGCCGCAAAATTAATCTTTTTTACCACCACTGATTGTTTTTCAATCTTTTGGTGAAAAGTGAACAACCTCATATCCCAGGACAAGAGGGAAAAAAACAATAACGATAACAGTGACAACAGCGCAAACGGCGACAGAGATAAAAGGGTTAGAAAAAACCAAAGGCCCAGGAAAAACTTGTGGGCATTGCAGATATTTTTTCTAACCTTTATTTTATCTATGTCGTTTTCTATTATATCGGAGCTCTTACTCTCAAACAGCAACCTCTATATAGCGTTCGCGCTTCTCTTTATGCTGCTCGCGGTTGGCATTCTCTTTGACGTCGTGTCGGTCGCCGTGACTTCAAGCAGCTTAGAGCCCTTTCTGGCGATGGCTGCCAAGAAGATAAAAGGGGCGAGGATCGCCGTAAGGCTGATAAAGAACGCCGAAAAGGTCAACAACATCTGCTCAGACGTCATCGGCGACATCTGCGGCATCGTTACGGGAGCGCTGGGCGCATCCATTGTGCTTAAAATATTCATTTCAGGCGGCGGCTATGATGCGGCTATAGTAAGCATACTTTTCTCCAGCATTCTCGCCGCTCTCACTGTGGGAGGCAAAGCTATCGGAAAGAAAATCGCCATCACCAACGACAAAGAGATAGTGTTCTTTGTCGCCAGGCTAATCTCCTTTTTCTCAAAAAAATGATATGATAGAGAAAATCGCCTCCCCCAAGGACATCAAAAAGCTGTCAGTTGAAGAGCTTAATCAACTTGCCGCCGAAATCCGCCAAAAGATTATTGAGACCGTCGAGAGCAACGGGGGGCACCTCTCCTCCAACCTCGGCACCGTGGAGCTTATCCTCGCGCTTCACAAGGCTTTCGACGCGCCCAGGGACAAGATAATATTCGACGTTGGCCATCAGTGCTACGCCTACAAGATAATAACGGGAAGGGCGGAGCGCTTTGGCGCGCTGCGGCAGATGGGGGGCATAAGCGGTTTTACCGACCCTCGCGAATCTGAGTACGACGTCATATACGCCGGACACAGCAGCACCTCGCTCTCGCAGGCCCTCGGAATGTGCAGGGCGAGGGACCTTAAGGGGGAGGGCTACCACGTGGTGGCGGTCATCGGCGACGGGTCTCTCTCCGGCGGCATGGCGTTTGAGGCTTTAAACGACATCGGCAACAGCGACACCAGGCTCATAATAATGCTCAACGACAACGAGATGTCCATAAGCAAGAACGTGGGCGG
>JAAYQN010000082.1 GCA_012519285.1 Clostridiales bacterium
ATTCTTTATGAGCATGTCGGTGGAAATCTCGATGCCCTCCTCGAATATCTTGCCTATAGAGACTTCGTAGGCGGTGCGGGTCTCCACTCTCTCCTCGTCTATCTTCTTCTGGTACTCGCGGCTCTGGATTCTCCCGCTTATGGTAACTTTATCTCCCACCTTGAGGTTGCGCACGAACCTCGCGTTTCTGCCCCACGCTATGCATGGGATATAGTCTGACTTGTTGTAGGCGCGGTTTACCGCCAGCAGCAGGTCGGTAATCTCCCGGGCGAACGGGGTGGTGCGATAGATGGGGGGCTTGCAGATGTAGCCCGTGAGAGTGATCTGGTTGGGGTTTTTGCTCTGCTGGGGTGGCACTATCTCCCTCACGAAAACCGTGAGCATGAGGCGGCTCCTGCCTTCTTCCACCTTGTTGTAGCTGCGGAACTGCCCTGTGATGGCGATGACGTTGCCGCGCTTGATGCCGCCTTCCATGAGCAGTCTCTCGGAAATGGTGACGGGAAGGATATCCTTTTGCTCGGAAAGGCGCGCCACGGATACTAACATCTCGTAAAAGCCTTCACCGTAGATCTCGTGCGAAAAGACGGGGTCAGACACTATCTCGCCGCACAGGTAGACCTTGTTGTTTGACATTTGTTCATAATTCATGACCTTTTGTTCCTCCATGATATGATTTAGGGCGCTTGCCCGATTTTCATGCGGATTTTAAGCGTTGCTCTCCCCTGCTGTCTATCACGTAATTTTCTCGGTAGATGAGGTCGCCAACCTTGACGCACTTAAAGCCCCTCATCTTTAGCCTCTCCAGCACCAGCGGCAGCGCGTCGAGGATATGGTCGGAATTGTTGTGAAAGAGCACAATAGAACCCTCCTTGACGCGCGACAGCACCCTCTGGGCTATCTCAAGGGTGGTCTTATCCATCCAGTCGAGGGAATCCACGTCCCATTGAATTGTCATTAGGCCTAAGCTTTCAGCCGCCTCTATCAGCTCGTTGTCATACTCGCCGAAAGGGGCGCGAAAAAGCTGAGGTTTTACCCCGGTGCAACTTTCTATCTTTTCCATGGACTGTTTGAGGTCCTGGGCGCACTGCTGCCTGGATAGCCTTGCCATATGGGCGTGCGTGTTGCTGTGGGTGCCTATCTCAAAGCCGCTCTCGGCTATCTTTTTTGTCATCTCGGGATAGTTATCCACCCAAAAGCCCACGAGAAAGAATGTCGCGTCCGCCTCGTACTCCTTTAAAATCTTAATTATCCCCTCGGTCTTGTCGGCGCCCCACGCCGCGTCGAACGAGAGCGCAACCAGCTTGTCGGCCCTTGCCACCCTGTAAATGGGCACTTTTCGGATAGGCTGGTTCAGAAAAACCGCGAAAGCGCCGGAATAGGATACGCCAAAGAACAGCAGCGCCATCGCGAGCAACACCGCTATGGCGGAAAACAGCGAGCGTTTTTTAATTACAACGAACCTCATATCCCCACTCATGAAGATTGTATTAAAAATTATTAAAAGAATTTTAAAAATTTTTGTAGAAAAATGTCTTTGTTTGGGGCGATAATATTTACTTTTCCAGTAAAAATATATTCTCGAGGATATCCTTTTATAACTTTATCTGGACAATTCAGATTAAAACGCTGCCATGAGTTTGAGGTCAATAGTTCTTATCTTCAAAAGGAAAAAAGCGAGAGGTGTTTTCTTTGTCGAATTTTGGCGAATTTTGAAATATAGCGTGGGAAAAGAGCAGGCGGGGGGATTGCCTGCTCTTTTGAACTTTTCTCTTTATTTATTGAAGTATGTCGCAGAGGGTCGAATTTTCATCCCGTCGCAAGGGAATCATTGGCTCTCCTGTTTGCTCTGCACCGTTATAAATTGACCGTTGGTCCTGTGGAGGTGGGCGGAGCGGGCTTTAAAGCCTTTGGGGAGTTGCTTGGGCGCCTTTAGGACCTTGTCTTTTGCCGAGATTTTCTCTGAGGATATGTGGATGAGCTCGCCGCCTTCGCCCTCTATGGCTATCTGCTGCGGGAACACCTCGTAGAAAGCGGAAATCAGCCTTGAGCCCTTGTCCTTACCGAGGTCAACCAGCTTTACGCCCTTTCTGTATCTGCCAAGGACTGATATGCTGTCGGCGCGCGCCTTTTTCACAAAGCCCCTGTCGGAGACGGCTATGACGCAGCCTTCTGCCGACGCCTGGCCGGCGAACACGCACCAGTCGCCCTCACTTAAGTTTATGCCGTGAACGCCCCCGGCGATCCGTCCCTGAGCGGGAAGGTCTGCCTTGTCGGCGTTTAGGCATATTCCCCTCGCGGTGACGAAGAACATAGTGGTGCCCGAGGCGTCGCTCTCTATCGCTATCACTTCGTCGCCCTCTTTAAGCTTTATCGCCTGAAAGCAGTCCCTCATCACGGCGTATTCCGACCACGGGCTCTTTTTTACGTATCCCTGCCTGGTGAAAAACAGCAGCTCCCCTTGGGGAAGCTCGCCGAGGTAGGGATATATCATCACTGCCTTCTCGTCGTCCCCCATACCCTTTAGCAGATCGTACAGCGGCGTCCCCCTCTCCCTCCATTTGCATTCGGGGATGTCTCCGCAAGGCAGCTTATAGCAGTTTCCGAGGTTGGTAAACAGCAACAGCTCGGCGTTGTTCTGAGTTTCGACCAAAAGGGTTGCGACATCGGAAAGCTCAGACTTTTCGGTAAGGTCCTTCTGAGAGAGGCTGAAGTTCTTGGCGGGCACCCTCTTAATCCTGCCCTCCGCGCTAACAGCCACCGCGAAGTCCTCTATGACGCTCTGGGCCTTCTCCTCGT
This sequence comes from Clostridiales bacterium, assembly GCA_012519285.1. Lineage (GTDB taxonomy): Bacteria > Bacillota > Clostridia > Christensenellales > HGM11417 > JAAYQN01. The sequence goes on from JAAYQN010000082.1 coordinate 2,797, forward strand.
CGTAGACCTCTATGGAGTCCTCGTTGTCGAAGACTTCGCTCCTGCGGGGGTCTTTGTACTGCCTCTTTATCTCGAGCAGCTCCTTTTTGAGAAGCTCCATCTGCTCTTTGGGCTCGTCGAGAATTTTCTTAAGGCGCGCGATGAGCTGCTTGACCTTTTTCAGCTCCTGCTCCAGTTTGTATATCTCAAGGCTTGTAAGCCGAGCCAGCCTCATGTCGAGGATGGCCTGAGCCTGCCGCTCGGTGAGGGAGAAGCGCTTTCTGAGCTTTTCCCTCGCCTCGGAGACGCTCTGGGAGCCCTTTATTATCTTCACCACCTCGTCTATGTTGCGCACTGCGACGACGAGGCCCTCAAGGATGTGCTCCCTCTCCTTTGCCTCTCTTATCTCGTGGCGCGTCCTGCGGATTATCACCTCGCGCTGGTAGTCCACGTAGTAGTGAATTATGTCGAGAAGGCCCATCTGCTGGGGCTTGCCGTCGGCTATCGCCACTATATTTATGTTGTAGGAAACCTGAAGGTCGGTGTGCTTGTAGAGAATTTTCAGCACCTCGTAGGGGTCGCAATCCTTTTTGAGCCTGATGACCGCCCTCATCCCCGAGCGGTCGGACTCGTCGGTGATGTCGTAGATACCCGACAGCAGCTCCTTCTTTTCCTCCTTGAGCTCCAGCACCCTTTGCAAGAGGCTTGACTTGTTGACCTGGTAGGGAAGCTCGGTTATGACTATGTTTTTCTTGTCGTATTCGGCGTTCTCTATGCATACCCTCGCGCGCAGGGTTATCCTCCCCTTGCCCGTCGCGTACGCCTTCTCGAGCTCGCTGCCCGCGACGATATAGCCGCCGGTGGGAAAATCGGGGCCCTTTATTATCTTCATTATCTCCTTTAGGGTTATCCTGCGGTTGTCGATGAAGGCGACGGCGGCGTCGATGGCCTCGCCGAGGTTGTGGGGCGGAATGTTGGTGGCAAGGCCCACCGCTATGCCCGAGGCGCCGTTTACGAGAAGGTTCGGGAACCTGCCCGGCAACATGTCGGGCTCTTTGAGCGAATCGTCGAAGTTGAGGGAAAACCTCACCGTGTCCTTTTCGATGTCCTTAAGCAGCTCCAGGGCGAGCGGCGCCAGCCTCGCCTCGGTGTAGCGCATCGCGGCGGCCCCGTCCCCGTCCATCGAGCCGTAGTTGCCGTGCCCGTCGATGAGCGGCATCCTCATATTGAAGGGCTGAGCCATCCTCACCATGGCGTCGTATACCGACTTGTCGCCGTGGGGATGGTATTTGCCGAGGCAGTCGCCCACAATCCTTGCCGATTTCTTATACGGCTTGTCCGGCGTAAGGCCCAACTCGTACATGGTGTAGAGTATGCGCCTCTGCACGGGCTTTAAGCCGTCCTCCACCCTCGGGAGAGCCCTGTCCATTATGACGAATTCCGCGTAGGGAATCATCGAGCCATGCATTACCTCTTCAAGGCTGACTTCCCTTATGTCCGGCAAAAAATTGGCTGCTGCGTTCTCTTTTTTCATAGGCCTCTCCCGTTAGATGGCGTTAGCGAGTTCCTGGAAGCTGTCCTGCTTGTTGAAGTTGGAGTGCTCGGAGATGTACCTCTTCCTCGCCTCTATGTTGTCGCCCATCAGCGTGGTGATGAGCTTTTCGGCTTCCGCCGCGTCCTCTATGGATACCCTGATGAGCTTTCGCCGAGCGGGGTCCATGGTGGTCTCCCAAAGCTGATCGGGGTTCATCTCGCCCAGGCCCTTGTAGCGCTGGAGCGTGTAATTTTTCCCCAAACCCTTTGTTATCTGCCCGAGCTCCTCATTGTTGTAGGCGTATCTGACGCTGCTTTTTGTCTCCACCTTGTAGAGCGGGGGCAGTCCGATGTAGAGGTGGCCGTTGCTTATCAGCTCCTTCATGTAGCGGAAGAAAAAAGTCATAAGGATGCACTTTATGTGCGCGCCGTCCTGGTCGGCGTCGGAGAGGATTATCACCTTGTGGTACTTTAAGTTGTCGAGGTTAAAGTCCTCGCCTATGCCCGTTCCCAGCGCCGATATTATGGAGCGTATCTCCTCGTTTGAAAGCACCTGGTCTATGCGCTTTTTCTCGGCGTTGAGCGGCTTTCCCCTCAAAGGCAATATAGCCTGAAATGCCCTGTCGCGCGCCTGCTTGGCGCTGCCGCCGGCGGAGTCGCCCTCCACTATGAAGAGCTCGTTCTGCTCCGCCTTTTTGCCCGTGCAGCTTGAGAGCTTTCCCACCAGGTTGGCGTTCTCTATGCTGTTTTTCTGCCTGGTAAGCTCCTTTGCCTTCCTCGCCGCCGCCCTCACTTTCGCAGCGGCCTCCGCCTTCTTTATTATGGTCTCCATGACGGCCCGCAGGGAGGGCTTGTGGATTGCCTGGCTCAAGGCGTCTGCGGTGAGGCTCTCCATTATTGTCCTCGCCTCGGGGTTGCCGAGCTTGGTCTTGGTCTGACCTTCGAACTGCACGTTCTTCATCTTGACGGAAATTACCGCCGTTATGCCTTCCCTGAAGTCCTCGCCGAGGAAGTTGGGGTCCTTTTCCTTGAGGAAGCCCTTGCTCCTCGCGTAATCGTTGAACACCTTTGTGAGCGCGGCCTTAAAGCCCGTCTCGTGCATGCCGCCCTCGGTGGTGGGAATGTTGTTGACGTACGAGAAAACGCTCTCGGTGTAGCCGTCGTTGTACTGGATGGCGACGCTCATGTGGAAATCGCCCGAGGAACCCGAAATGAAGATGGGCTCCTTAAATATAACGTTCTTGTCCTCGTTGAGGTACTTGACAAAGTCCACAAGACCCCCGTCGTATCGGTACACCCTCTTTAGGGGCTCTTGAGCGCGCAGGTCGCATAGCTCAATGGCAAGGCCTTTATTTAAAAAGGCGAGCTCCCTAAGCCGCTTTGTCACGACGTCGAGGCTGAATACTATGGTCTCGAACACGCTCTTGTCGGGGAGGAAGGTCACCTTTGTGCCCCGCTTGTCCGTCTTTCCCACCTCGCGCAGGGGGGACTTTATCCTGCCCGAGGCGATTTTGCGCTTAGCCGTGTCGGGCGTGCTTTCAAATTCCGCCTTGTAAACTTTTCCGTCCTTGCACACCTCGACGGTGAGCCAGCGGGAGAGGGCGTTGACGACGGAAGCGCCCACGCCGTGAAGCCCTCCTGAGTAACTGTAACTGGTGTCCATGAACTTGCCGCCAGCGTGGAGCTCGGTGAACACCACTTCCACGCCCGTTATCCCCTTCTGGGGATGGATGTCCACGGGTATCCCCCTGCCGTTGTCCTCGACAGTCACGCTGTTGTCGGCATTGAGCGTCACGATTATCCTGTCGCAGTAGCCGTTTGCCGCCTCGTCTATGCTGTTGTCGATGATCTCCCACAACAGGTGGTGAAGGCCCCTCGGCCCCGTGCTGCCGATGTACATTCCCGGCCGCATGCGCACGGCGTCGAGGCCCTGCAGTATCTGGATGTCCTTGGCGTTATAAGACATAGTACCTCCGGCAAAACTTAGATTGCTTATTAATTATATCAAAAAAAAGGTTTTTTAACAAGGCCAAGCTGCACAAGAAGGGCATTTTTATTGCATATAATAGTATTGCAAGAGGAGGTCGTCCATGAAAAGCATCGTGCTTTGCGGCGGGGGTACCGCGGGCCACGTCATTCCCGCCCTGGCGCTGCTGCCAAAGCTGAAAAGGCATTTCGGCACTATCGCCTATATCGGCGAAAAGGGGGGCATTGAGGAGAAGCTGGCAAGGGAAAAGGGCCTGCCCTTCCACCTCGTGACCTGCGCAAAGCTCAAGAGGAGCCTTTCCCCCTCAAACCTCAAGATACCCTTTTTGCTGGTAAAAGGCGTGAGGGATGCTAGGAAGGCGCTGGAAAAGCTACGCCCCGCCGCGGTTTTCTCAAAAGGGGGATACGTGGCGCTTCCCGTGGTGCTTGCGGCGTACAGCCTCAAGATTCCCGTGGTGGCGCACGAGTCAGACCTTACGCCGGGGGTTTCCAACAGGATAAGCTCGAGGTTCTGCCGGTGCGTGTGCGCTTCCTTCGAGGAATGCGCGGGCAGGTTTAAGAACGGCGTGTATACGGGCTCGCCGGTGCGCGAGGAACTTAAAAAGGGCGTGAGGCGGCGGTTTTCGGGCTTTGACGAGAACAAGCCTAACCTTCTCATAATGGGGGGAAGCAGCGGGGCGCGCTTTTTAAACGACATCTTAAGGCAGTGCCTTGGGCAGCTGCTTGCCCGCTACAACGTAATACACCTGGCGGGAGCGGGCAACCTCATCAGCCACGCCGCGCCCAATTACCTTCAGATAGAGTTTCTGGAGGACGTGGCGGACATCTACGCATCAGCCGACCTCGTGGTGTGCCGCGCGGGCGCCAACACTCTGCTTGAGATGCTGGCGCTGCAAAAGCCCATGCTGCTCATCCCCCTGCCAAAGAGCGGCTCCTCGAGGGGGGACCAGCAGCAAAACGCCGCTTACTTTGCGGGGCGGGGCTACGCCCTTATGGCGGACCAGCGGGAGCTTGGCAGGGAGGAGTTTATAAAGAAGATTGAGCATTTGCAAAAGGCTGCGGGAACCTTGAGAGAGAACATGAAAAAGGCGAGGCTGAAAGACGGCAACACCGGGGTGGTAAAGCAGATTTTAAAGTATTCTCTTTAAGAGCGCATAGTACAATGAGGGAAGCGGCGTTTTTTATGCATGAATGAGAAAATGTGCAATCAGCCAAATGTACGGTGTACCCCATGCGTTTGAGGCTTTCGTATTGACTTTTCCCGCCAAAAAACCTATAATATCTTCGTTGGATTAAGTTTTTTTGGGGTTTTTGGCATGAAAGTAGGGATTTTGTTCGGTATCTTGATTACGCTGCTAAACAAGGGAAGGGTCACCATAAAGGAACTTTCGCTCAAGTACGAGCTCAGCCGCCGCACCATCTCGAGGTACATAGAGGCTATGTGCATGGCGCATATCCCCATAATCACCTATCAGGGAAGGGGCGGCGGCGTGGGGATAGCCGACAACTTCCTGCTCGACAGGGTATACCTGACCGAGGAGGAGAGAAAGAGGCTGCTGCTGTGCGTTACGGGCATGGAGGGCATTTACGACGACGAGGTGAGCGGCGCTTTAAAGGACAAGCTTTTGCACCTTTCGAGCGGGGATTACCCCAATGTTCTCGCCACAGACACCGTGCTGGTGGATTCGGGACCATGGGGGGACGTCAAGGCGTACAGGGACAAGTTCAGGACGCTTCAGCTCGCCATAAACGAGAGGCGGGAGGCCGAGATAGTCTACCACGACAGGGACGGAAGGGAGACGGTCAGGGTGGTGCAGGCGTACACGCTGGTGTTCAAGACGGGGCTGTGGTACGTCTACTGCTACTGCAAGCTGAGGAGACAATTTCGCCTCTTTAAAATAGGAAGGGTCGCCAAAATAAAGCTTTTGGACAGCGTCTTTGAAAGGCAGCCACTCGACGTGGACAAGCTGCCGTATAAGCTCAACTGGTTTGAGGCGGGCGGCAGCGTCAACGTTACCCTCGAGGTGGCGCCCTCCGTTAAGAGCGAGATAGAGGAATGGCTGTCGTTTGAGAATGTAAAGAAGATGAAAGGCAAGGTTTACGCCTTTGCAAGGCTGCCTGAGGAGGGGCTGGTGCAGAAACTTCTCTCCTACGGCAATAAGGTAAAGGTTATTGAGCCTCAATCTTTGCAACAAAAGCTGCTCGGCACGATAGAGGGGATAAAGGAGATGTATGAAGGGAAGAATTGATAAATTTCTCCCCTCTTACATCCCTTAAAAACAATTCCCTTTTTAACCATACTAATTTTTTTTTTGGAATTAAAATAACATAGTTTTTTCTTATATTTTGGTGTTTAACTAACTTTACCTATTTATATTTGCGATAAACTAAGGCGCAAAATGGCCTTATTGTTAAATGCTTATCCTCTTGGCTATCTCATCTAAAAAATCGAAAGTGTTTACCGCACTTGGCGTTATCCCCTCGAGGCTGAAGATGGGGATGAGGTCTTTTGTCATTACGCCGCTCTCGATGGTGTCCGCGCACGCCTTTTCGAGGGCGGAGGCGAAATCGATGAGCGGGGCATTGCCGTCAAACTCTCCTCTCTTTCTCAGCGCCCCCGTCCAGGCGAATATGGTGGCTACGGAATTGGTGGAGGTTTCCTCTCCCTTCAAGTGCCTGTAGTAGTGCCTGGTGACGGTGCCGTGCGCCGCCTCGAACTCGTACTTTCCGTCGGGTGAGACCAGGACCGAGGTCATCATGGCAAGGCTGCCGTAGGCGGTGGCGACCATGTCGCTCATCACGTCGCCGTCGTAGTTCTTGCACGCCCAGATAAAGCCGCCCTCGCTCCTTATCACTCTCGCCACGGCGTCGTCTATCAGCGTGTAGAGGAAGGTAATGCCGGCATCCTCAAACCTCTCCTTATACTCGTTTTGGTAAATCTCCAGGAATATGTCCTTGAACCTATGGTCGTAGGTCTTTGAGATGGTGTCCTTGGTGGCAAAGTAAAGGTTCATCTTTACGTCGAGGGCGTAGTTAAAGCATGCCCGGGCAAAGCTCGAGATTGACCTGTCCGTGTTGTGAACGCCCTGCACCACTCCGTCGCAGTCAAATGAGTGGATGGGAAGCCTTTCCTCTCTTCCGTCAGCCCTCGTAATTACAAGCTCGGCCTTGTCCCCCTCGGACGCCTTGGCCTCCGCGTTCTTGTAGATGTCGCCGTAGGCGTGCCTCGCTATTATTATGGGCTTTTTCCAGCCCGGAATATAAGGCATGATGCCCTTGCAGATTATGGGGGCGCGGAAGACCGTGCCGTCGAGGATTTCCCTTATGGTGCCGTTGGGGCTCTTATACATTTTCTTGAGGCCGTATTCCTTGACCCTATCGGCGTTCGGGGTTATGGTGGCGCACTTTACGCCCACGCCCAGCCTCTTTATGGCGTGGGCGGCCTCGTATGTTACCTTGTCCTCGGTAAGGTCCCTGTTCTTTAAGTCCAGGTCGTAGTATTCGGTATTGAGCTCAACGTAGGGCAGAATAAGTTTTTCCTTTATGCCCTTCCACAGGATGCGCGTCATCTCGTCGCCGTCTATCTCCACTATGGGCACGCTCATCTTTATCTTTGCCATGGTAACCTCTCAAAGAGAATTTAGCGGGCGTCACAGCGCGCCGCGCTCAGTTTATTATAACAAAAAGGGAGGTCATTGGCAAACACATGCTAATTCTTTTTTAGCTTTGGCGATTTTTGGCCACCGCTCCAAAGGCTCAATGCGGGCGATTTGAAGGAATAGGCGCACTTTTTGAAGTCGCGGTGGTCCTCCCTCGCCTCTTTTATCATCATGTCGAGAAGCTTTGTAAAGGTTATTCCCTCGTGCTCCCACAGGTAAAAGGAAAGCGAGCCGGGTATGGTGTTTATCTCGTTTATGTAGATGTCGTCGGAGACGATAAAGTCCGCCCTTACCACGCCCTTGAGGTTGAGGCTTCTGTAAATCTTTTTGGTGATCTCCTTTATCCTGTCGGATATCTCCTCGTCAATGTCTGCGGGAAATTCCCTGCCCGCGCTTGCCATGCCCTTTTCGCCGCCGAGGTATTTGTCCTCAAAGGAGAGGAAGTGCCGCCAGCTTATTGGCCTTTCGCACTCGGTTGCCCTGATGGCGCCGCAGGTCTTAAAGGCGGCACAGTTTATTTCTATGAATTCCTCTTCTGCGCGCTCGACGAGCACCCTGCGGTCGAACCTGATGGCGGTCTCTATGCCCTCGATGAGCTCCTGCCTGCTGCTGCACACTTTTATCCCTATGCTCGAGCCCAGCATGGAAGGCTTGACTATTACGGGATAGCCGAGCGCCTCCTCGATGGACTGCAGCGTCTTTTCCTGCTCGTACATGTACTGCCTGCGCTCAAAATAGGTGTATGGCAAGACCTTGAGCCCCAGCCCCTCAAAGAATACCTTCATGGCTATTTTATCCATGCCGAGCGCCCCGCCCAAGACATTGGTGCTGGTCTGCGGAATGCCGGATAGCTGCAGAAGGCCCGCTAAACTTCCGTCCTCGCCGTTTATGCCGTGCATGGCGAGCACGGCGCAGTCTATCTCGCAGATGGGCTTTAGCCGCCTGCCCCTCAACTCAAAGAGCCTTGTGTCGTAGGGCAGCACGCACACCTTCTTTAGTTTCAGCCTCTTTGGGTCAAAATCGGCGTAGCTGGATATGTCCCAAAGCCTCCTTCCCGTGTACCAAATTCCGCCGCTATGTATGTATATGGGATAGATGTTATGCGATGGGTCAAGATTATGCAGCACCTGAATTCCCGTCAGGATGGAAATATCGTGCTCGCAGCTTTGCCCGCCAAAGAAAACGGCAACATTGCTCTCCATAACCCCCCTCCTTTCGATTGTTCCTATACCATAATATTTTCAAAGGGGGGAAATATTTACTGCACAGAGAATTTTAAGGAGAAAATTAATTTAAAAAGATTTTACAGAAAGAAAAAAGGGTGCGGGGATTTTTCCCTGCCGCCCCTTTGCACCCAAAGAAAAGCCATTTTTAATCTGGGATTAAACCTTACTGCTCCGAATAGCTGTCGGGAAGGTCATTCTCAAACAATATCACGTCGCCTTCATTTATGAAGGCTGAAAGGTGCGCCTTTGCCTCGTCTATGGAAGAGACCACCTTTATTTTATCCTCGGCAAAGCCCCCCTCGAGCAGCCCATCGTATATGGGGCGGGTCTGGTTCTGGCCCACGAGTATGCAGTAATCGCACACCCTGGCAATGTTTTTGCCGAAGTTGAAGTTTTCCTCTTCCTGCGCCTGACCCAGCTCCACCATGCCGGGGGTTACCATGATCTTTCTCCTTCCCTCAAAGAGCGAGAGCGCCTCCAGCGCAGCCGCAGTGCCCTCGCGGCTGGCGTTGAAGGCATCGTCTATTATGGTTATGCCGCCGCTCTTTATCATCTCCAGCCGGTGGGGGACGGGCTTCAGCTTGCCGGTGGCAAACGCTATCTCCTGCAGGGAAACTCCCATCTTGTACGCCACCGCCGCCGACAGCAGTATGTTGCTGACGTTGTGCCTGCCAAGAAGCTGCGTCCTGCAGCTTGCCTTTTCGCCGCTCGCCTCGAGGTCAAACCTTATCCCGTCCTCGCTCGCCTCGATATTTGAACACGTGATGAAGCTGCCGCCGTCGTCCTCCACCTTTGTATAGAGCTTCCCGACGGGGCACCTATTATAAAGCTCCATGGCGAGCGAACTGTCGCCGTTAAACGCCGCAAAACAGTTTTCGCCGGAAAGCGCCTCTATCAGCTCGTACTTGGTATTCATTATGTTTTCCTCGTTGCGGAAGCTCTCGAGGTGCTGGTTGCCTATCCCGGTTATTATGCCGATGTCGGGCTTTACGAAATCGCAGATATACTTTATGTCGCCGCGGTAGGTGGCGCCCATTTCGGCTATGAACACCTGGTGGGAGCGGTTCAGCTGCTTTAGGATGGTCTTGGTGAGCCCCATGGGGGTGTTGTAGCTTGCCGGGGTGCTCAAGACCTCATATTTTTCGCTGAGCATGGCTTCGAGGATGTTCTTTACCGAGGTCTTGCCGTAGCTTCCTGTGATGCCCACCTTTATCAGATTGGGCCGCTTTGAGAGCTTGTGCTTCGCGCGCACGACATAGTTTTTGTTGTTGAGGTTCTCAATGGGAAGCATTATGATAAAGGCTACGAGTACCAGTATGGGCGTGGCGATGGGGGTAAAGCAGATAAACAGGTACCTTAAAAAGCCGACGCCCAAAAAATGTAAATAAAAGCTCAAAAGTATCAGCCCATAGGTGAGCGCCACGGCGAGGATAAAGTACAGAGTGATGAGCCTCTTTATCCTGTTGGTGAACACCAGCGGCGTCTTTTTCTTGCGGAAAAACTCGTTCTTTATAAACGCCACGAGGTAGATAAAGTACACGAGCAGCGAGATGTAAGAGATAAATTCCTCGGCAAAAGCGGTAAAAAGGATGTTAATTACGAGCAGGGCGCTCGCCGACATAAAGCACAGCATGAAGAGGCGGGAGAAAAACCTGCCGTGCGTGTTCTTCAGCCAGTGCATGTACTTTTCGGTCTTGTAGCCGCGAAGCTGAAGCGTCTGCATCGACCTGTACGAAACAAAGCACAGCAGTATGGCGTTGAATATGGAAATCAGTATGGCGATGATGTGCACGTCGGGCTTAAGGTTAACCACGGTACCCTCCTACCTCAGAAATTCGTCGCACGCACTTATAAACTGCGCGGGCCGGTCCAAAAAGCAGTAGTGCCCGCAGCCTGCCAGGGTGACGAGCGTACTTCCCTTTACGAGCTCCTGCCACCTCTTTGCCATGTAATAGGGCGTCTGCCTGTCTTTATCCCCCCATATTATGAGAGAGGGGGAGCAAATTTGCGAAATCGTTTGGGTCAAATCCTCGCTCACTATGTTTTTGAAGGTGTTCCTCATGTTCTCGGGCAGAATGCGGTAATCGAGGGAAAAATATTTTTTAAGGCTTTCCTTTTTTATCAGCCCGAGATTAGCGAGCAGCCTGGCGAGCCTGTAGCGGGCCTTTTTAAGCCGCCTGCGCAGGGTGTTTTTATAAGGAAGGCCGGCGCTCGCGCAGAACACTGTTTTGCCCGCCCTTTCGGGATGGTTTGCGGCGAGCTTTGCCCCCACCCTTCCTCCGAAAGAGTGGCAGATAATGTCCGCTTTTCCTATCCCCAGGGCGTCCATCAGCGACAGCACAAGATCCTTGTAGTCGTCTACGGTGTAGTCTCCCTCAAGCTCGCTCGAAAGCCCAAAGGGCGGAA
>JAAYQN010000083.1 GCA_012519285.1 Clostridiales bacterium
CGGCGACACCGTGATGGGGATGAACCTTTCCCACGGGGGGCACCTCACTCACGGCAGTCCCGTCAACCTGTCGGGAAGGTACTTCAACATTGTTCCCTACGGCGTAAGCAAAAAGACCGAGACGCTGGACTACGACGAGATTTTCAGCATTGCCAGACAGTGCCGCCCCAGGTTGATAGTGGTAGGGGCGAGCGCCTATCCCAGGATAATAGATTTTAAGAAGTTCAGGGAGATTTGCGACGAGGTCGGCGCCTACATGATGGTCGACATAGCTCACATCGCCGGGTTGGTGATTTCGGGCGACCATCCCTCGCCGGTTCCGTACGCTGATTTCGTGACCACTACCACGCACAAGACGCTGCGCGGCCCCCGCGGCGGAATGATAATGTGCAAGAAAAAGTACGCTAAAGAAATAGACAAGGCGGTGTTCCCGGGCACGCAGGGCGGCCCCCTCATGCACATAATCGCCGCGAAGGCAGTTGCGCTCAAAGAGGCCATGCAGCCCGAGTTCGATGAATACCAGCACCAGATTGTAAAGAACGCCAAGGCGCTCGCGGACGCCCTCATGAAGAGGGGTCTTAAGCTGGTGTCTGACGGCACGGACAACCATCTCATGCTCTTGAACCTTTCAGACCTGGGCATTACCGGAAAGGAGCTTGAAGAGCTGCTCGACAAGGTCAACATCACCGTCAACAAGAACACCATCCCCTTCGATACCCAGAGCCCCTTTGTGACCAGCGGCATAAGGGTTGGAACGCCCAGCGTCACTACGAGGGGCATGAAGGAGCCCGAGATGGATACGATCGCCGAGCTGATTTACAGGATGATAAAGGAAGGCAGCCGTGCAAAGGAAGAGGTCAGGGCGCAGGTTCAGGCTCTTTGCCAAAAGTTTCCGCTTTACGGCGACGTGGCGATCTGAATTTAGCAAATCAGTCGCCTCTGTTTAAAAACCAACCTATTGTAAAAAATATTTGCGGAGAGATTATGTCCAAGATAGAGACCTTTTTGCCATACAGGTTAAAGAGCTACGAGGAAGCGGCGTATCTTCTTGCACGATATTTCATAGAGAGGAAATACGACGCCGACGTGATAAAGCGGGGTGAAATAGAGGGGGCGTACAGCGCATCCGTCACGAGACATGGCTTTGCCAAAAACCTTCTGGGCAGCCGCACGCAATTTATAGCAACCTTTATACCCGACACCCAAAACGGGCGCGAGGGGACAAGCATCGAGATTGAGTATTTGCTTTTCACCGACGGCGCGATAAAGGAGATTGCGACGTACCTTCTTATAGTTCCCGCCATAAAGAAGCTGAGCGATTACGCAAAGATGCTCAATTTGTGCAAGAAAAAATCCCTGGAAATCTGCGAGAAGCTGAAGATTATAAAGTAGCAGAATGGAGGCTGTTTGAAGAAGTTTTACTGGTTCATCATATTTCTCATGGCGCTCGCAGCGGTCACGTTCGTGGCCTATTACAACGTGGTCAGGGTGGGCGTTACCTTAAGGGATCACAGCGTCTATATTGAGTACCTCTTTTACGCGCTGTGCGCCTTTCTGTATTTCGCGCTGTTGATTGACCCGCTCTTTTCCATTCTCTTTTCCCCGCAATACTCGGTGGCGAGGATTGCTTCGGGCGAAAGGGAAAATTACAGGATGTGCGCGCGCCTGGCGAAGAACCTTTTGAAAAACGGCGAGCTGAAGGAGGGCGACAGGGCGGAGCTTGAGGAAATCTTAAAGGGCGGCAGGGGCGAGAAGAGGGACAGGCTCGCCAAAAAGCTGTACCTTGTCTACAACAATACGGTAAAGAAAAACCTCGACGAGCACATAAAGGAGGCGGCGAAGAACACCTTTTACTTTACCGCGCTGTCGCAGAACGGCTTTTTGGACATGATGATCGTGCTGGTAAACAACTTCCGGCTGGTCAAAAAGATGGTTGCGATGTGCGGCTTCCGCCCTTCCTTCGTCAGGGTGATGAAGATATACGTAAACATCTTTTTTTCCTCGCTGGTCGCCGACGGGGCGGAAAGCATAAACCTCTCGAGTCTCTTTGGCGCCTCGCTTGGCAGCGGCTTAAAGCTTGCCTTAAATTCCATCGCGAACGGCACCATAAACGCATTTTTCATGCTAAGGACGGGCTTTCTGGCAAAAGAGTACCTGTTTACCGAGGAGGCCAAGAAGAAAAAGCTTGAGCTGCGAAGGACCGCCATGGCAGAGGCCGCCTCTCACCTTCCCCACATAATTACCTCTGTTGTGACCGACCCCTTAAAGAGCCTGTCCCGCCTGCTCTTTAAGTCAGACGAGGACAAAAAGGAAGGAGAGGGCGAGGATATAATAGTGGACTTAAACCAAAAATGGGTTAAGAAAAAGCCAAGGTGATATTTTGCAAACTCTCAAAATGGGGCTGAAAAGCCCTTTTTTCATTTCATGAGTAAATACCACTCTTTCACGCTTCCGCATATCTTTTAAAATAAGGAAAAAAATATTATTATACGTCTGTTTATTATTTGACAACGGCGTTTATAATATGTTAGTATAAATCATACCAAAAAAGTAGGGTATTTTTTATGAAACTTACGACCAAGGCCAGGTACGGGCTGAAGATATGCCTCGAGCTGGGCAAGCGCCCCCAAAGGTTCATCTCCACCTCTGAAATCTCTGAGATGACGGGCTACACCGTAAAGTACATCGAGAAGATAATGAACAGCTTAAAAAAAGCGGGCATCGTCAGGGCTGAGAGGGGGGCGGGTGGCGGCTATATGCTCAGCAGGCCCGCGGGAGAAATCACGCTGGGAGAGATAATCAGGCCGCTTGAGGACAACCTCGAGTTCATCAAGTGCCTGGGCGTTTCCTGCTGCCCCGGCGAAAAGCACTGCCCTACATACGGCGTATGGCAAAGGCTTTACAACGGCATAAACAGCGTTCTGGACAGCATGACGCTTCAGGAGATAATAGACGACTCAATAAACATGGGAGACAGACATGAGGAGAGTATATCTGGACCACGCTGCAACCACAGGTGTTGACAGGGACGTCTTGGAAAAGATGACTCCTTACTTTTCCGACACCTTCGGCAACCCCAACAGCCTGCACTCCTTCGGAAGGGAGGCCGAAAAGGCCGTCACCTCGTCGAGGGATGCCATTGCAAAGCTGCTGGGCTGCAAGCCCAACGAGCTGTATTTTACCTCGGGCGGGACGGAGGCTGACAACTGGGCAATAAAGGGCATCTACACCGCTTATAAGAATAAGGGAAACCACATCATCACCACAAAGATAGAGCACAAGGCCGTGCTCGCTTCCTGCCAGAGGCTGCAAAAGGACGGCGCCGAGATAACCTACCTCGACGTCGACAAGTACGGCACCGTTGACCTTGAACAGCTAAAAAATTCAATAACCGACAAGACCATACTCGTCTCCGTGATAACCGCCAACAACGAGGTGGGCACCATCCAGCCCATAGCGGAGATAGGGAGGATTTGCAAGGAGAGGGGCGTACTCTTCCATACCGACGCCGTTCAGGCAATAGGCGCCGTCGACATCGACGTAAAGAGGGACAACATCGACCTTTTAAGCCTGTCCGCCCACAAGGTTTACGGGCCTAAGGGCATAGGCGCTCTGTACATCAGAAACGGCGTAAAGTGCGACAGGTATATAAGCGGCGGCAGCCAGGAGCGCGGCATGAGGGCGGGCACAACCAACGTCCCGCTCATCGTCGGCATGGCCGCCGCCTTTGAGAAGGCGGTTTTAAACAGCGAAGAGAACAACAAAAAGCTCATCCGGCTTCGGGACGAGCTGATACAGAGGATAGAGGCTGGAATCCCCAACTCCTATCTCAACGGCCACAGGATCAACAGGCTGCCAAATAACGTCAACTTCTGCTTCGAGTTCGTCGAGGGCGAAAGCCTGCTGCTCATGCTCGACATGCAAGGCATCGCGGTCTCATCGGGCTCGGCTTGCACCTCGGGCTCGCTTGAGCCCTCGCACGTGCTCTCCGCCATGGGCGTTCCCCCCGAGATTGCCCAGAGCGCGACGAGGTTCACCTTCGGAAGAGAAAACACGATGGAAGACATAGATTATGTGGTCGAATGTCTCAAGAAGAATTTGATGACGCTTCGGGCAATGTCGCCCTTATTCAAACAGGAAAAAGGAGATGCCAAACATGTATAGCCAGAAAGTGATGGAAAACTTTGCCAACCCAAAGAACGTGGGAGTGATAGAGGACGCCGACGGCATAGGCACTGTCGGCAATCCCACATGCGGCGACATAATGAAGATGTATTTGAAGATTGAAAACGACGTCATAACCGACGCCAAGTTCCAAACTTTCGGCTGCGCAGCCGCCATCGCCTCAAGCTCTATGGCGACGCAGATGATAAAGGGAAAGACCATCGACGAGGCGCTTACGATAACCAACAGGCAGGTAATAGAGGCGCTGGAAGGCCTTCCGCCAAAGAAGATACACTGCTCTGTGCTCGCGGAAGAAGCCATCAAGCTCGCGATCGAGGACTACCGCAGCAAAAAGAAAACATAATTCTTTAAAAAAACGCTATACAAAGGTAAAATTATTTTATATAATACCTTTATAGCTTTACATAAGTGGAGTATCATATAAAAATGAGAATAATGGCGCTCGACGTGGGCAGGGTGAGGATAGGCATAGCCATCAGCGACAGCTTAGGGCTCATCGCCACGCCTTACGAGAACTATGACAGGAGAAATATATCTTCGGATATTGCGCATATTAAGAATATAATAGAGCAAAACCGAGTGACGAAGGTCTTGATTGGCCTTCCCGTGAGCATGGACGGCAGCCTTAACGAGCAGTGCAGCAGCGTCATGGGCTTTGCGGAGGAGCTTGAGAAAGCCGTAAACCTTCCCGTCGAATATGTGGACGAGCGCTTTTCCTCGGTCTCGGCAGAAAGGGTGCTGCTATTCGCCGACGTCAGCAGAAAGGACAGGAAAAAGGTTCGGGACAAGCTGGCGGCATCCATATTTTTGCAAAGTTACTTAGATAAATTAAAAAATAAAAATCAAGGAGAATATTGATGGCTGAAGAATTTGAAAAGAACGAAAACCTGGAAGCCGAGTTTGAGGAAGAAGATATCGTTGAGCTCGTGGACGACGAAGGCAATGCCATAAAATTTTGCCACGTCGCCACCATTGATTACGAAGGAAACTGGTACGTATTCTTCTCTCCCATCGAGGAGATGGAGGGCGTTGATTCCGATGAGGTGATCATTTTCCGCCTCGATTCCGACGAGGAAGGCAACGACGTATTCTCGCCCATCGAGGATGAGGAGCTGCTCCAGAAGGTTTACGACGAGTACGTGAGGATTATGTCCGAAGAATACGCCGACGAGGAAGGCAAGGACAATGAGGGCGGCTGCGAAAGCGGCTGCGGAGGCTGCTGCGGCTGCCAGTAACCCTTTAATAAGCGCCGCAAGGGCAGCCCCTTGCGGTATTTTTTTGCGAAAAATTCCTGCCCCGACTATTTCAATTTTTCAGCCTATATGCGAAAAAGATGAGGATTTTATGGGTGGGCAAATTTTTTAGGCAAATTTTATTTGCCTACCTTTTAAGTTTATGATATAATCTTTTGCGGGAAAAACGCACTCGCCGATATTGCGGTACCTGTCCCCACTGTGGGTCTATCCCGTTAAATCGCGAGGAGGAAATAACAGGAGGTTTTTTCATGTCAGTAATAACGATGAAGCAGCTGCTCGAGGCGGGCGTGCATTTTGGGCACCAGACCCGAAGGTGGAACCCAAAAATGGCAAAGTACATCTACGCTTCGAGGAACGACATCCACATCATCGACCTTCAGATCACGGTTTCCAAGATCGAGGAAGCGTACAAGTTTATCGTCGAGGTCGCAAGGAGCGGCAAGCCCATTCTCTTTGTGGGCACAAAGAAGCAGGCTCAGGAGGCCATTTTTGAAGAGGCCACAAGGTGCAACCAGTTCTACATCAACAAGAGGTGGCTGGGCGGCCTTCTGACCAACTACAAGACCATAAAGACAAGGATAGAGCGCCTCAACAAGCTCGACTTGATGGAGAAAATGGGCGAATTCGACCTTTTGCCCAAAAAGGAAGTGTCAAAGCTCAAGGCAGAGAGGGAAAAACTAAAGGCCAACCTGGGCGGAATCAGGAACATGAACACCCTGCCCGGCGCCATATATGTAGTTGACATCTCCAAGGATGTCAACTCTGTGATGGAGGCGAGGACACTCGGCATCCCCATAGTGGCCATCGTGGACACAAACTGCGACCCCGACCTGATCGATTACGTCATCCCCGGCAACGACGACGCGATAAGGGCTATTAAGCTCATTTCCTCGATCATCGCGGACGCCGTCATCGAGGCCCACCAGGGCGAGCAGGTTGCCCAGACCACACCTGAGGAAGAGGAAAAGCCCATAAACGATTTGATTGAGGAAACCCTTTCCACGGAGAGCTTAGAGTCCGTAAAGGAATAAATTCTGCGGAAAAAGGAAAACCTTAAATAAGTAATAACCTATTGGAGGTAATTGACATGGCATTTAGTTTGAGCGATATACAGGTCCTGAGGGAAAGGACAGGCGTCGGCATGATGGACTGCAAGAAGGCTCTTGAAGCAACCAATGGTGATATAGAGAAAGCCGTCGAATACCTGAGGGAAAAGGGCATAGCCACCGCCGCCAAGAAGGCTTCGAGGATCGCCGCAGAAGGCATCGTGGACAGCTACATTCACATGGGCGGCAAGATAGGCGTGTTAGTCGAGGTAAACTGCGAGACCGACTTTGTGGCGAGGAGCGACAAATTTAAAGAGTTTGTCCACGACATAGCGCTTCAGATAGCCGCCGCAAAGCCGGAATACGTCAGCATAGAGGACGTTCCCGCCGATGTGCTGGAGAAAGAGAGAAAGATTCTGAGGGAGCAGGCGCTCAACGAACCAAAGCCCAAGCCCGAAGCCGTCATCGAGAAGATGATCGATGGCAAGATTAAGAAGTTTTATGAGGAAAACGTGCTGCTCGAGCAAAAGTTTGTCAAGAATCCCGACATCACAGTAAGGGAGCTTCTGGCGACCGTAATATCCGCCACGGGCGAGAAGATTTCCATAAGAAGGTTTGTGCGCTACGAGATGGGCGAGGGGCTCGAGAAAAAAAAGAGCAACCTTGCAGAAGAGATTCAGCAGATGACCCAAGGATAGCTATTTTTAGGAACACGGTTTTAGTGTTCCTATTTTTTTGGCCTCTTTTAAATAATAAAAAAGGAGCTTAGATATGGGCGAGAAAAAGTACAAGAGGATAGTAATCAAGCTCAGCGGTGAAGCTCTCGCGGGGGAGGGCGGATTCGGCTTGGACAACGAGAAGATTTCCTCAGTGGTTGATCAGCTTTGCGACGTCCACAGGCAGGGCATTGAGATCGGCATTATCGTGGGCGGCGGCAACTTCTGGAGGGGAAGGCAGAGCGAAAACATGGACAGGACGACCGCCGACCACATGGGCATGTTGGCTACCGCGATAAACGCCCTCGCGCTTCAGGACGCGCTGGAAAAAAGGGGAGTGCAGACCAGGGTTCAGACTGCGATAACCATGACGAGGGTGGCCGAGCCCTACATCTTAAGGCGCGCCATAAGGCACTTTGAAAAGGGCAGGATCGTCATCTTCGCTTGCGGCACCGGCAATCCGTATTTTTCGACGGATACGGGGGCGGCGCTGCGCTCGGCGGAAGTGCACGCAGACGTGCTTCTGCTCGCCAAAAACATTGACGGCGTGTACGACAGCGACCCCAAGACTAATAAGGACGCCATAAAAATCAAATCTATAAAGTACATTGACATGATAAAGATGGGGTTAAAAGCCATGGACACCACCGCAACATCGATGTGCATGGAAAACAACATCCCCGTCATAGTCTTTTCCTTAAACGAGAAAGACAGCATAGTAAAGGCCATCGCCGGCGAGTCCATCGGAACTCTGATACACAATTGACCAATGCCGCTTGCTGTTATTGCTGCCGGCAATGACGAAAAAATAATTTCATCTGCATAAGAGGGAATGCTTTGCATAATGCATTTCTTTTTCTTTGGGATATTCCCCCTTTTCTCTCTTATTACGCGCTCTAAAAGTAACATATGATTGTATTTTTTTGCGATTTATTATATAATGATTGTATTATTGGTTTTCAAGGAGGGGTAGTATGGGTTTTGAATACAGCGACGAGGTAACGGAAATACTTTTATCGATGTCCGAGAAGATGGAAAAGAGCGTCTCCGTCTTGAAGACGGACTTTAACATGGTGAGGGCGGGCAGGGCTAACCCGCACATTCTCGACAGGGTTTTTGTGGACTATTACGGCACCAAGACGCCCTTAAACCAGATGGCAAACATCACCGTTTCTGACGCGAGGACGCTGGTCATCTCGGTTTGGGACGCGAGCGCGCTGAAGAACGTTGAAAAAGCCATACTCGAGGCTAACATAGGCATAACTCCCATCAACGACGGGAAAATAATAAGGCTGGTATTCCCCGAGCTCACCGAGGAGAGGAGAAAAGAGCTTGTAAAGCAGATTAAGAAAATGTCTGAAGAGTGCAAGGTTGCCGTCAGGAATATAAGGAGGGACAGCCTTGACGTGTTCAAGAAGATGAAAAACGATAAGAAGATAACCGAGGACGACCTCGCTTTCATTGAGAAAGAGGTCGAGAAGACATGTTCAAAGACCATCGAGAGCATAGACAATCTCTTAAAGGATAAGGGGAAGGAGATACTTACCGTATAGTTTCTTAAGGCAAAGCGGGCGCCGTTTTATGGAAAACCGGTTTAACCTCGAGGACCTGATATCACTTTGGGCAGAGGAGGCCATGAGGCTGCTCAAAGAGCAGGGAAGAGATTTTGAGGTAAAAAAGATTTCTACATTTAAGTTGAAGGACCCCGATGTCGAGGCCGTCGTCAAGGCAAAAGATGCCGGCGGCAAAGTGGCCCTCTACGTGTGCGGCTTTAAGAGCGGGAAGGAGCTTTGATGTTTAAAAAGCGGATCAGGACCGACAAGTTACCCCAGCATATCGCCTTTATCATGGACGGCAACGGCAGATGGGCCAAAGAGAGGCTACTGCCGAGGTCTGCAGGCCATACCGCCGGCGTTTACGCCTTAAAGAGAGTCATCCAAAGCGCGTACGAGCTGGGGATAAGATGCGTTACCTTCTACGCCTTTTCGACGGAAAACTGGAAGCGCCCTAAAGAGGAGATCGACGCGCTGTTTGACATTTTCCGCAATTTTTTGAGGGAAAACAGGGAAGAATACTTAAAGAAGGACATAAAGCTCGTTATCCTGGGCGACATGTCGAGGTTTCCCGACGACATCCGCCGTCAAGTCGAGGAAATTGGTGAAAAAACCAAGGATTGCGGGAGGCTGGCCGTCAGCATAGCTTTCAATTACGGCTCCCGCGACGAGATAATGATGGCGGCAAGGAAGCTTTGCCAAAACGGACTTGAGTTTACGGAAGAAAATTTCCGCAGGTGCCTCTATACCCGCGACATTCCCGACCCCGACATAATAGTGAGGACCAGCGGGGAGATGAGGCTGAGCAATTTCCTGCTCTACCAGGCGGCATATTCGGAACTCTTTTTTGTAAAAAAATATTGGCCCGATTTTGGTTACAACGACTTGGTTGACATAATCAATCGGTTTTCAAAGAGAAACAGAAGGTTTGGCTCGGTATAGAAGCCCGTACAAGGACGGCTTTATTTATTAGACAGGGGAATTACATGAAGAGAATTATAACAGGCCTGCTGCTGGTGGGCCTTATAATATTAAATCTGGTCCTGCTTGAAAAGGACCCGTTATTCTTTGCCCTGCTTATTTCGGCGATGGCAGTGTTGGGGACATACGAGATGACGAAGGCTTTGAGAGAGGATTTACCGCCCTGCCTCAGGGCGCTGGCACTTTTATACTCGCTGCTGCTTCTGCCCTCGTATATTCTCGGCCATTCCATGGAAGGCGTGTTTTTGCTCACGGCGGTGGCGATTATGGCGGCGCTCGTGCTCTCCACATTTAAGGCGCAAGTCCCTATCTCATCTGTCGGAAGCTTTGCCCTCGCCCTGTGTTACCCCGCGCTGCTGCTTTCTTTTATATATCCCCTGGCATATAGCGACAGAGCGCTGTTTTTGCTGGTATGCGTGTTCGGCATAGGGCCCATGTCAGACACATTTGCCTTTCTCGTCGGCAGCTTGCTAAAGGGCCCCAAGCTGTACTCCGAGATCAGCCCGAAAAAGACGGTCTCGGGAGCCGTCGGGGGTCTCATCGGGGGGCTTACCGCAGGGATGATGATATACTCGGTGTTTATTAGCTTTTTTTCGCATATCAATATACCTTCTCTGTGGCAAATGGAGGCGATCGGCATTGCGGGCTCGGTTTTCACGCAGCTTGGCGACCTTGCCGAAAGCGCCATAAAGAGAAAGCTCGGCATAAAGGACTTCGGCAACCTGCTGCCCGGCCACGGGGGAGTGCTCGACAGGGTGGACGGCATAATATTCAACGCCATATTTATATATACCTTATTCACTTATATAATATAAGGCAATATTTGATATCACCTACATATTTTCTGTGAGGTATCGGCTTGCTTAACATCTGCATCTTAGGAAGCACAGGGTCAATCGGCACCCAGGCTCTGAATATCATAAGGAAAAACAGGGATAAATTCAACGCTCTCGCGCTTTCAGCGCATTCCAACCTCAGGCTGCTTAAAGAGCAGCTTTATGAATTTAAGCCGAAATACTGCGTGCTCACCGATTCGTCCAGAGCGGGCGAGATAGACCCAAAGGATTTCCCTTCCACGAAGTTTTTGTTTGGGCAGGAAGGGCTGAAACAAGTGGTTTCGCTCAAAGAGGTGGACGTGGTGCTCGTCGCCATCGTGGGCATCGCCGCGCTTTACCCAACCATTGAGGCCATCAAGGCAAAAAAGCGGATCGCGCTCGCGAGCAAAGAGGTGATGGTGTCCTGCGGCGAATATGTAAAGGGGCTGGCGGCGAAAACAGGCTCGCAGATAATCCCTGTCGACAGCGAGCACAGCGCCATCTTCCAGTGCATGCAGGGCCAGATTGAGGGCAGCCTCAAAAGGCTCATTCTGACGGCGAGCGGCGGTGCTTTAAGGGATTTATCCAGGGATCAGCTTGAGAAAGTAACGCCCGAGATGGCTCTTCTCCACCCCAACTGGAAGATGGGCAGCAAGATCACCATTGACAGCGCCACAATGATGAACAAAGGGTTTGAGGTGATCGAGGCAAGGCATTTTTTTGACATAAGCGCCGACCGCATCGAGTGCGTGATGCACCCCCAGAGCATAGCGCACTCAATGATAGAGCTTAAGGATGGCTCAGTCCTCGCGCAGATGTCATATCCCAATATGGAGATACCAATTATGTATTCCTTCACCTATCCGCAGAGGATAGAGAGCGGCGTCCCTTCTCTCGATTTCATCGCTTTGAAAAGGCTTGATTTTGAAGCCATTGACGCCG
Organism: Clostridiales bacterium; assembly: GCA_012519285.1. Taxonomy (GTDB): domain Bacteria; phylum Bacillota; class Clostridia; order Christensenellales; family HGM11417; genus JAAYQN01. The sequence continues at coordinate 11,495 of JAAYQN010000083.1, forward strand.
ACAAATATCCCTGCCTTGAGCTTGCTTATCGCGCGTTGAAGGCGGGGGAAATGTACCCGGCTATATTGAACCTCGCTAACGACGATGCGGTGAGGCTTTTTTTGGAAGGAAGGATTCCCTTTACCAAAATCCCCCAGCTGATAGAAGAGGCGCTTGACAGTATTGACGGCAGCATAAAATGCACCCCTGAAAACGTATATTGTATAGGCTCGAAAGTTAGGGATTTCATCGCGGCAAGGGTATAAGGCTATGGAAATACTGCAACAGATGTTCTCAAACGTATTCTATATCTTTGTGGCCATCCTTGTGCTGCTTTTTATGATAACAGTGCACGAACTCGGCCACTACATCGCAGGCAAAATCCTAAGGTTCAGGATAAACGAGTTCTCGATAGGATTCGGACCTAAGATTTACTCGCACATAAACGGCGACACGGGCGAGGTGTTTTCGCTGAGGGCAATCCCGCTCGGCGGCTTTTGCGCGTTCGAGGGGGAAGACGAGGACATCGCCAACCCCGACGCCTTCAATAACCAAAAGCCCTGGAAGAGAATAATAGTGCTGCTGTCCGGCGTGGCGATGAATTTTTTGGTCTCGCTGCTGATTGTCATCATTACGTTTATGGCCTCGGGCATGTACGTTCCCTCGGTGGCGAAGGTTCTCCCCGATGCCGGGCCCGCCGTTCCCGAGGAATACAAGCTCAAGGAAGGCGACCTGATTCTTGCCATCGAGGGAAGGGAAATATATCTTATAAATGATATGATAGACGCCCTCGACGACCTCAAGGAAAGCGAGAAGCAAATTCCGTTTACCGTCACCGTCGTAAGGGGCGGCGTAAGGCGTGACGTTCAGGTAATGCTGAGAAGATACCTTAGCGCGGGCGAAGGCGAAGAGGTAGAGGAATACCACGGCCTGGGAATAGAGCGCAGTTCGATGCTGTATAGGTTAGGCTTTTGGGGCTCAATCAAGAAGGGAGCGGTGTACAGCTTTAAGATGGCCGGCGTGGTGCTGGGCTTCTTTGCCGACCTTATCACAGGGGGCATAGGAATTAACCAGATCGGCGGCCCAATAACCACCATCGGCTATACAGCGGACTGGGCGAGGATGGGCTTCAGACCGCTGATTGAGATAGTCATACTCATTGGCGTCAACCTCGCTGTGTTCAATGCCCTTCCCATACCCGCGCTCGACGGCTCGAGGATAATGTTTATCATAATAGAGATAATCCGTAAAAAACCCATCCGCAGGGAGCTTGAGGGGAAAATCCACTTTGCCGGCCTTTTGCTGCTCCTAGCGCTGGTCATAATCGCGGACCTGTTCCAGATAATCGGTTGATGTTATGACGAGAAAGGTATTTGTAAAGGATGTCCCAATAGGGGGCGGCAGCCCCATTGCCATTCAGTCCATGACCATAACGGTGCCGAGCGACGTCAAAGGGACCATAGACCAGATAGAAAGGCTCAAGGCGGCAGGCTGCCACATAGTGCGTATTGCGGTTCCCGACCTCGAAGAAGCGAAGTTCGTCGGCGAAATAATAAGGCGCACCGATATGCCCATCGTGGCAGACATCCATTTCGATTACAGGATAGCCATAGAGTGCATAAAAAGCGGCATACACAAGATCAGGTTTAATCCCGGAAACATCGGAAGCAGGAAAAACGTGGAATACCTCGTAAAATGCGCCAAGGAGCACGGCGTGCCCATACGCGTGGGCGTAAACAGCGGCTCAATCGAGAAGGAATTCGCGGACAGGCCCTTCACCGCGGCCCAAAAGCTTTGCGAGAGCGCCTTAAAGCACGTCAGGCTACTGGAGGAGTTTTCCTTTTACGATACCGTTATCTCGGTTAAATCTTCTTCTGTCATAACCACAATAGAGGCATACGAATATATAAGCAAGCTGGCCGATTACCCCCTCCACGTTGGGGTGACCGAGGCGGGCCCTTACGAGTTTGCGATAGTAAAGAGTGCCATAGGGATAGGCGCACTGCTCGCCAAGGGGATAGGGGACACCATAAGGGTGTCAATCACCGGCGACCCTGTGCGGGAGGTCAAGGCGGCGCAAAATATTCTCAAGGCGCTCGGCAAGATGCCGCATCCCGAGATTGTGTCATGCCCCTCTTGCGGCAGGTGCAATTACGACCTCGAGGGGTTTGTGGGCAAGGTCCAGAAAATACTCGAAGGCGTTGACAAAGACATAAAGGTGGCTATCATGGGCTGCGTCGTGAACGGCCCTGGAGAGGCTAAGGACGCCGACATCGGAATCGCGGGCGGAAGCGGCAGGGCTGCCATCTTCAAGAAAGGAAGAGTCGTAAAGAGTGTGAGCCAAAAGCAGGCTTTGGATGAATTTATAAAGGAACTTAAGAGTTTACTGTAAGATGAACCTTGTAGAATACCTTGCAGAAGAAAACCCCGAATACGGGAACCTGTACATAGACAGCGTGGTACTTTCCAAATCGGATTGCTCCATAGTCGTAAATTTCAGCTCCAAAACAGTGTTCTCGGATGCCCAGAAAATGGACATCAGGTCCAGGATTGAGGCAATAATCCCTCCCGCCTTCACTATAAAGCAGATAAATTATTCAAAGATATATTGCGACGAGGATGTAGCCCTGCAGAAAATCAGGGAGATAATAACCGCAAAATATCTCTCGCTCGGCTCATCCTTAAAGGAAGTATCGTGCGAGAGAAAGGGCGGGGTTTTTTTGTTTAAGCTTCGTTGTCTCGAGTACATAAGAGTATACCTTGAGGAAAACTCCATAATAGCAGAAATGACGGCTGAGCTCGAGGGGCACTTTAAGGAAAAGTTTATGATAGATGTCGCCTACGTCGACGGGGGAAGGGAAGAGGTCAAGAAGGCCGAGGAAAAGGCGGAGCAGGGACCGCTGAACTTTAGGATAATAGAGGTTTCCAATATAACGCCGCTTGTCGGCAAGGCTGCAAAGGGGTCCGCCGTGTACATATCCGATTGCGAGAGCGAGGCTCCCAGGCAGCTCATCTGCGGCAAGGTCTTAGGCTTTACCGAGAGAAAGACCAAAAACGAGAAGGTGATGGTGTCTTTTGAGCTCGAGGATTTTACAGGCAGGATTTTCTGCATGTTTTTCCCCAGCGAGGCAAATTACGAAAAGGTCAGGCAGCTGCAGGACGGGTGCGAGGTGCTGATTTTGGGAGATATCAAATTTGACTCCTTCAAAAACGGCTTCGTGTGCATGGTAAAGAGCATATCGCTCTGCGAGCTGCAAAAGGATTTCGTCATGGCAGAAAGGCCCTCAAGGCCGGAGCCGCCAAATTACAGCGTGGTTTTCCCGAGGAAATTCATGCAGTCCGAACAGCTGGACCTGTTTGAGAGGGGCGACGTGCCGATACCGCACTTTTTCAAGGGCAAAAAATTTGTGGTGTTCGACATAGAGACGACGGGGCTAAATTACGATATAGACAGGATAACCGAGATAGGGGCGGTAAAGATTGAGGACGGAATAATAACCGAAACCTTTTCGACGTTGATAAATCCGGGAATACATATAAAAGAGGAGACGGTGAAGCTGAACGGAATAGACGATGAGTTGGTAAAGGACTGCCCCACCTTCGAGCAGGTGCTGCCCGACTTTTACAAATTCACGAGGGGAGCCGACATCGTGGCGCACAACATTGAATTTGACCTAAAATTCATAAAATACCATTCCAAAAAATACGGCTACTATTTCGATAACTGCGTCTACGACACGCTGGAGATCGCCAAGGAATACCTTTCAGGCATAGGGCTGTCTAACTACAAGCTCAACACGCTGTGCGAATACTTCGACATAGACCTAAAGGACCACCACAGGGCATGGAACGACGCCATGGCGACTGCCAAGCTGTTCATCAAGCTGTATGAGATGAGGGAATTTGCCAAAAATTGCTGAAAGCTTTTTAGCGCTATCCCTTTCCGTATCCTGAAAGAAAATGCCAGACGCATGATTATAGGATACTGTTAGCAGAAAGAGAGTACTTTCAATTATTTTTTGCATAGTACTATGTGGCGAAACTTTAGCAAGTGCTATGCATTTTTTAATACTTTCTCAACAGCCCGCACACTTTTCCGAGTATTATGCATTCCTCGACTATGATGTCATGCATTGAGCTGTTTTCGGGATGCAACCTGATATAACCTTTTTCCTTATAAAATCTCTTGACGGTGGCCTCGTTGCCTATTAAGGCGACCACTATGTCCCCGTTTTCGGAGTAATTTTGCCTGTTTACGATGATGATGTCCCCGTCGTATATTCCCGCCTCGACCATGCTGTCCCCTTCCACCCCGAGCATGAAAAGGTCGTTGGCCCTGAAGATATCGGAAGGAAGGGGTATGTAACCCTCGACGTTTTCCTCAGCCAAAATGGGAGTTCCGGCAGTCACCCTGCCCACCAAGGGAACGGTCTTGTAGCTTGCCTTTTTCTTGTCCACTATCTCCAGCGCCCTGTTTTTGGCCCTTGATTTTTTAAGGTAACCGAGTTCCTTGAGCCTTTCAAGGTATGAGTAGGCGGTCGCGGTGGATTTTATCCCAAGCTCGGCGCATATTTCCCTCACTGTTGGGGGAAAACCGTTTTCCTCTATGTAATTTCTCAGGTAATTTAAGACCCTTGAGAGTTTTTCGTTAAGCTCCATAGGCGACCTCTCAGAAAAATGTTTTTTTCATTATATCATAAAAAACACTTTTTGTAAACATTTGTTCACCTTTTATAAAATATTTTTTTAGCTGCGTGGCAACAGTTTTTGAAAGAATTGAAGTAATTTTGAATTTACGCAAATAAAATGGATACGGTTGAAGAAAGCGTGCGGATTATGCATATAATATATAAGGCAAGCCTTGAAACTGTTTTTCAATTATAATGCTTTCACGAGCTTGCAAAGCGACGGAAGACAGTATAACCTGCAATCTTCATACAGTCTTTACTTAAAAAAATTTATGGCAAAACCGTTGACAAAAGTTTATTAAAATGCTAATATAATAAAGCTGTCTGTGAGGGCAGCGAAGCAGATTGACAATTGAATAGGGAAGGAAAGGAACGAAGGTTCCCG
>JAAYQN010000084.1 GCA_012519285.1 Clostridiales bacterium
GCATATACAGAGCGGGCAGGAGATAGTTGCCCATGCCAAGGACGCGGTGAGGATATCCTTCATGGGCCAGGAAGGCGCGGTGATATGGTATCCCAATCCCCACACGGGCTACAACAAGGACGTAAACCTCCATGACGAGCCCGGATTTGAGCCAAAAAACCTCGCGCTCGACTACCTCAACGAGGTTTACGGCTACGACCTCACGGCCCCCGAGTATTACCTCAATAAAAACTTTTCCACCAATTTCTATAACCCACAGACGGGAAATTACATAATAACCGACAAGCTGCTCTCTTTGGAGTACGACGTCGAAAGGGAGGCCTATTGCGCTCGCCTCACCGTAAACATATGGCTCGAGGGATGGGATGGCGACTGCTTCGATTCCATAACCGAGGATACCCTCACCATCGGCCTGCAGTTTAACTCCTTGATCGTGCCGCAATCAGATGAGCCCGGCGAAGAGCCCTTGCCCGACTACCCGCTCTGGGAGAGCGGAACATCTTACCCTGAGGGCGCGCACGTGATACATGACGGCAGGGTGTTTTACGCGCGGTATTACGCTAAGCCTGGCGAAGAGCCCGGCGTAATGGGCAATCCCTGGCAGGAAATAACCCATGAGTGGAGGGATTTCAACATATACGTCCAAGGCGACGAGGTGTACTATAAAGGTCACTGGTACAGGGCAAAGTACTGGACCCAGAACGACCCGCCCGACGAAAACCCCAACGTATGGAAGCTATTGGGGTAAGGCAAAGGCCTGCTTTGCTATTGGTAGGCAAAGCATAGCCGTTTAACTTATCCGTCCTTTTGGCTTGGCTTTAAAGATAGAGGGCAAACCCGAAGGAAACGCCCTTGAACAGACGCGAAAGCCCTCTTGCGGGCGCAGCTTTGAGGTGCGAGAAAAACGAACCTCCAGGTAGTTTTTTTATTTAAAAAAACGGACAAAAAAACCGCTCCAACTACAGGGCGGTTTTCCTTTCATAAAAAAACACTACTACATCTATGCCTGACGACAGCACGAAAGACAAGCTGCAAGGCTATTTAAAATCTGAAGTATTTGTAAAAGATATGTTAAAGATTTTTTAAGCTTCCGCTCTCTTAGCCTCTTCAAAGGCCTTTAAGATCTCGGTTTTGATGAATTCCCTGGTCTCGGTGTTTATGGGATGCGCTATGTCTTTATACTCCCCGTCATTGGTCTTTCTGCTCGGCATGGCTATGAAATACCCTTCAGCCCCCTCGATTACCTTGATGTCGTGTACCACAAAGCAATTGTCAATGGTGATTGATGCGACCGCTTTGAGCTTGCTGTCCTCTTTTTTCACAATGCGAATGCGTACGTCGGTAATGTTCATCTCTATTTAACCCACCTTATAGTAATTTAAGCTTATCTTATTTTACTATATAAAAAATGGCATTTCAATAGTTTTTTAAAAATTTTTTGCCAAGCTTTAGTTTTTTTTGGAAAAAAACGTCATATATTTTTATTATGAGCAGGCACATATACAGGCTGGTGGAAAGTTTTCTCGACAAAAAACCCCAAATCCACTTCATCGGCATCGGCGGAACAGGGATGAGCGCGCTCGCGGGGATCTGCCTCTCCTACGGCTACACCGTGACGGGCTCGGACATCGCGCAAAGCGAGAACATCGAGCAGCTGGTAAAGCTCGGCGCAAAGGTGTATTTTTCCCACAGCGAAAAGAACGTCGAGGGGAGCGACATAGTGGTCTTTTCTTCCGCGATAAGGCCCGACAACGTCGAACTCGTCGCGGCCGTCAGGGGAGGCCGCTGCGTGCTCGAGCGCCACAAGTTTTTGGGAGCGCTCTTCAACTGCTTTGAGGAGAGCATTGCCGTCGCGGGAAGCCACGGCAAGACCACGGCGTGCGGCATGCTTTCCTATATCCTGCTGGAGGCGGGACGGGACCCCCAGATACTGATTGGTGGCAACCTCGCCCTAATCGGGGGCAATTTCAGAAAGGGCAGGGGCTGCTGCCTCGCCGAGGCGTGCGAGTACAGGAGGAATTTCCTGGCGCTAAAGCCCCTCGTCCCCGTCATCCTCAACGTCGAGAAAGACCATATGGATTACTTCAAGGACGAAGAGGACCTCGTGGACGCCTACTTAAGCTTTGCCAAAAACGGGAGGGGCACCTGCGTCGTAAACGGCGACGACTCCAATTGCATAAAGATTATCCCTCACGTAAAGTGCGCCACCTTCGGCTTTGGAAAAGGCAACGACTGCTACCCTAAAGAGATAAGGGGATCAAAGGGCAGATACAGCTTTACCCTCTGCCACGGGGAAAGGCAGCTGAAGATATCCCTTTCGGTGAATGGCAGGCACAACATTTACAACGCCATGGCGGCATACCTTGCGGCAAGCCTGCTGGGCATCGAGTGTGATGTGATAGCTTCTGCTTTATCAAAATACAAGGGCATAGGCAGAAGGTTTGAGAACGTGGGGAAAGCAGGCGGCATCCCCATAATCTGCGACTATGCCCACCATCCAAAAGAGATAAAGGCGGTTATAGACGCGGCGAGGGAGACATTCGGCAAGAATGTAATAGCCGTCTTTCAGCCCCACACCTACACGAGGACCAAAGCGCTGATGGAAGAGTTTGAGGGCTGCTTCGGCGGCGCGGCGGCGGTGCTGCTCCTTCCCGTGTACGCCGCGAGGGAAGAGTACGACGCCGAGGGCTCGAGCATAGCGCTTTACGAGAGGCTGTCGAGGGGGCATCCCAACGCCTACTACCTCGACAACTTTCACCAGGCAAGCCTGCTCATAAGGCGGATGCGCGGCTCCTGCGTGCTCCTTCTCGGCGCGGGGGACATCTTCAAGCTCGCCGAGCTGACAGCGGACTGAAATCCTTGTCTTTTGCCTTAAGCGGTATTATAATAGTGGCAACAAAATCTAAAGGCAAGAGGTGCGCATGGAAATATTGAAGATGGTTCCCGCTCTCAAGGACTATATATGGGGCGGGACCAAGCTCGTGACCAAATGGGGCAAAAAGGCTGAGGGCAAGGTCGCCGAAAGCTGGGAGCTTTCCACTCACAGAGACGGCCCCAGCGGCATAGATGGCCGCCCGAAAGTAACCTTAAGGGACGTGGTAAACGCCGAGAACATGGGCTCAAACTGCCGGGGGCTGGACAGGTTCCCCGTGCTGATAAAACTCATAGACGCCGAGCAAAAGCTCTCCGTCCAGGTACATCCCGCCGACGAGTACGCGCTTGCCCGCGAGGGCGACCTTGGCAAGACGGAGATGTGGTACATCGCAGATTGCGAGGAAGGCTCGGGGATATACCTCGGTTTTTCGAGGGATGTCTCGAAGGAGGAAGTTGAAAGGGCAATTGCGGACGGCTCGATAGAGGGGCTGTTGAATTTCATCCCCGTAAAAAAGGGGGACAGCTTCCTGATAGAGGCGGGCACCATCCATACCATCTGTGCGGGCGTGACCATCTGCGAGATTCAGCAAAACAGCAACGTGACCTACAGGGTTTATGACTACAATCGGGTGGACAAGTCTGGCAGAAAGAGGAAGCTCCACGTGGAAAAAGCCCTCGATGTGCTCAGCTTCAAAAAATATCTGCCCAGGGGAAGGAAAGAGGACAACGTGCTGGCAAGCTGCAAATACTTTACGGTGGAAGAGCGCAGCTTTTCGGGAAAGGAGGAGCTTTTCTGCGGAGGCTCAAGCTTCAACGCCGTAAGCGTGCTCGAGGGAAAAGGCGACATAGAGGGCATCTCCTTCAGAAAGGGGGACACCTTTTTCGTGCCCGCGGGCTACGGGCGGTACTCCCTGAGCGGCGAGGGGCTTTTCTTGCTAACGAGGGTGTGAAAAAAGGCGGAAAAAAGCCGCCTGTTTTTGGGCCCATTGGGAAGCACCGTCAAACTTTCTTAACTTCCTGTCCGACCTGTGGGGGGAATGCCACTATGAGCAGCATCTTGAAGGGCTCCTCGGCATAAAGCGCATGGGGAATATCTGCGGGCATTGCGATTGATTGCCCGCTCCTTACCGTGTAGGTGCTGTCGCCTACGGTTATCCTCGCGGTGCCGTCAAGCACGGTCACCATCGCGTCGCCGCTTGAGGAATGGGAGCTTATCTCCTCGCCCTTGTCGAAGGCGAACAGCGTCAAGCTGACGTGCCTGTTCTGCACCAGCGTGCGGCTTATTATCTGCCCCTCGTTGTAGCTGACGAGCTCAGCAAGGCTTAATACCTTTTCTCCCTCGATATTCTTTAAAACTTTCATCGCCCTCTCCTTTTTTTCTCTTATTTCTATTTTTAAACCGCGTCCATTCAAAATAAACATAACTTTGCCCCGTGGCCGAGTATAATTAATAAGACATTTTTCGACATCGCTTGACTGAAGGTTTTGGCGACATTATAATCAAAAATAGATCATAAAGATAGGATGGGCGGCACATGAAGAAAAAGAACAAGGTCATCTCCCTTTTGGTATCCCTCATCGTCTTTGCCATAGCCTCTTACTTTGGTTATTTGGAGCTGTTTGAGGAAGAGCCCGCGGAATTATCCGTGCATTTTCTCGAGCTCGGCAACAAGTTCACCGGCGACTGCATCTTCATCAAGGCGGGCGACAAGGACATATTGATCGACGCCGGCTCCAGGGCGTCGAGCATCCCCACCATCACCGGTTACATAAACAAATACTGCGGCGACGGCAAGCTGGAATTTGTCATAGTCACCCATGCCCATCAGGACCATTACGCGGGCTTTGCCACGGGACCTAACGCGGAGAGCATATTTGACCTCTACGAGTGCGAGGTGATAATCGACTTTGCCCTGACCAACCAGAGCCCAACCGCGACGATGTACAGCAACTACATAAGGGAGAGGGACGACGAGGTGGCAAAGGGAGCCACCCACTACACCGCGAGGCAGTGCATTGAAGAGGGGCGCTCAACCTTCGACCTCGGCGGCGGCATAACGCTGCGGGTGCTTGACAGTTACTATTACTATAACGAGTCCTCTGAAGAGAACAACTATTCGGTCTGCGTGCTGATAAGCCATGGCGACAGGCATTTCCTCTTTACCGGAGACCTCGAGGGAGACCGCGAAGAGAGCGGGGAGAGAAAGCTTGTCGAGCTCAACCCCGACCTCCCCGAGGTGGAGGTCTACAAGGCGGGCCACCACGGCTCAAAGAGTTCTTCCCACGACGTCCTCCTTGAAAAAATAAAGCCAAGGCACGTAGTGGTGTGCTGTTGCGCGGGAAGCTCCAAATACACCGACGCGAGCGAAAACCAGTTCCCCACACAGGAGTTCATCGACAGGGTAGCGCCCTACACCGACAGCGTGTACGTTACCACTCTCTCTGTCGATTATAAAAACAATATTTTCAAATCCTTCAACGGCAACATAGTCTTTTATTCCGCTTCCTCGGGCGTCACGGTAAGCTGCAGCGACAATGACGTCAAGTTAAAGGACTCAGACTGGTTTAAGGAAAACAGGATTACGCCCCCCCAGTGGCAGTAGGGGCAAAACAAAAATTGTGGCTTTGGGCCGCAGTTTTGCAAAACGCTTGTCAAAAAGCCCAAAAGGTTTTAGAATATCACTATGGGCTACAATTGGGCGCACACCTTTTTAGGCACAATTTTTTTGGCGGTATGCTGCCTGGGCTTTGCGCTGCTGGCGCTGCTCGTCTACAGGTACGCCATCGGCAGGCTTGCCGTAAGCGGCGGCGCGCCCTTTTTGCAAAAGAGGAAACATTCAGATTGGGTCTTTCTGGCGTTTTTGGTGGCGCTGGCGGCCAGAATAACGCTGGCATCAGTCTTTATAGGCCATAACGACATAACCAGTTTCCAATACTGGGCGGAGCAGCTGCAAAAGGACTTCTTCTCCTTCTACGACGGCCTCTCACAATATTCCTACCTTCCCGCATACCATTATATTCTATACCTCGTGGGCCTTTTGGCGAGGTTGTTCGGCATACCCTACACTTCGGGTATTTTGGTGGTAATGCTCAAGCTTCCCTCGATAATATGCGACCTGGTTTGCGCTTATTTAATCCATAAGATATCCTTAAAATATTTAAGCCCCTCGCGCGCGCTCGCCTTCTGCCTGCTTTACCTGTTTAACCCAGCGGTGTTTATAAACTCCTCCATGTGGGGGCAGGTGGACTCCTTTCTGGCGCTGTTTACCATACTGTGCGTGCAGTTCGCCCTTGAGAGAAAGTATATTCAGTGCCTCGCCGTCGTCGGCGCCGCTCTCTCTTTCAAGCTGCAGTTTGCCTTTATATTGCCGGTGGTGGCTGCCTTTATCCTAAAAGACATCGTAAAGAGCATCAAAAGCAGAGATTACAGAATATTTTCGAGGCTGGCCATCGGCTTTGCGGCCATGGTTGGGGCGTTTTTGCTGCTGACGCTTCCTATGACCATAAAGTACATGCTTGCCGGCAAGCCCTTTTTCTTTATCGAAGTCTACCTTGCCCAGATGGGCGCGTACGATTACTTTTCGGTAAACGCCTTCAACTTTTATTCCCTCATTTTCAAGAACTGGGAGCCCATCCCGAACACCCTGATACTGGGCTTTTTGAGCTACGAGGCGCTGAACTACATCGTCATCGCGCTGCTGAGCGCAGTGTGCATGCTGCTTTGCTGGCGGGCTGAGGACAAGCACCTGTACCTGTGCTGCGCGCTGCTGGTGCTTTCCATATTCACCTTTTCGATGGAGATGCACGAGAGATACATGTTCGCGGCGATCCCCCTGCTGCTGCTGTCCGCGGCGGC
>JAAYQN010000085.1 GCA_012519285.1 Clostridiales bacterium
ATCAGGGCAACAGGGAAAGGCTCATCCATGATATCAAGGCGCTCGCCGAAAAGAACAAGAAGGATGGCAAGTTAAACACCGCTCAGCTTGAGAACTTTGAGAAAAAGATTGCCCCCATGCTAAACAGTGAGCAGAGAAAGATGCTCAGAAACATAATGGACATGATAAAGTAGGACTTACATAGGCAGGCCCATAAGGCTTCCCAGTGCGGATTATAAACGCCGCTTCGGGGAAGCCTTTTTTTCTTTTAAAAAAGCCCCTCGCGCATTTGACACGGAGGTTTTTTTGGTCTAATATAGTCTTGTTTTTAAGGCGAGGGCTTTTTAAAAAGCCCCAAAAAACTTTGCGCTTTAGCCGGCGCGCGGGAGGTAGAGATGAAGCTGTTTGTGCTGGTACTGAACCGGGTTGAAAAGCTCAACGAGCTGATGGTGGAATACGCGAGGGAAGGCATATGCGGCGCCACCATTTTAGACAGCAAAGGGATGGCGAGGGAGATTTTCAAAGGGCCTGAAGAGGAGGTTTCCTTCTTCAACTCGGTGAGAAAGTTCCTGCAAAGCGAAACCGCCAATCATCATAACAAGACCATTTTTGTCGTCATCAGGGAGGACCAGGAAGAGCTGATCAAGAAAATCACCTCAAAGGTGATCGACTTTACCCAGCCCGATACTGGCATAATGTTCATAATAAACTTGGATTACGCGTTCGGAAAGGGGTTATAAAAACTTGGACACTATCTTTTATATCGGCATTATGCTGCTTGCGGGTCTGCTTTTAGGAAGGCTCGCAAAGCTTGTGGGCTTTCCCAACGTTACGGGCTATCTGATCGCGGGGCTGCTCTTCGGCCCCAGCGTGACCGGCCTTTTGGATGCGCAGCTTGTAAAAGGCGCGAGTGAGCTGGTCTCGGGAATAGCACTCGCCTTTATCGCGCTGTTTATCGGCGCGGAATTTAAGCTTTCCTTCATTAAGGAAATGGGCATGGCGGCGATTATAGTTGCCGTTTTCGAGAGCGTCTTTGCCACCATATTCGTCACGGCGGCCCTGGTTGCGCTGGGGACGGACTTTTCGCTCGCCCTCATTCTCGGCGCCATAGCTGCCGCGACCGCTCCCGCGGTGACCATAATGATAATCAAGCAGTACAACGCCAACGGCCCGCTGACAAGAATGCTGCTCAGCGTAGTGGCTCTCGACGACGCTGCCGCCCTGATATTGTACAGTATCGCCGTGACCGTCGTAAAATCCATGGCGGGCAGCTCGGATATTTTGATGTCGATAGCCCGGCCGTTTATAGAGATAGGGCTTTCGGCGGTGATGGGGACGGCGGCTGCTTTTTTGCTGCTCATTCCTCTCCGCTTTTTCAAAAAGCCCTCAAACCGCATGTGCGCCATAGCGGGCATGGTGCTTACGACTGCTGCTCTTGCTGATTATATCAACATATCTCCGCTTCTTACCTGCATGGTTTTCGGCGCCGTCTTTGTCAACATCTCGAATGAGGGCGATTCCGTCATAAGGATATCCGAAATGATGACCCCGCCCATACTGATGCTGTTCTTCGTATTTTCGGGCGCCTCGCTCGACGTCTCGGTAATCCCTCAGATAGGTATTGTCGGCGCTGTGTACGTGGTTTTCAGGGTGCTCGGAAAGATGTTCGGAAGCTATATAAGCTGCGCCATGGTCAAGGCTCCCAAAAAGGTGAGAAAGTATCTGGGTTTTACGCTGGTGCCGCAGGCGGGCGTCGCGCTGGGCCTTATGATAGTCTCGGGAAAGCTGGTTCCGCAGTATACCGCGCAGATAACCACCGTGATTCTGTGTGCCACGCTGATTTACGAGCTGGTAGGTTCTGTAATATCCAAGACGGCATTGCAGAGGGCGGGGGAAATCCCCGCGCCGGGAAATGCGCACAGCTGCGAAATTCCGCAGAAATGAGGTTTTTGTCGGCTTGACAAAATCAAAAAAACAAAACCCCTTAAAAGTATTTAAATTTTAAGGGGTATTTTCTTTGAATGGAAAGAATTGATAGAGAAAAAATTAGGGGTTTAAAAGGGGTTTATAATCCCTTTAACGCTTATAAATGCTGTTTCCCTCACTGTCTATTGCCACTATTACAGGAAAGTCTTCGACGTGAAGCTTATATACAGCCTCGGAGAGGAGCTCAGGGAAGGCGAGGACTTCGGCTTTTTTGACGCAAAAGCAGTACAGCGCGCCCGCTCCGCCGATTGCGGCAAAGTACACGGCGCCGTTTTTCTTTATGCTCTCTATCACCTCTTTGCTGCGCTCTCCCTTGCCTATCATGCCAATAAGGCCCAGGTCGAGCAGCCTCGGCGTGTAGGCGTCCACTCTGCCCGAGGTGGTCGGCCCGC
>JAAYQN010000094.1 GCA_012519285.1 Clostridiales bacterium
TATTCCCAGATCTGTTCATTCCCCAGTACCATGACGGAAATGGGTCTTTGGAAAATAATGATGCAATTACTTGGAGATATCCTCCAGACGAAAATGGAAACGCTAAACTATTGCCACTAGATAAGAGGTTTATTCAAAATCCAGGATTGTATAGAAGAAGCGACGAAAAAAGGTCAGACAACGAAATCCTGACAGCAATTAGAAAAGACCTTTCAGCTCAAAGATATGAGGCTGCAAAGATAAATCCTCCAAGGTATAGACCAGAATACCCGAATAAAAAAGTAAGGTATGACTTCGAAGAGATACGAAGTAATCCAGTCGCCAATATCGAAATTGGAGTTCGGTACTTTGCGCATAGATTTGATCTGCTGTACAACATGCCTGGCTATAACGCATCGACAAAAGAAATTGTAAACAGTAGACAGAGACTTGAAGCCCAAAGAGTTAACAATCCAAAAGTTGCTGAGCTAGTCGACATGTGTCAAGGTTACGATCCGCTTTGGCTATATGCCATATTTTCCTACAAAGGACTTGCAGGGCAAAGCGATATAACTGATGGAAGAATAGAAAAAGTCTTAGACGATAAGGGAAATGTTGTCATTGAGGAAGTTAAGCCTGGAGTAATTTTTTCCTCTATAGCTTCTGCAATCAAAACATTTGTATCGAGCGGACCCGAGGAAGCTCAAGTCTCAACGTACACTAGAAAAACATCTATTTCCTTCGACGACCCGTTCTTTAATTCGGAAGATTTTCTTAGCCTCGACATGATGTATCAGATGGCTCTTAAAGATGATTTAACATTCCATTTTCCTCTGACTCTTCTTTCAGAAACTGACCCAGACTATATAGATCCCTATGATTTTATAGATATGCTCCACGAAGTATATGGACTTTCAAAATCGGCCCTTGGCAGCATTTTCTTCAATGAAGTACAAATGCCACTTGAGTCTAGATCTTTTAGAGGAAAGCATGGAGATCAATGGCATGATATGAAAAAATACTCTCATAAAGGGAGAATGACAAGGGCGTTCCCAACATTCCATATGTTCATTATTGATGAAGGAAGATGGATTGGGTGGGCAAGATTATGGGACAATTTCTATGGAACAAATGCGGTAAGTAGCATTGAAGTTCATAAGAACAGAAAAATAGCCGCAGATACAGTTACCATGGTCATGTCTAATCAATACAAGTACTTTACAAACTCCATGTCTGGAGAGGTATACAGCAGAGATAAGTACAAGTTTAATTTTAGACAACTTGTATTTCCTCATATAACGCAAGAAATAATTGAAACAAGAAGTTATGCTGTAGGAAGCATATTCATGAGCCCAGGGTGTAGAATTCATCTTCGAATGGGATATGGAAACAATCTTTCCGAGCTACCTGTAATGTTTAATGGAACAATTACAGAAGTTGAAGTTGGAGACATTGTTCAGATAGTAGCACAAAGTGATGCAATTGAGCTTACAAATAAGCTTAAGTTTAAAGACGAAACTACAACATCTGGAACTCTCAACTTCGGAGCAGAACCTAAAAACATCTTAGAAGATCTCCTTTTCCGAGGAGACGCATCTTGGACAGGAGAGACAATTGCTCAAATTTCTGGATTTAGGCGACTTAAGGGAAGAAGATCCGACCACCCAGTTATACACTTTGGAGATCCTCTCGTCGGAAATTGGTTTGTCTCCAAAGGATCAGAAATGGGACAAAATATTTATCCTGGAAATGGATCTGGCGTTAGAGAGTGGCAAAACGGATGGGCATTTGCTGGAGGCTCCTCTGATGAGACAAATATTCAATTAATCCTCGGAGGAAAGTCTATTTGGGATGTTGGGCAAGTTTTAGCTGCAGCAATACCTAACTATGTATGTGCAGTTCGTCCATTTGAATTCAGGTCTACTTTGTTTTATGGAAAGCCATACTGGGATATAGCGTACGAGTATGACCTTATTCCAAGATCTGTTTATCGCTTCGACTCACAAAGCCCAGGAGAGGGAGAATATATTTTTGGCGACCTTGTTGTCATAGAAAGAAAGAAGGCTTTTTCTCAGTGGCATATCTATGACTCTTTGTCAGATATTATTTCAAATAAAATTAAAGCCTCGTCTGAGGGAATGTATACAAACGTAGTTGCAAGATACAAGGCAGATAGGCCAGGACTTATCAAAGTATCTACCACAGACTCTCAGGTAGTTGCACATGCAGACAGAGATATTTATCCAAACATTCAAAAGACAACAGTAATTGACTCTGAACTTTATGCTAAGGCAGGGCTCTTTAGAAACGTACTTGCTTTGAGCCTTGTTTCTGGGGCAGTAAGTTCGGTCAAGGCATGGACCCATACAGCGAATGTGGCATTTAATATAGCCGCATCAAACGTAAAGGACTATATGAAAGACATGTATCAAGGACAACTTCTTGTCTTAGGAGATCCAACTGTTAATCCATATGACATAATGTATATTGGAGATATCCAAAATGAAATGTTTGGAACATGCTATGTGGGAGCTGTAACCCACACAATGAGTATAGATACTGGATTCGTTACCTCAATAAAACCAGACGCTGCGGTCTCAAATTTAGATCAAGGAGAAGAGACTTCTTGGATTGTTGGCGGAGCTATTGCTTCTAGCCTAATCGTAAAAACGATAACCTCCGCAGCAGCAGCCCTAGCTGCCTCGGTAGAGGCTGCCACTGTAGCAGGAACAGTAGTAGTGCCAGGAATTTTAGGCACATTTATCGCTCCTACAGTCGCAACCACTGCTCTTTCTTGGCTCGGAACTTCCCTTGGTGTAATTGGTGGAGCTCCAGCTCTGGTTCTCATTCCAGCAGTCTATATAGTAGGAATGGGAATATCGGGAATGATTAGGCGATACTTTAATGGAGCAGAGTGTGTATCTATAAATCTTTTACAATTCCAAGGAAGAGAATTCTCTGCAGGAATTAATGGGCATAGAGGAATTATAGTAGGGACATCTATCGGTACAAACTCTTGGTGGAGTAAAAACTCCAGATACTTCCCAGAGTCACTAGCCCGTCATTTTGGAGAAAATCCATTAGACTTAATTAGGAATCCAGAGGAGATCTTTGGAGAGCAGGCAGTTGGATTTATGGATGAATTGGCTAAGTTCCAATACATCAAAGATCGATCCGAGATAGGTTTTTACATGGAAAGCTCCCTTACTCAGAGAGACAAAGAAGAAATAAATTTATTAATTGCCACTGGAAGCAAGATTGTTCAATCAGCAGCAGAGGCTTACAAGGTTCCATACCTAGAAGGCGGAAGAGATCCTAAAGTTGGACTAGATGATATTGGCCTAGTCTTGTTTGCCCTTGAAAATAGAGGATACAAAGTGCCATACAACAGTGTAGATGAATTCGTGAATGACGAATATGGATTGTTTTCGTCCACTCTGCCTTGGCAAACAGAAAGTGAAGACCTCCAAGCAGGAGACATAATAATACTTTCTAGTTTTTATAACACTTACTTTTTAGAAAATCCAATATCCATCTTCGGAATCGTAGTCGATCCAGTATCAAAGCTATTCTTAACAACAAGGGTACAGAGGCCAATAAGCGAAGATGGCATGGAAAAAGAAACTGGATACGTAGAGTTGTTGAGATGGGACAAAAAACCATTTAATCTTATGGACATCAGAATAGGCAAAAGGATTATTCACTCTTCTTATGAGAAATATGCGGAAAAATATCTAGAAGAAGGATATTTGCAAAAACAAATTGAAGAGGCCCTAAAGAGAAACCAGTGGACAGACTAGAAAAGAGGAGATCATATGGGCAATGAAATTATAAAGATAATTGAAGAGAGACTGCTCAGTGAGGGGTCCTTTAAAGAGATCGCCAACAGACAAACCTCGGTTCTTGCAGAAATCTTACTCTTTGACTCCAGAGAAAGATTAGCCACAATTGCCTTTATCGATCCTTCAAGCGGAAATAAAACAGTCATCGAGGATGCAGAGGTCCCACTAAAGAATGCAATCTGGGGCAGAGATTATAAGGTAGGAGATATCGTCCTAGCTACCTTTGCCTCAGGATCTCTGCAACGCCCAATGATAGTTGCTAGATATCGGAAGCGTGATGGTGATGGAACAATAGAAGAAGACACTGAATACATGGAAGACAAAAATAATCCTAGCCAAGACACTCCAATAATCACTTTTTAGCAGGGAGGGAAAGCATTGACAAATAGTTCAAATCATTGGCACCAAAGGCTCGATGAACTAAAGAAAAACAACTTCAAATTTGATGTAGAAAAACAACTTGAGGAGTCTGGCAAAATAGGAAAAAATGACACATACATGATAGGGCAAAAAAAAGACAATGACTCATTTCAGCCCTCAATTGTTTGTAGGGAAGATGGAATCATTGATATTTTTGCATCTAGGAATGTGGGAATTCGATTGAATCCTATACTGGAATCCATAAGCTTTCACTCCCCTACTGTTCATTTTTTTACACAAGAAATAAACTTCAACACCCGTATTGGAGATGGGATGAGGTGGAACAAATTCCCCATAATCCTTTCTCCAGTCCTACCTCCAGGAGCAGGAACTATTTCCCCTACAAATACTCTTGCCTTTGATGCTCAAAGGCTTATGACAAAATTATTATCTACGTTTGGAGGCCGATAAATGCTAAGCGTAACAGACTTAAAGTTTTCAGACGAAGGAGATTTTGTAATTGGGGAAGACGGAGACTTTTCTCTTTCTTCAGGTGAGGAGTGTCTTAAGGAAAGCATATCTGTAAGAATAAAGACAGACATTGGAGATTGGGGAGTTTTTCCTAGGCTAGGGGCAAACTTAAGTACATTGATTGGAAGAAAGAATAATAGAAGTTCTTTAGATACTGGAATCTTTAATATTCGGTCATCTTTAGTCTATGATAACTTCATCCCTTCTGGATCTTTGAGTATTACAGGTCTACCTGCTGGTAATATAATTATGTTCATAGCAAAGATAAAAACTAGTGATAGATCAGATTTTTCAATTGCTGCCAGAGTAAATCTAGAATCTGGGATAGAGGTGATTTAAAGTGATTCTTTACAGAAAGAGCGAAAAAGAGCTAGAACAAGATGCTATCATTAGGCTTCGAGAAACAAAAATGAACAATACCAGCGAAGGCTCTAGAACTCTTAGTCTCACAAGAGCCATAAATTCCGTAATCTCAGAATTCTATTCGGAACTAGAGAGAAATACAAGACTATCCTTCTTGAGCACTTCTAGAGGATATTTTTTAGATCTTATAGGTGAGCTTCTAGGATGCGAAAGATTGCCTGGAGAATCTGACTCTAACTACAAGTACAGAATTTCAAATCAAGTGGGTGTAGTCGCTGGAGGAAACAAAAAAAGTATTGAAGTAGAAACCTTACAAGTCGAACACGTAAAGAAAATAATTCTAAAGCCATATACCAGAGGCATAGGATCATACACCGCCTATGTTATTGCAACAACTCTAGATAAGGCCAATGAGGCCGTAGAGAACGTGCAAAGAATTTTGGATAAAAAAACATCCTTTGGAATTCTTGGTGTGGCAGAATTACCAAGGACTGTTCCAGTAGGGATGTCTCTAACGATTGTTCATAAGTCGGGCACAACAAGTTCTGAAAAATCGTTCAATAAAAGCGAAGCAGCGAGAAGAATTAAGTCCTATATTGACAACCTAGATATGGGAGAGCCCCTAATTGCCTCTGCTATATATCAAACAGTAAGAAATATATCTCCTTCAATCTATGATGTTATTGTTCATTATATAAATATAAATTCTAGGCCCATAATGGTAACAAACTATTCTACCCTGTGGGACGAAAAGCTTTACGTGCGTAGTACAGAAGACATTCAAGTGAATTGAGGTGACAACCTGTGGCATCTGCCTACGGAGAAGGTAAAAACAAATACAGCGAAAAGTATACGCCCAGGATGGCATCTTTATTTCCCTCATGGACTCAGGTAAGAAAAAACAGAGAGTCTGCAGGACAACAGTTTCTGAACGTTTTTGCTCTTGAGTTTGAAGAAATAGAAAGATTTCTCAATGAAGCCCTCAATAATCAATACATTGGAACAGCAAATCTCGGAGAGATATATATGGCATATAAAGCTCCAATACCAGTGGGGATAAATTCGAGTACAAAGATTTCTTCAATAGTAAGCAATAATGGAGATATAATTAAAGAGGCGTTCTCTTTAAGAACTTTCTATCAGGAAGGCTCTCCAGATCTTATAATCTTCGACTTCGAAGAGCAGGTTTGTTACTTAAGGAACCATTACGAGTCAGTTTTAATAAATGAAGAGTTTACCATCTCTGGAAGTGACATGAACATTCACCATATATGGAACGTATTCGATGAGTTTGGATTGCTCCTTGATGTTCATAGAAGATTTAGACGCTCCAGTGGAGAAAATGGAGAAATTACAGAGTGGCTAGAAAGCAATGAAGAACTAAAGGAAAGAATCCTTAATGTTTTCAGATTTCCAGCGAACTCGACAAGGGTTGGTCTACTTAGAGGAATTGGTCAGTCCATAGGTCTTGTCGAAAAAGAAGTTTGGGAAGCAAATACCCCTACATATAAAATTACCCATACGAATGTCCATCCAGAAACAATAGTTATTGGCTCTCAGCCAATTGACAGAAGTCAGTATGTGCACAATGAAGATACAGGTGAAATTACCTTATCTTCTCAGATTCAAGTTTTTCCCAGGAACGACATTAGACCAACCAACATCAACACAAGAGTCCTCAATAAGAAGATAGTGTTGGAGAGTTCTCATATCTCTGGTAGTTCAACTCTTCCTACGATTTTTCCTGGCAATGTCCAAGAGTGGAAAGAAATTGATATTGTAGGAAGTGGAAAAATTAAAGTTCAGCTTCTTGAGCTTGACTCAGATAATGTTTTATTTGAGGAAGTCTTCAATGGATCTCCGATAGAAATAGACAGAAATGCTGGGTATCCAGTCAGGGTCAGAATTCTTATGTCAAGAGAATCTCTTGCAGACGACTCTCCTGAGGTTGAAAGTATTCAACTTAGGTATAAAAACCTAGAAAAGGAAATTCATTTCGTTCACTCTATAAAAGTTGATGCAATGCACGACAACGAATTCAGAAGATCTCTCTATAATGATGACGGGTTCCCGTCAGAAGAACTTAAGAGATATGAGGTAGAGCTATCTAATGTAGCTCCAATTATGTGGGACCGCTTCGTATGGGATGAGGCTTTTTGGGACGTTGTAGATGAAAATCTTATGGGGCTCGAAGTTCTTCCTCACAAGTGGGATCCAAACATTGGAGATATTTCAAACGAGTACTTTCAGAATGGAATAGGCTTTGGAGACGATCTTAAGATTAAAGTCGACCCTTCTTCTTGGAAACTAATGTCTCATAATGGATATTACTATGTAGGAAACCAAGAAGAGTTCTTTTTATTTGCCAATCCAAAATCTGTGACCTTCACTTCCCAGAAATCGCAAATTGAAATAGATACTCCAAAGCAAGGAGCTCCAGTCATAGTAAAGTCAGGAGATAAGTACTTAACTCAAGTATCCTTTCTTGACTCTGAAAATAACTTTTCCATAGAAAACACAGAAGTCCTAGATAACCAGTACGAAAGCAATAAGTACTATCTTTCATACGAAAATGCAATAGATATAAAGGTCAATGGGAGCTCATCTGGATTTACTTTTGTGCCACCTAACATTATTGAAACATTGTCGAGTCACAGTGAACCAATAACTGTCAAATACAAAGTGAAGGATTCTTTTGTTGTTGTTCCTGGAGAAAATAAGGCTACAGTTATTCTCTCTGAGCCAATGAGCAACACGACTGTGTATTACGAAGGAAGCGACGAAACTTCCTACTTCCCCATTGAGAGTGTAGACCTTTCCCCAATTGTAAATCATATCAGTGAAGGATTTGTCTATCTAACCAAAGACAAAGAACAGCCAGCCATTTTATCTGCTAGGTGTCATCCAGACATCCTGAGTGCGAACGGCATAGACGTTGCAACGATTGTTGTGGATGTGCAGGACATTTGGGAAAATCCAGTGCTAGGTTACACAGTTAGCTGCTCTATTGCTCAGGGTGGAGGAAGTATTTCTAGTCCAGTTGAGCATTATAATAGAAGAATCTTCAGGTATACAGCACCATCTGGAATAGCAAGTAGTAGAGACGCAAAGCTAATTTTCTCTGTTCAAGTCGATGGAGGAGAAACAATCTCTTCTGAAGTTACAATAAAATTAATCAAGGAAAGGGAGTGACATAACGGATGGCTAAGAAATTTAATCCTATGTTTGACACAGATCAACCCTCGATTCGAATTGGCACAAGGGTTCCAAAGAATAGTGTAAATCTTGCATTCGTTAGTGCTCCTGAACTTTCTCCTGATACAAGCATCCAAATCTTTGACTATAGCAAGAGAGTTCCAGACAACTCCTCTTCTATAAATTATTCAAGGGTAGATATGCACACTACTACAGAAGGTCTTCTTGTTGGAGAAGACAAGGAAGCAATGTATCCAGTAAGCGATGTCCTTCTTACGAATAAGTATGCTTACTCTGGTAGCAATAATGAAGTTGTTTCCCCACTATACTATAGAGGAGAAACTAGATTTCTTCATTTTGAAATCGGTCCTCCTACTGATAGCGTTACAGGAGAGTATACTGGAAGCAATATTTCTTTAATTGAGAACGGCAGAGAAACCGATACTCCATACGCCATTTTCTTAACTCCAACAAGTGATACAAGACTTTGGGAAGTAGAAGTTTTTTCTGAGAAACTTAGTTCAGATAATGCCTTCTACAAAATACGATATACAAAGTTTAGAAATAAGATACCACTAGGTGGAGGAAAGTATGAATACAAATACGATCCAGACTTTGAAGAGTGGTACAAAGCCTATCCTTACTTCACTAATTTAGGATATTCTCCTAGTGCAATAGAGGGAGTAAAATCAAGTGAGTTCTTTACTCCAGTTTTTGCTTCAGAAAAGCTAGGGGAGAGCGGTTTTAGATTTTGGGTAACTAGCAAGTCCACCAAAGTAAATAGATCTCCTGGTCCAATTATATTTAGGTGGAGGGTAACAACATCTTCTCCTCAGCAAAAGTCTCCTTGGAGGCAAGACATTCTTTACTCCCTTGAATCTCTCTCAAAGGAAGAGCTAAAGCTTTACGACGTTGATGATGGATATGCGAAAAAGCTGTTGATTTCTTCACCAAAGAACTTATTCCCACTTGAATTGCAGGAATGGAACCCTTCTGTCTCCTCTGATTCGTCATACGATCTTGAATTGCAGGAATGGAACCCTGTTACAAAATCATGGGTTAGCTCTTCAAACATTATGACTCAGGTTGATGAAGTAACGGGATCTATTTATGTTTTTACAGATAAAAACACTGGAACAATTTCTTCATTACCTGCAAGATATGACATTGACTATGAGGAAGAAACTTTTCCTGTTACCATAGAAGCATATTCTAACTATGTTGCGCCTGTAGAGCCCTCTGTAACAAGGAATGTTGCAAGTAAAGCTTTAGGAGCTACAGTCTCTGTTTCTGGAGTTTCTAGGTATCCATATCGCACATCTATTTCAAGTGTTATCGCTGGCGCATCCTCTGATATATTCTTACCTAGAGAGTCTTCGGCTTTAAATCAAAAATGGAAGGCAGAAAGTGAAGATCTTTCAAATCCCCCCATGGACAATGCAACGGTAACAATTAAAACGGCAAAAATTGAAGGAGAGTATCAAGATGTTGATAGCATAGAAGTGCTTATGGGGGTAAGCGGAATCCTTTCCAATGTGACATTAAAGCTAGAAAATGGCCAAACTATTTCAAACTCTTCTATTCCTTCGTATCCAGTAGAAACAATCTCTGGTACGCTTAGGGGGCACAAATGGAATCTTGACTCTCCCGCCAAAGTTACTGAAATAATTTTAACTTTGTCTCCAACAAAGTGGAAGACAAGGTCTGTCTTCTGGCTGTTTAAAATATTTGGAGCCAAGGACAAGTATAGAACTGGGATGGAACTGATACAGGTAATTGCTACAAGCAGAACTAAACAGGGAGAGCCAGGTTCTCCGTGGAGAAAAGCAGCCACTTTTCATGCTTCGTCATCTAAAGATATGCCATTCTCCAAGAGGTTCTCTGAGATAATTAATCTCCTAGATCTTAATCCTCCGCAAGAAGTCCCTACAGATTCTGTTAGGTACAGAGTTGCAATAGGCGACGCCACAATAAGTAGCAATCCTGGATATTCTCCTACTTCTACCTTAGTCTTTAGAAACAACAAGACAGGAAAGCTTATTTATAATACAAATGAGCCGCAAGTTTCTGGTTCTTCTATACAGAATACGTTCTCTCAAACACTTCATGATATTAGTTACCAAGAGGCAATGAGGAATATTGCTTTAATGGAAATATATAACGAAAGCTACTCTTTGCTTAAGTCCAATCTCTTTACTTTAAAGTCTAGAGAAAGTAGCAATATCTTTATTAAAGAGATGCCAAGCAGAAGTATTGATGATATGTGGTTTCTGAAAATCAATAATGGGTCCTTCTCGGTAAAGAAGTTTGGGGA
>JAAYQN010000086.1 GCA_012519285.1 Clostridiales bacterium
GCGAGCGTGGGCGCATACGGCAGCCTGTATGCCGAGATAGTGATAGCTGTCTTTATGTTCCTGTTCGGCGTGAATTTTACGCTGTATTACATGTCGTTTAAGGGCGGCATTAAAAAAGCGCTCAGGGATGAGGAGCTGCGCTTTTACGCGCTCATCACTTTCGTTGCCATTGCCCTCATTTCAATCGATACTTACGGCAAAGGGTATCACACCTTTTGGGAGGCGCTGAGGCACTCCTCCTTCCAAGTCAGCTCCGTAATAACCACGACGGGCTTTTCAACGCAAGACTTTGGCAACTGGCCGCTTTTCAGCCAGACGGTGCTCCTGTTGCTCATGTTCATCGGCGCGATGGCGGGCTCGACGGGCGGGGGCCTCAAGTGCGTGAGAGCGCTTATACTGCTTAAAGCCATAAAACGGGAAGTAAAAAAGAGCATTCATCCGAAAGCCGCGAGTGTGATCGCCATAAACGGCAAGAGGGCCGAGGAAAGCAGCGTATACGGAATACTGGTCTATCTGGCAATATACCTCGCCCTGATTATTTTGGGCACGTTGCTGGTCTCCATCAATGGCAAGGATTTTTTGACGACGTCAACCTCGGTCATCTCCTGCATTAACAACGTAGGCCCGGGGCTCGGCGCGGCAGGTCCTGCCGGGAATTATGCGGGATTTTCCGGCCTTTCTAAAATGGTCCTCTCCATGTTAATGCTGACAGGCAGGCTGGAGATATTCCCCTTGCTGATGCTCTTTACCCCCGGCTTTTGGAGAAAAAACAATATTTAGGCTGTAAAGCACAAAAGAGGCAGGTCTCTTAAACCTGCCTTTAATAATTTTCATGGCGTTCGGCGGCCTCTGCATCGGCCTTGGTCCTGTGAACGGTGCCGTGCGGGTGCTGTGGCGGCGCGTAGATGGAGTACAGCTTAATGGGCACGTTTCCCGTGTTGTACAGGTTATGCCAGGTGTTTGCGGGGATGACGAAAGCGTATCCCGCCGACACCCTCTCCTGAAAGTCCAGCCTGTCTCTGGCATCTCCCATCATCACGACGCCCTGGCCCTGCTCAATGCGTATGAATTGGTCGACGTCGGGGTGGATCTCAAGGCCGATATCCTCGCCCGGCCTTATGCTCATCAGGGTGAGCTGAAGGTGCTGTCCCGTCCAAATCGCCGTCCTAAAATTGTCATTGAGCAGCGCCGCCCTATGTATATCCACTACGTAGGGCCTTGGCCCAAAATCCTGTTCCGGCCACCAGTAATCCCTGTTGCGGTTGAAAATCATACTCTCACCTTTTCCTTTTTTGTAAAAAACGCTTCTGAAGCCTTTAAAAAGCCTCTTGCTTTAAGCTCCTTGTCTTTATTATATGTCTCCGCACGCGATAAGGTGATTTGTTTGACAGCCGCATTCCCTTTCTGTACAATTTATCGCCTTGCGTTCTGCGTTGGCTGTACAAAAATATTTATAAAAATTCGTCGGCGTTTTTTCAAAAAAAATTCTATAAGAATTTCTGATAATTTATTGACAAAGAATCTTTTTTCTTTATAATAAGAATTAACAATATTAAAAATCACAAAGGAGAAAATTGATGAACAAGAAGGAACTGATCGCTTCTATTGCACAGAAGTCAGGCCTGAGTCTCAAAGACGCAGGCAAGGCGCTCGACGCTTTCATTGATTCGGTAGGCAGCGCGCTCAAAGGGGGAGAGAGAGTCCAGCTCGTTGGCTTTGGCACCTGGCAGGTAAAGGAAAGGGCGGCAAGGGAAGGCATCAATCCCCGGGCTACGGGTCAAAAGATAAAGATCGGGGCCAAGAAGGTCGTAAAGTTCAAGGTGGGCTCGGCGCTCGAAGCTTTGGTCAAGTAAGAGAACAAAAAGACGGCTTTCAAAAAGCCGTCTTATAATTTACCTCAAAAAAATCTCTCAAACCTTGCCCCACTCGTGCCTCTTCTTGTACGAAGTCGCGGGCTTTCCCTTGTAATTTTTGATTATATAATAATACCTTTCCCTCGCCCTCTTTATCACGCCGTCCCAGCTGCGGTATATCTCGAGGTAGGCGTTTTCGCCCGC
>JAAYQN010000087.1 GCA_012519285.1 Clostridiales bacterium
GATCAGGAAACATTAAACCGTATAAACAATTGGATTGACACCTACCCCCGAAAGCGACTTGGCTACAAATCCGCAGAACAAGTGTTCGCTCAAGAATTAGAAAATTTCCCCCTTTACCCCTCGGGTAAAAGAAACTGTAAAAACTTATACTAACCGTTGCACTTGTAATTGCAATTTAAGTCACCTATTCCGAACAAGATCTTTTTAATGTTTAGTTTTTTGACCTTATTACATAATCTTTAAACCATAAGCATATCAATATCTGCATTCCTTGCATACATTGGTGAAGTATATGAGGTTTTCGACATCACCGAAGAAGAAGTGATCGGATGGGCTGCAAATGTATCCGCCTTTGTTTTTTGCTTTGAATAATCTGTAAACCTCTTCTTCGATGAATTTTTTGTTCCCTCTTTCAAAACCTTCATTCTGGTCAAAGCCGCCTATAAAACACATCTTATCGCCGATACGCTCGTTAGCCTCTTCCATAACACAATCCCCGCCCATGGAAGAAGGCGTCATAGTTTCAAGCGCATCAGCCCCGTTTGTCGCAACCATCTCAAGCAAGGGCATCAATCCGCCGCACAGATGATAAACTATCAATGCGCCGTTATCTTTTATGGCCTTATGTATCCTTCTGTCATATGGCAGACAGAATTCCTCATACATGGAGGGGCTGATAACGGTTGAGCTTGCGGCTCCTCCTCCGTTTTCCACAAGGTCGGCCTCAATCTTTCCCATGTTGTATATTTGTCTCTCATTCTTTTCGCATATAACATTCAGCGCATAATGAACCCAATCGGGGTCATCAACAGCTTTCATTATTGCCTGCTCCATGCCCATCATATAAACAAGGCTTTGCCATGTGCCGGGCTGACCGTAAGCGGAATTGGCTATTCTCACTATACCTCTGTCACCTATTTTGTTTTTGGCTTTTATTACAGGACTCCAATCAGCGGCTATTGCTACAGGATAATAATCTTTGAATATTTCAAAATCCTTCTCATCCTTTATAAGGTGATCGGTGTTCCAAGCGGTAAATTTATTACTTGCGCCCTTGACCGTCAGATCACCTTTAGGCGTGTGGAATATTTGCGTGAATATTTCAATGTCCTCTTTCTCATCCCTGTATGATTTATATTCGTACCTCCAGTTTTTCAGATCCTTTTCATCATAAATCAGTCTCGGAACCTCATAGATAACAGGATCCATACCCACGTAATCATAGGCCTCATAAACGTCCATTCCGTTCATATAAGTATTAAGATAATACTGCATGAAATTATGCACCTGGCAAGGCAGGCGGTCAGGCTTTTTATTGATTAAAGCCGTTAAAAATCTCTCTCTTCCATTCATATATTGCCTCTTTTGAATAACTGTAGTTTAATGATTGTTTCAACCGAATATTCAAATACATATTGTATTGAAAAACTTGTCGGTGTGTCTGTTGACACATATGTTGAATTAAAGAATCACCTTCGCTGCAGCGCTCATGGCGAGGACGTTTTTTACGCTTACGTTGGGTAGCAGCGCCTCGTGGCTGGGCGAGAGTATAAAGCGTTTTCCGGACAGCCTGCGCAGGCGCAGCGCTTCCTCATAAACCTCTTTTTCAGATTTGAAGGGTAGCAGTTCCTGCGTGTCGAGGCCGCCCATAAATACCAGATCCTTGCCGTACTCCCTTTGAAGGACATCAAATTCCATGCCCCTCGCCCTCGTCTGTATGGGATGGAGAATATCCACGCCCATCTCTATGATGTCGGGAATAATCCTGTAAATGGAGCCGCAGCTGTGCAGCGCCACCTTAATGCCCCTGCTTTTGGCACCTGATATTATCTTTCTCATGTAAGGGAAAACAAACTCCCTGTACATCTCCGGGGAAATCATGCAGTCGGATTGCGTTCCCAGGTCATTTCCGAAAAAGAAAGCGTCAATGTAATCCGCGTAAAGGTCAAAAAGGATTTCGTTGCACCGTATATAAAAATCTGTCAGACGCTCACACACGGCGTGTATTACCGCGGGTGCCGTATACATTTTGATAAAGCATTTCTCCATGCCGAAGTAAAAGTGGAGCATATGCCAGATGGGAGACCACATCCCCGAAAAGATTGCGCGCCCGCTCTCCCTTATCCTGTCAAATAGCGGCTTTAGAGACAGAAAATCGTAATATTTAGGGTCGGGCCAATACGCCTTTTCGATTTCCCCGACGTCTTCCACATCGCTGAAAATGGGCCCTTCCTTTCCACCGTCCTTCCTGTTGCCGATAACGTCAAAAATCACCTTTTTCTCGGGATGCTTCCATTCCGCGTCTTCACCCTTTATCCAGAACAAATCGTCGCCGAGGGTCCTCGACAGTTCCTCAAGACTGCCGAGGCCAAGTTCCCTGCAGTAAATCTCCTGCGCCTCGGGAGTTGGATTGCCTATCCAGAAACCGCTCCTGTCGACTTCCTCGCCGTTTAAAATCCTCTTTATTCTCTCTCTCCCTTCCATAGCCGATACCTATCCATTCGTTTTATTGAGTATTCGATTAACTTTTGCATCAAGTTAAAAAAACTCTATCACGCCATCCCTGCCGCTTTCATTCCGCGGCGTTTTTATGTTGCCGCGAAACCAATAATACGTGTCTTTTCCTTTGATAAGGCTATTTTCGGCATGTTCGCTCCAGCCCTCGTCGGGCGACAACCTTTATTTTCTGATCAATGAAATTCATTTATACTATTCCTTTACCGATATTATATAATATCATGCGTAATTTAGTGGTCTGCCCCGATTTTTAGTCCAATATGAATGTTAGTGGATATCGGTTTAGACAAATATAGTA
>JAAYQN010000088.1 GCA_012519285.1 Clostridiales bacterium
CCCCGGCGAGAAGGTCACCGCAGTGATAGTCATGCCCGAGAGCGGCGAGAAGAAGGGATATTTCATTATGGCGACAAAGCAGGGCATGATTAAAAAGACCGACATCGGCGAGTTCAGCCTCATCCGACAGGTGGGAAAAATCGCCATCGCCCTAAACCCCGGCGACGAGCTCATATCGGTGCAGCACACTTCGGGCGAAGACGAAATCATAATAGCCAGCCGTTTCGGCAAATGCATAAGGTTCTACGAGGAAGACGTGCGCCCCATGGGCAGGGACACCTACGGCGTGAGGAGCATGGCGCTGGAGAAAGGCGACTTTGTGGTCGACATGGCGGTGGTGTGCGAGGGCCGCTACGTACTCACGATGACCGAGAACGGCTTCGGCAAGCGGACGCTGCTCAACCAGGAGAATTACCGTACGCAGGGCAGGGCCGGCAAGGGCGTCAAGGCGGGCGTGTTCAACGAAAAGACGGGGTACCTCGTCAACCTCAAGCTGGTCTCCGACGGCGAGGACGTAATGGTTATCTCCGACAGCGGCATGATAATAAGGATAAGGTCGGAAGACATCTCGATATTCGGCAGGGATACCCAGGGAGTAAAGATAATGAATTTGCCCGAAGGGGCAAAGGTAAGCAGCGTGGCGGTAGTGCCGAGGGAAGAGGAATAATTTTTTTTTAAAAAAGAAAATAAGAAAAAAGGAAGCGAAAGAATTTTTCGCTCCCTTAATTTTTTATATAATCTTATATAACATATTTTTCTACTATAATTGTACATTGTTCATTGTTTTCTTATTCCTTAATTATACATTATTCATTCATTGTACATTGTAATCGTACATTACTTTTCGAGGTGGCGTTTTTTTATCTCGCTGCCTTCGCGGAGCAGGGATATGAGTTTTTCCCCATCGCCTTCTGAGAGGGCGGCCTCAAAGTCTTTGAGGTTTTGTATTATGTTTCTTATCTCGAAGAGCAGGTTTTCGCGGTTGAGGGTAAACAGTTCCGCCCACATGGGGGGAGAGAGCAGCGCCACCCTCGTCATATCCTGGAAACTGCCGCCGGTAAAGCCCTTCTCGTACTCCACGGTGGGGCTCTTTATGTAGCTCGAGGAAACCACGTGGGCGAGCTGCGAGGTGTAGGCTATTATACGGTCGTGCTTTTCGGAGGTGGCCTCCACTACGCGGCAGCCAAGGGAAGCTATCAGTTGTTTTACCGCCTCAAATGCCTCCTCATCGGTTAATTTGTTTTTTGTCAGAATATAGCTTGCACCCTCGAGCATCTTTGGGTTGGAGTGGAAATAGCCACTCCTCTCCTTTCCCGCCATGGGGTGTCCGCCGACATAATGAAGCCCCCTTTTCCGCAAGGGCGCCCCCACGCTGTCCTCGACGAATTTCTTCACCCCGCACACGTCTGTCACAATGCAGCCTTTTTTCAGCTTGTCCATGTTTTCCAGGATAAAGCTCACCGCAGCGCGGGGATAGAGGCAGACAAAGAGGATGTCAACGGATGAGAAATCCTTTTCCTCGAGAGCGGCGTCCACCGCGCCGTCTCTTATCGCCGAGGAAATCGTTTTCTGGTCAGCGTCAATCCCGTAAACCAGGTGGGAAGTCTTTTGTTTTATGGCCTTTGCTATAGAGCCGCCTATCAGCCCAAGGCCGGCTATGGCTATGTTCATGGTCAGCCTATCACCTTGTTTTCGAGCGCTATATACTTTTTTATAGAACGCATCAGACTGTCAAACTCCTCGAGCGTCAGCGACTGCGCGCCGTCGGAGAGCGCCTTTGGCGGGTTGTTGTGAACCTCTATCATCAGCCCGTCAGCGCCCGCCGCCACCGAGGCCTTGGCGAGCGCGGGCACGAGGTGGGAGCTGCCCGCGGCGTGGCTGGGGTCGACGATTAAGGGAAGGTGAGTGAGCTTTTTGAGCACGGGCACGGCGGATATATCCAGCGTGTTCCTTGTCGAGGTCTCGAAGGTCCTTATCCCCCTCTCGCACAGGATGACCTTTTGGTTGCCCTCGCTCATGATGTACTCGGCGCTCATCAATAGATCCTCTATCGTACTGGAAAGCCCTCTTTTCAGCAGCACCGGCTTATCCTGCTGGCCTAGCTTTTTTAGCAGGCGAAAGTTCTGCATGTTGCGCGCCCCCACCTGTATTATGTCTACGTTTTTAAAGTGGGGAAGGTCGGTAATATCCATAATCTCAGTGACTATGGGAAGGCCGATCTGTTGCTTGGCCTTTTCGAGAAGGCAGATGCCCTCCCCCTCAAGCCCCTGAAAGGCGTAAGGAGAGGTGCGGGGCTTGAAGGCTCCCCCGCGCAACAGGTTTGCCCCCGAGCTTTTGACGCTCTTTGAAATAAGCTCTATCTGCTCGGCGCTCTCCACCGAGCAGGGGCCGGCTATCACCGCAAAGTGCCCGCCGCCTATCTGGCACCCG
>JAAYQN010000019.1 GCA_012519285.1 Clostridiales bacterium
CCTTTACGCTCCCCGCCTTTCTCGCGCACTCGAGAAGGTTTACGGTGCCTAAGACGTTTGTCTCAAAGGTTAAGGCGGGTTCTCTATAGCCTTCTATCACAAGGGGCTGGGCGGCGAGGTGAAACACCACCTCGGGCTCAAATTCCGAAAGCTCCTTGAACAGCCTTTCCCTGTCCCTGATGTCGGCGTAGACAGATTGGCACAGCCTTTCCCCGCCTATTATCTCGTACATCGAGGGCCGCTCGGGGGGAAGGGCGTATCCCATGCACTCGGCGCCAAAGAGGTTTAAGAGCGCCAGCATCCACGAGCCCTTAAAGCCTGTGTGTCCCGTGATGAATACCTTTTTGCCTTTCCAGAAGCTCACCAGACCTTCCATGGCGCGTTGCCCTTGTTCCAGAGTTCCTCAAGCTCGTTCTTGTCGCGCAGAGTGTCCATGGCGCGCCAGAAATCTCTGTGCTTGTAGGCAAACAGCTTGCCGTCCCTCGCTATCTGCTCTAAGGGTTCTCTCTCCCACACCGTGGAATTGTCCCCCTTGGCGAGGTACTTAAAGATGCCCGGCGAGCACACGAAGAAGCCGCCGTTTATCCAGTCGCCGTCGCCCTTTAGCTTTTCCATAAATTGGGATATCTTGCTGTCCTGCTCAATGCTCACCCTGCCGTAGCGGCCGGCGGGCTGCACCGCCGTGAGCGTGACCAGCCCCTTGTTTTCGAGGTGAAACTTAAGCAGCTCGTTTATGTTAACGTTGGCGAGCCCGTCGCCGTAGGTGAGGTAGAACATCTCGTCCTTTACGTATTTTTCAATCCTCCTTATCCTGCCGCCCGTCATGGTGTGCAGGCCGGTGTCAACGATGGTCACCTTCCACGGCTCGGACTCGGAGTTGTGAACGATCAGCTTGTTGCTGTTGGAAAAGTCAAAGGTGACGTCGGAAGTGTACAGGTAATAATTGGCAAAGTAATCCTTTATGATATTTTGCTTATAGCCGCCGCAAATTATGAACTCGTTGACGCCGAAATGAGAATAAATCTTCATGATGTGCCAAAGGATGGGCTGGCCGCCTATTTCTATCATAGGCTTTGGCCTTATGTGGGATTCCTCGCTTATCCTCGTGCCCATTCCCCCTGCCAAGATTACCGCTTTCATTGTCTCTCCTTTTTGCTAAAGGTGATGTAGTTGTGCCCCAGATAGCTGAATATCGTGGTAAACACCAGCGCCACCGCCTGCGACAGGTATATCCCGAAGTCGAGGGAGTGCTGGAAAAACATTACCAAAACCTGGTTGAGACCCAGCTGCGCGAGGCTGATGATGAGAAACTTGGCCACCTCGAGCAAGCTCCTTTCCCTCACCTCGAAAGTGAAGTACTTGTTCCAAAAATAGGCGTTTGTCATGCCCGATATGTGCCCGCACGCCGCCCCTATGAACGCCTGCGTGCCCGTCGCCTTCTCACCGAGCGGGATGCGGAAGACGAGCAGCAGCACGAGGGCATTTACCCCGTACCCGATCAGGGTGTTGAGCCCGCCCACGAAAATGAATTTTATACGCTTGTCAAGCGATTTCGCCCAAGAGAAAGCCTTTTTTAACAACTTTAGCCTCTGCGCTTTATGTATTATTTTATCACCATTGCATGTAAAATACAAGTTAAATTTATGACAAATGGAAACATGGTTTTCCTTGCCTTCTATTATGATTGCCAAATCATGCTAAATTATCCTTTTCTTGAGACGGCAAAAAAAAGCGGGCACCGGCTTGCAGTGCCCTGTGGAGCTAATGGCGAGATTCGAACTCGCGACCTGTTGATTACGAATCAACTGCTCTACCGCTGAGCCACATTAGCATTTTTGCTACAATATAATAGCATTTTCGCCGAAAAAAATCAAGGATTTTCGCCCAGCAAATAAAGCGCGTTTTTATAGAGTATGGCGTCCTTTCTCGAGGAGGGAATGTCCAGGCTGTCGATGAACCTTGCCGCCTCGCCGGCGTCCGCCCACGGGCAATCGCTGCCAAAGAGAAGATATTCTTCGCCGTGAAGCTTTATCAGCCTTTCCGCCTGCCCCCTGTCAAAGAAACACTCCGCCGTCGAGGTGTCGAAGTATATGGGCTTTCCTATAAGGTGCTCTATGGTCTGCCCGTATTCCCTGTAGCCGCCGAGGTGCGCCACCACCATCTTGATGCCCGGGAAACTGCCGGCCACCTTCGCTACCCTTGCGGGAGCGCACCTTACCAGGCCGCCCTCAAAGGCTATGTCGGTTCCGCCGTGGAACATGAGAATGAGGCCGAGCTCCCTTATGGCATCGTATATGGGGAACATCGCGGGGTCATCCACAAAGAATTCCTGGTACTCGCAGTGCAGCTTCACTCCCTTAAGCCCGCCTTCCTTTATGCGCTCAAGCTCCTCAAGGGCGTTTTCGGCCTTGGGATGCACAGAGCCGAACATGACGCAGCGCCCGCCGTCGTTTTCAATGGCAAAATTGTTGACGTTGGTCTGTTGCCTTGGGTTTGTGGCGATGTTCTGCACCACGAACTTGCTTACGCCCCACTCTTCCATTTTGGAAAAGGTGTCTGAAAGTGTGCCGTCGGTATGATTTTCAAGGCCGGGGCTCTCAGCTTTCAGCTGCTCGATTGCCCTTTGGGCTATCCTGTCGGGAAAGCAGTGAGTGTGAAAATCTATTATCATAAAACACCTTTGAAAAATGTAATTTTTTTAAAACTTTCATTTTTTCTATTTGCTTCCTCTGCTCTCTTTTCCCTTTCTTTAACTTATAAAATCTTAACAATATTTTGTTTTTTTATTTAAAAAACTATTTGAACAATAGAGCTTGAAATTTAGAATTTTATCTATATATTTTTCTTCCGTTGTACATTGGCAATTGTACACTGTATTTACTTATCCTTCTCCTCGTCATGCCTGTCGTTCTCAAACTCTGAACCGAAGACGGAAAAGCCTTTGGGCATTTTGGAGCCAAGCTCATCGAATACCTCGCCGGGCTTGGTTTGGCTGAGGTGCTCCTTTATGGCGACGGCTGCGCGCTTTCTCAGCTTGCCGTAATAAAAATAACAGATTACGGCGAGGGCCAGCCATGCCGAAAAGCTCATTATCTTGAGGTTTTTCCCGTCCATGATAAAGGCGGGATTTAAGGTGCTTTGCCTGCTGTGTATCATGGCGTCGGCAAAATCCTCTTTCTTGAGCGAGTAGCTTATAAGCTCGGATACGTAATGCATGTAGAGCAGATAAGTTTGGGGATAAAGCTCCTTGAGCGTCCTGTAATCGTCGTTGTGGGTGTGCATTATGTCGTTGTGAAGGTCGCTCTCCACCACTCCCGCCTTCTTTACGGATTCCCAATTCATGGTCATGAAAAAAGCGGTGTTTATGTTTTCCTTGAGGAAATAGTAGCTGTCGCTCATGTAGCCGTAATGGGAGTAAAAGCCGTCGCCCATGAAGTCGTACATAAAATTCTTGTCAAGGGGCAGCGCCCTCAGCGGAATGGAAAGCTCCCTCGCCCTCTCCCGCAGCCAGCCGTCGTGGGTGGCGTGCCAGTCCTTGGAGAACAGGTAAAGGTAGTCGCCCGCGGCGACGCAGTCGAGGTTTATCATGAGCAGTGTATTTTGCTTGTCCCGCTCGCTCATGGTGTTGACGTAGTGCCTTGAGCCGTAAAGGCCAAGCTCCTCCGCCCCGAACGCCGCGAACACCACGTCGAAAGGCAGCTCGGCCTCTTTTAAGTCGTGAGCGATAGACATCATTACCGTCACGCCCGAGCCGTTGTCGTATGCGCCCTTGCTCAAAATCTTGTGCCGCAGATTTGTGTAGGGGTTTAAAAGCTCAAAGCTGTAGACGTTGTCGTAGTGAGCGCCGATTATCACGGCGCCGCGGGAAGTCCCCGAAGCCCGCTTTACCGCCACGACGTTGCTCGATTTGTACGTGCTCCCGTAGTAGGTGAAGGTAAATGACTCGAGGAAGTCCTCCGCCCCCGTCGCCTCGGAAAAGTCGCCCTTGCTGTACCCCAGCTCAAAGAATGTATTGGCAAGGTACAGGGCTGCGGGGGAGTTTTCATCCTTGTCCGACCTGTCGGGGTACTCCTCGGTAAACTCCATTAAAAAGGCATCGAAGTCAAAACTGCCCGTATAGGAAAAACTGCCCTCGGCGCGCGCGGGCTGCCATCCCAAGGAAAGCGTCAATACGGATAACGCGAGGAAGAACGCCGCCCAGAGCTTTCTCATAGCACCACCGCCAGAAGGGTGTACAAGAGGTAAAATATTGCCATCACCATGAAAGCCTTGTCCGCGGTCTTCTTGTCGAGGTAATGCCTGCTAAGGTACACAAAGAAAAGGAAAAAGCCCGCGCTCTCGACAATGAAAGAGAGCACGGTTAGGCCCAGGGGTATCAGGAACGGGAAGAGAAAGTAAAACAGCCCCAGCACCGCCTTGACGAGGTTAATCAATATCACAAACGGCCGCAGCGCGGCCACGAAGCGGTTTGCGCCTACTGCCACGGCGTGGCGGGAGAGCCTGTTGGAGATTGAGTAAAATACCCTCGCCACCAGCTCGAACAGCGCCACGCTGAGCATGGGGATGACCATGTGAATGATCACGGCTAAGGAGTACGGGATGTATCCGTCAATGCTCTTAAAGAGCGTGGAGAGCTGGGCGAACATGGAGTTTACTGCCATCCCGTTTTCAAAAAAACTTCCCAGGAGAAAGCTCAGGTACAGCGCGAGCACGTATACCCATATGTTAAACCTATCCTCGATCCTGGCCTTTGGCCTGTCCAATCCTCGCATACTTTAAATCCTCATGAGCGACGCTATCGCAAAGTAAAGTGCCGGCTCGCTGCCCATTGAGCCGCTTTTTATCCTGTATTCTGTGGCCGAAAGCAGCTTTAAGGCCTTTTTCAGCGCAGCCTTTTTGAATTTCCTCGCCGTTTTAGCCGACGCCTTAACGGCGTAGGGCTTTACGCCAAGCAGCCTGCCGAGTTCCTCTTCGCCCTTGCCTGAGCCCTTGGCGTAGAACATCCGCCTGAAGTTGCTGTACAGGGAGGCGAGCAGCCGGGTGTACAGCCTGGCGTCGCCCTTTAAGGTGTATTCCCTTAAAATCCTGTAGGGGTTTCCCCTCCCTTCCGCCACCGCGGCGGCGAGCATGTACGCCTGGTATTCCACGTCCTTGCTCACGTTTTCCTCTATGCCCCTCGACGTTACGCGGCCGGAAAGGTGCTTAAGCTTTTGAATCTCGTTGTCAATCCTCACCATGTCGCAGGAGCAGTACTGGGCGAGCATGAGCGCGGCATCCCTGTCTACCTCCTTTCCCTCGGCAGCGAAAAGCTGCGCTATCCAGCCCGCGAGCGTGAGGTCGCTCTCCCGCCCGCAGTCGACGAAGGTGTGCCCTTGCGAGTATTTTCTTAAGGAAGGCCATGGGAGCAGGTTTGACACCACCATCACGCACGCCGGGTTTTGCCCCCATTTGTCAAGTTGCAAAAGCTCCGCCTCGGTGGGATACCATTCGCGCAGCAGCACCGTCCTCCTCTCGCTCATAAAGGGCAGCACGCTGCAGCTGTCGCGTATCTCGTTGATGTCCCGCGCGGAGATGACGGCGCTGTTGAGCTCCGGCAGGGCGGTGACGAATTTGCGGTTTATCATCTCGATGGCCTTCTTATGAAAGTATGCGTCATCGCCCTCGAGATAATACAAGGTGTCCTCTCCACCGGCGGATAAATGTTTTTTCAGCTGGCTGAACTTCAAATTTGCTCCCAAAGCGAGAAGTTCCCCTTTTTTAATGCGTCGCGAAATATTTATACGTAGCTGTATTTTCTGATAATTCTATCATCTTTAAGCTCAAAAATCAAATGGCCCAAAAGTCGGCTGCTGTAAAAATAGTCGGCCTCAAAGCCACACGACCATCTGGTGCAGCTTACCAGGGCGTCGGGGCTGTAGAGTTCGTCGAAGTAGGCGAACTCCCCCTCGGCAAAGAGCAGGTTTAAGTTCAAAAACAGGTTGCCGGCGAGGTAGTCCCGCGAGGCGCGCGAGGCGCTCTGAAAACAGAGTATGGCATACCCGTTTAACTCCACGCAGCCCGCGTAATAGCTGTCCTCATAGTAATACGCTGAAAACCTCACGTTTTGGCATGTAAAGACCTCGCGGCTAAGTAAATATTTTACCCTGCCCTCGGCCTCCAGCGCTGCAAGCTCCTCTTGCCTCTTTGTGCCGTAAGGCAGCACGTATTTCTTGACGCCGTATCTCTCAAGCTGCGTTATGGCGTCGCACGCGAAGCCGTAGTCGGTAAAAAATACTGCCTCTAAGGAAGAGATGCCATGCTTTTTCGCCTGCTCGTCCAGCTTTTGGGCGTCCAGCCTGCCGTAGCTTAAAAGGTACACCTTGCCGCCGCTGGTGATGAAGGAGGCGGGCATGCCGGGCAGCGCGGACACGCTGTCGCAGCGCGCGAAAAAGGGAAGGTTGGCGGGCGCCCAAGAGGCGGCAAAGAGGAGCGCAAGGGCGCAGCACGCCGAGCGCCTCAGCCTCTTTTCGAGGAAGAGGTATTTCGAGCATACAGCAAGCAGGGAGTAGAAGGCTATGGCAACGCCAATCCCCACGCCGTTGACGTACGCCGAGGCGAAGGGAACTTTGGCGGCGTGCATGGTCGCCAGCTTAACGAGCTCTATCCCCCACTGGGGGACGGCGAAGAGAAAGGAGGAAAAGGGCAGCCAAGAGATGGGCAGCAGCGCCAGCAGGGCGATGTAGCAGGCGTTGACGAGGGGTATCAGGGTAACGTTTAAGAGCAGGGAAATGAGGGACACCGAGTTAAGGTAATGCGCCGCCACAGGGAGCATGCCCGCCTGCGCCGAGAGGGAGATGCTCGCAGCCTGCCTTACAAAGCGCGGCAGGAAGGAAAGGGCCTTCCCCAGCCTGTCGTTTAACAGGAAGATGCCCAACACCGAGCTGTAGCTAAGCAAAAACCCGGCGTCAAACAGCATGAGGGGCGAAAAGATGAGAATCAGCAGCGCTGACATCGAGAGCGAGGATAGCGGGTCGTAACGCCTTCCCGCTACTTTGGAGAGCAAAAAAAATTCGGTCATCAAAAATGCCCTAACCACGGAAGGGGAGAACCTGCAAATGCCCCCATAAAAGAGCAATGCTGCCGTGACGACGGCAAGCTGCACCCTGTCGCCTGCTCTCATTAGCCTTAGCAAATATATGAGCGCGAGCGAAAGCACGCTTATGTGAAGCCCCGACACCGAGAAAATGTGGGCGATTCCCGCCCTGCCAAAGGCCTCGAGCAGCTCGTCGTCCATGTAGGCGCTGTCTCCCACAACCAGCCCATAGCATATCCCGGCGTTCTCCTCGCTGAGGCCTGAGTAGAGCGCTCGCTTTATGTGAAGGCGGATGAAAGAAAAGAGCAGCGGGCGGGCCTCTTCCACCTCGTATTCGCCTTCCGAGATAAAGAAGCTGTACTTAAAGCCGTTTCTGTAAGCGTAGCTGTTTATTCTCCCTTCCCTCAATATCCTGTTGGCGCTGACGGGGGCTGAAAATTTCATCCTTCCGCTCGAGGGAAGGTTGCTTCCGCCGGAAACGTAGACGAAAATGCTCGCTTCCCTTATGCTCTTTTCGCCGATGAAAATGAGTGCGTTTTTACCCACGAAGTAGCCGCCCCCGCTTGCGGGATAGCTATCCGAGATGTCGCATTCCACGCGGGCGAGCTGCCCGTCGTAGTTTCCCTCGAAATTGAAAAAGGTGAGCGAAAAAAGACCGGTGCCCGTCAGAAAGGCAATTAAGAAAGCGATTGCGTGGAATTTTTTGCCGCTCAAAAATGCTAAAGGCTTTATGGGAAGGAAAGCCGCCGCGCACGTCAGAGCGCCCGCAATGAGGCAGGCGTAAAACAGGGCGTCCCCATATTTTACCTTGGTATAGCCAATCGCTATGCCGCC
This sequence comes from Clostridiales bacterium, assembly GCA_012519285.1. Lineage (GTDB taxonomy): Bacteria > Bacillota > Clostridia > Christensenellales > HGM11417 > JAAYQN01. The sequence continues at coordinate 7,907 of JAAYQN010000019.1, forward strand.
CGCGAAGCTGGCGAGGAAAAAAACGGACGGCCTGAAGTTAAACAGCTTTTTCATTTGCAATTACAATGACTGCTTTCCGGGATCAGCTTGCCCAAATCTTCTCCTTTATTCCCAATTTTTTGATGACCAAACACAGCGCCACGCCCACTGCCGTGCCGCCCGCCGCCTGTATCAGAGAGAAGGGGAAGGAAGTGAGCGCCACCGAAATGCCGAACAGGAGAAAGTCGCACAAAAAATATCCCCCTGCCATCACCGCCTCGCACGCCAGCGAGCCCGCGACAACGCGCAGAGGGTCGTCTTTTTTGTTCAGTATGAGAAAGGCCAAAAGAGCCATTGCAGCCTTTATGGCAAACGTCGCCGGGGCGTAGATGGCGTAGCCCGTTATGATGTCGGCGAGCGCAGAGCCTATCGCCGCTGCGGGGACGGCGTACAGGCCCAGGATAAAGGCCGAGATTATTATCATTCCGTCGCCCAGATGTATATACCCCTTTGCAACGGGAATGTGCGGAAACATGGTGAGCACCGCGACCAGCGCCGTGGAAAGGGCTGTGTAGACGAGTTTCTTTGTGCCATTCATATCATTCACCTTGTCCGGCAAAGATTTTGTGTTCTATCGCCGAGAATTTGCCGCCGGAGAGTATCCCCTTGGAGAGAAGCTCATCCCTCCTCTTATATGGCCTTCCCTCGATGAGCGAGCGCGCCTCGCCCTCTTCAAGACCCAAAAGCAGCAGCTCTGCCTCGCCCGCCGAGTTTATGTCGAGCGAGGGGCAGAGCATGCCGCCCTCGAAATACCCCAGGATTATCTTTTTCTGCGTTATGTCGACGTACCTGTCAAAGTCGTACGCCGAGATGTCGCTTACCGTATACAGCCCCGTTAGCGCGAACAGCTCCCTGTAAGTCATATCGGCGGAGACTTCGTAAAAGTCCTCGCGCTGCACAGCGCCCGAGACGAACACCCGCCTTTTAACCTCGCCCTTGTCGATGCCGAGGATACTGCCCTTAGGCAAATGCCAGTCCGCAGCGCCCTTACCAAAGAGCGCGCCGCCCGCCGCCATAGCCGCCGCGAGCAAAAGGATAAGGATTATCGCCTTTATTCCCTTGTCCTCATGTTTTACCATAACGGCGATGAGAAGGAAATTATTCTAATTCTGACCCGCGCGCCAGGCCTTCCGTAAACGCTATGGCGATATCCTTTTTATGCTCGTCGAACTTGTCAAAATGACCCAACAGCTTCTTTCCCTTCTCCGAAACGAGAATGAGGTCGGAGCTGAAGGTTCCTCGGCCGAGCAGAAAGTCCACGGGAACGTCGAAGTAATCCGCAATCTTTACCACTGCGTCGAGGGAGGGCTTTTGCTTGCCCTTTTTCCACTGGGTAATGGTGCTGCTCTTTATCCCGATTTCGCCCGCGAGTTGGATATACTTTTTCCCTGATTGCTTGAAAAGATTGAAAATTCTGTCAACAAGCTCCATGCGAACTCCTTAAAAATATAATTTAAAAAATTGTTGACAATACAAGAAATTTAGATACAATATAACTTGTAATAGGAAACAGGGCAAAGGCGAACCGCAAAAGGCGACCTCGCGCCAGCTCCTCCCAAATTATATACTCTGTTCTTATTACTCCCTTGGATTATAATTTATTATATCAGTTTTGACTGGTGATTTCAATAGAATTAATAAAAAGGCGGTGTAATCCGCCTTTTATGTTGCTTTCTTCCATCGTTTCTTAAAGCAAGTTCTCCAGCAAGACCTTAAGCCCGATCAAAATCAGAATTATCCCGCCCATTATCACTGCCTTTTCCCTGAGGAAGGCGCCGCATTTTTTGCCTATCAGCACGCCGCAGAGGCAGATGATGAAAGTGACCGAAGCTATCATGGAGCAGGAAAAGAACAGGTTGTGGCCTAACGCTGCGAGGCCCAGCCCCACAGCGAGCGCGTCTATGCTGGTGGCTACGCCCTGCACCAGCAGCTCGCCGGCTCTGAGCTTGCGGGTGTATACCTGCACTTGGTTTCTTTCCCTTACGGCCTCGATTATCATATTCGCCCCGATGGAGGCGAGGATGATAAATGCCACCACGTGCCCGACGTCGGATATAATGCCGCTCACCGCGCTTCCGAGGAAAAAGCCTAAGAGCACCATGGCGCCCTGAAAGGCCGCAAAGGTTATGGGTATGGCAAGCGTCATCCTGGCATCGCTGTCGCCATAGCATATCCCGTCGGTTATCGAGACGGCAAAAGCGTCCATGGACAGTCCCGCGGCAATCATAAAGGTTTCTACAATGAGCCCTAAATCCAAAATTCGCGCTCCGGAGCTTTTATTATATCATATATCTCAAGTTTAAAAATAATAACACAATTTATGCGGCATGTAAAACAAAACAGCTAACAAAACCAGCAAAAAACTCATAATATGATATTATACAACACCAAAAAACATAAAGGAGAAAAACGATGGACAGGGAAAATTTTGACAAAAGATTCATCGAGGTATTTGACAGCCTTGCGCAGGATTACATACTCACAAACATGGGTAACCCGCAGTATAAAAACATATTCGACGCCATCTTCCCGAGAGACACATATTCTGACGGATATGAGAGTGACCGGGAGTGGGAAGAGGCCGCGATGGCTTCCATTCAGCCCGAGGAAAGGCCCCTTCGCCCGAGGCAGCCCCAGCAGTCGCAACAGCAGCAGATGCAGCAGCCCCAGCAGAGGCCGCTTCGCCCGCAGCCCATGCCGCAGCCGCCGAGGCAGCAGCTGCCGCTGTTTCCGAGGAGGCCTCAGAGCACCCGCGCTGCGAGGCTTGCCGGCGACATATACAGGCAGATAAGGTCGCTTGAGACTATGTATGAGCAGCTCGCCCGCATTGCCCCAAGGGGGCAGGTAGAGCAGCTACTTAGGATGCAGAGGGAGATGAGGCTGCTTGCCATCCCCGCGCTAAACATATACATAGCCCTGAGCGGCAACTTTACGCCCATTATCTCGCGGGGCGCGCCCGAAAGCTTTCCCAACAATTACTGCGCCGCCCTCAGAGTGACATTCAACCGGGCAAACGACCTCTACGACGACGTTCTCGCCCTGCAAAGGCTTGTAAACATAGCCTCTATCGACCGCCAGCTCATCATAATAGCCTCCGTTGTCCAAAGGCAGCTTACCACAATGAACAGGATGCTGATAGACTGCTATACGAAGTAAAAGGGGCCCTTGCGGGCCCCTACAATTTTTTTAAATTTTTTTATTTTAGGGTTGCCTATCCATTCCTTAACAATATTTACTTTTTCCCAGAAAATGTTTATAATACTCTTATGAATATTCTGGCCCAAAAGCTGAAAAATCTCCCCGAATCCAGCGGCGTCTACCTTATGCTGGACGAGAACGGTAAGGTCATATATGTCGGCAAGGCGCGCGTGCTCAAGAACAGGGTGCGGCAGTACTTCCACTCTCCCCAGTCCCTAAACGACAAGACCATGGCGATGGTCTCCAAAGTCGCCGACTTTACCTACATCATCACGCCCACAGAGGCAGACGCGCTGGCGCTCGAGGCAAACCTGATAAAAAAGCACAAGCCCCCTTACAATATTCTGCTCAAAGACGACAAGCACTTCCCATACATCGCCGTAAACTTAAAGGAAGACTACCCCACCTTCAGGATAACGAGAAAGGTAAAAAACGACGGCTCAAAGTATTTCGGCCCTTTCATGGGAGTGAGGGCCGCGGACCTTCTCGACATAATAAGCGAGGCTTTTCCCGTCAAGCTGTGCAAGCTCAATCCCGCCAAGGTCTCAAAAAGCCACAGGCCCTGCCTAAACTACCACATAGGCAAGTGCCTGGGGCCGTGCAAGGGCTTCATATCAAGGGAAGAGTACAGGGAAATCGTGCGGCGCGCCGCCGACTTTTTAAACGGCGACGACGAGGGGATGAGGAAGGCGCTCATCGGGAAGATGAACCGCTTAAGCCAAAGCCAGCAGTACGAGGCCGCCCTGATAGTGAGGGACAGGCTTAGGCTGCTCGACAAGATAAAGGCGAGCAAGGTCGCCGCCATGCCCGAAAAGGTGAGCTACGACGTCTTCTCCTACCACACCGACGGCAAGTACGGCGCCGTTTCCATGCTCGTTATAAGGGACGGCAACATGGAAGGGGCGAGGAGCTTTTCGGTTTCCGACGCCGGGCTTTACCCCGAGGACACGCTGACCTCTTTTTTGACCCAGTACTACGGGGAGCGCAACGCCGCCCCCGCCGAGATACTCGTAGGCATAGGCGTGGACTGCGCCTCGCTTGAGGAATTTGTGTTCAAGCTGCACGGCAGAAAGGTCAAGGTCACCGTGCCCCAGCGGGGCAAAAAGAGAAAACTTGCCGAAATGGCGAGGAAAAACGCCGAGGAATACCTCTACAAATACCTCGAGAGCATAAAGTATAAAGAGGAGCTGACGCGGGGCGCGGTCTCCCAGCTTGCCGAGGTGCTAAGCTTAAGGAAGCTCCCCCACAAAATGGAATGCTACGACATTTCCCACATAAGCGGCACAGACAAGACAGCTTCTATGGCGGTGTTTGTAAACGGGGAAAAGCAGCCCGCCCTGTACCGCAGATTCAGGGTAAAGGTGGAGGGCAACGACGACTACGCCTCCATGGAAGAGATCATAAAGCGCAGGCTCGGAAGGTATTTAGAAGGAGATGAGGACGACAGCTTCGGCTCCCTGCCCGATTTGATAGTGATCGACGGAGGGGCGGGCCAGCTTAAGCGGGCGGCGCGCGCGGCGGAAGAGCTCGGGGTGGATGTGGAGATGGTCTCGCTCGCAGAGCGCGAGGAGGAAATCTACACCCTGCAGTCCCCCCAGCCCATCGCCCTGCCAAGGTCGTCGCTGGCGCTGAGGCTGCTGCAGAGGATACGCGACGAGGCGCACAGGTTCGCCCTCTCCTATCACAGGAAGCTGCGCGAAAAGAGGATTGCCAGCGAGCTCGATGCGATAAAGGGGATTGGCGAAAAGAGAAAAGCAGCCCTGATAGCCAAATTCGGCACCCTGGAGAATATAAAAAACGCCACGATAGAGCAGCTTTGCGAGGTAAGAGGTATAACCCGAACCGTGGCAAAAAACATTTTAGAGTACTTTGCAAATAAGGAAAAAGAATGAACCCTGCGCATATGTGCAGATGCGCAAGCACAATGTACAATTTACTTTGTACTATATACAATTGAAGAATAGTTACTATCTTCTCTTCCAACATTTCTCACTTTACACAATATTGTATATTCTCTTACAAGGCAACAGTTCAGAAAATAATAATAGAAAAAACATTTCAAAGACACAGCCTGCTATAAACCGGTTGCGTGCGGGGAGAATGCAAAGGGGAGAGCGCGGGGTATGCATCCCCCCTTTGCGGCTTTTTTTTGGGCGCTCCAAAAAGTAAAAAAATGGTTGTTTATTCCTCATAAATAAATTAGAAAAATGAAATTTTTGAAAGATAAAATTTAATAATATAAAGAAAATATTTTTTAAGTCCTTTAAAACGTTTTGAGAAAAGGGCGCAGGAGAATTAATTTCGGGCTGGAACTTCCCGCCATCGCAACCGCCGCCATTGTTGGGATATTGCTTAACCTGCTGCTCAAGCCCCAGGCAGAGCCTAAAACGGTTGAAACAACCGAATAACAAAGGGGCGTTGCCGCTTTGCACAGAAAAATCCCCGCCGCAAGCGGGGATTTTTTTTACGCCATGAGAAAAGGGCGAATTACGCCCATTTGCATGAATTAGAGGTATGTACAGATTTCATGCGTATGAAAAGAGGTGGGCGCAAAGACTTGCTTTTTCCCTCTTTTTTATCTCAAAAATGGGCCTTAATACCCCAGGTACTCTACCCCCCACAGCATCACTTCGCTTATCTTGGGATTTGAGATGGAGTAGAAAATCACCTTGCCCTGCCTTCTGCTCTTTACTGCGCCGGCGTTTTTTAGAAGCCGCAGCTGATGTGATACCGTGGTCTGGTTGAGGCTCAAGACTTTCGCGAGGTCGCTCACGCACATCGAGGAAATGGAGAGCGCGGACAGCATTTTTAGCCTGGTGCAGTCTGAGAACAGCTGGAAGAAGTTTTTGAGCTGGTCCAGGACCCTGGCGTCGGGTATGTAGTTTTCGACGATTGCCTGCGTCCTCTTGTCGAGCAGCAGGACGTCATCCTGGTCGCAAAACATATATAATAATCCCCCTTTTAACCTAATATAATGTATTGACTGGATATTTTGAGGTAATTATATTTTATACATTGAAAGATGTCAATATATGCATTTTTACTAAATATGACATATCTTGTAGTTTAAGCGCTTATAATGTCTAAAAAGGGGTATGCCATGAACGACAATTCCTGCTTTTCCTTCAACAGCTGTTCCTGCATCGTGCTCGCCATATTGATACTGCTGCTGTGCCTCACGTGCGACGAATCCATAAGCTGTATACAGGTAATCCTGGCGCTGCTCTTCGCATCCACGCTCACCGAATGCTTTGAATGCCCCGACGAAAACAATAATAACAACGTCGCAGCGATAGCATAAAGACAGCGCCCGCCTCGCGCGGGTTAAAAGGAATGCCTGAAAAGGCGTAATTAATTGCGTAGGGTAAAAGTATGGCGTAAGGAGATAAGATACGGTTTACAGAGAACAGTTAACGGAAAGGAAATTTTGATAGAAACGTTATCTTAAATAAATAACTTTGTGATTTTGGGCGCGTTTAGGAGTAATATTAGCAAACCGGTTAAAAATTAAAGAGTTAAGAGGAAAAATTTTTAGGCGCAGGGGTTTATTGCCCCTGCGTATTTTTTTCTACAAAAAAGCAAATTCCAATCCTGTGCCCTTTATTTTATAAGCTTTGAGATTAAAAACTCCAGCCGCTTCTGAAGCGCCATAATCAAAAAATCGTACGGAATAAAAATCAGCGACACTATGGCCGCCAAAACCAAAAACTCCACCTGCACCGCAAACAGCTCCATAATATAGGCAAGCCTGTACACCAGGTACAGAGCGGCGTTAAAGTAGATAAGCTTTACGACAAGGCCTATGATTATCCCCTTTCTGCCCCATGGGGCAAGCCGTTTGAGCAGCGCGTTTATAAGCGGGTGGGCGCCGAACAAGAGTATGTAGGGAACAAATACAGCCAATCCCCCCCAGATAAAGCCCATCGCCGCGATAGTCAGCATGGTGAGCGCCGCGCCGCCGTAAATTTTCTGCGAGAGGGGTATCATCACGGCAACGGAGGCCAGCGCAAAGAGCGTCAGCTTGTTGGTGGGCGCCACTATCACGAGGGATAAAAATATTGAACCTATGGCGGCGGAGACGCCGCATAGGGCAATCTTTTTTGATGATTTCATAATTTATATTATCAGCCCAAAGCCTTAAAAAAACTGGCTTTCCGTTAAATCCATAAACAATTTGGTAAAGTAAATTTTTTACATTTTGCGGGATTCAATTCTTCCTTGAAGATTTTTTAGGCTCTTTGCAATATCAGCAGCACAGTATCAGGTCACTGCCCATGCATTCGCAGCAGCAGTCGGCGCAGATGAGCTGCAGGCAGCAATTTTCCGCCGTGCCGGGAGCACCGCAGACTCCGCCCATCTGGCGGTCGTCGTAGTGGCTCCTGCTGCTATATTGCCGCCTTTGGCTGGGGTCGCTAGCGCCGTCCTGAGGGTTGTACTGCGCGTCAGCCTGCCTGTAAGCCTGCTGATTCGCCTGCCCGCTCATGAACATGTTGAGCCTGTTGAGCGCGTCCCTGTACTTGGGGTTGCCGGGCTCCATGTTGGCGGCGATCTCGAGCTGCACCTTGCTCTCGTTGTACCAGGATTTTTTGTAGAAAATTATGGATTGCAGGTAATGCCATTCGGCATTCCTGTCCATTATCTCATCCAGCATCTGCTGGGCTTCGTTTATCTTGTTTTGCTTGATTTTCTCCTCGATTACACCGTAGCGGCTGCCGTA
>JAAYQN010000020.1 GCA_012519285.1 Clostridiales bacterium
GCGAACGAAAAGGAACATTTCCTCAATATCTTTAAAAAACGGCCTCAAAACCCCTAAAAACAGCAAAAAACAACGGCAGAACAGTTGTATCCGTTCTGCCGTGTGTCTATGGTGCGAGAGGCGGGACTTGAACCCGCACGGGATTACCATACGCCCCTCAAACGTACGCGTCTGCCAGTTCCGCCACTCTCGCAAATCGCTATAATATTTTACATAAAACTTTGCGTATTGTCAAATATTTTGCTCCAGAAAGCTCTAAAACTTTTGCACAAGCGGCTTAAGCACCTTTGATATTTTTTTTCGTTAGACAAAAAAATTCAAAAATTTTGGCAGTGAGCTATTGAAAAATTACCAATTTTAGGTTATTATTAAATTAATGAAATAATGAGGGGGAAAGGGGCTTGTTTTTCTATTTGGCGCAATTTACCTGGGGCATTTTGCAGAACTTGTTGGGTTTTATTATCTTTGTGTTTGCCGCCGCGACAGGAAGGTACAAGAGGCGCGTCGGGCGGGCTTTCGTGTGCCAGGTTCCGTTTAACGTGTCCTTAGGCTGCTTTATCTTTGTGGTGGACAGCTACGACGAGCTGCTCATAAAGCACGAGTACGGCCACACGCTTCAGAGCCTGATACTCGGGCCTTTTTACCTGCTGATAATAGGCCTGCCCTCGCTGATCTGGGCGGGGTTTTTCGATGAATGGAGGCGAAAGCGAGGCATAAGCTATTATTCCTTTTATACAGAAAGGTTGGCCAACAGCCTCGTTGGGATAAAAGATAAAAAATAGGGAGGATTGTTTTTATGGAATTTGAAAATTTGCTCAGGTATTCTCTTCCAATCATAGTAATGGCGCTCATTGTCAGCGTTCTCGTCGGCATAATAAAGATATTCATCAAGCCCAAGATAAAGAGCGAATGGCTGTCGAGGTTGTACTTTCTCATCGCGTTACTTCTCTCTGTAGGAGCCGCTGCCTTCTATTATGGCGTGATAGAGGGAAAGACGCCCTTTGTGACGCTTGAATTTTACCAGGAAGCGGGGGCGGTGATAGGCGCCACGCAGGTCATCTATTCGCTGTACAGGAAATTCGGCGGCAGGACGCTGTTTTTGTACATAGCACGCCTGTTCAAGGGCAAGGATTCCAGATTTGACCAGATAGTAGAGATAGTGGAGCAAATCCTCAAGGAAAACTCCCTTCTCAACGAGGAGAACAAGGAGCTTGTACATAATTCCCTTGTGGATGGGCTTAAAGGGAAGGTAAGTTAAGGCTGAGATATATTTTTTTATAAGGCCACCAGCAATTTCGGTGGTTTTTTTCTTATGCTTCAAATTCAAAGTTGGCGCGCCTTATAACCTCACCCCTTTTAATTGTTATAAACAGGCCTTTCTCTGAATAATATTTAATAGCAAAGCGTTAAGGTGGCAAAATGGACAGGTGCACCATCTTTTTAAAGGATGAAAGGAGGGCGGTGCTGGGGACGGTCGCCCTTACCCAGTCGAGAGCGGGCGTGACGGCAAAGCTGAGCCTCAAGGCAACCAAGAGCTCGAAAAAGCTCATGCTGGCGCTTGAGGGCGAGATGTTGCCGCTTTCGCTCTTCGAGGTGCCTGAAAGGGGCGGCACATTCAAGATGGAGGGGCGACTTGGCGACGAGGTTTCCGGGCTGCTCTTTTACAGGACCTCGTCGACGTCGGAGCCCGCGGCGTACGGCTTCGCGGGCAGGGGCGGCATAAAGGCGCAGAGCATGCTGGAGAGGGCTGACAAGAGGCTGTTCGGCACAAGGATAATCCAGGCCCAAGATATCACTGAGAAGGAACATAAGCCACAGCGACAAGAGGGCGCAAAGGATTTAAAGGGGGAGCGTAAAAGAGAGGAAGGGGAGGAAAAAATCCCTCTAAAGGCCCCGCCGCATCAGGAGCCCTCAACAGAGGAGCAGCTGAAATCCTTTCAGGAAAGCGCCGCAAAGACGCGCGAGGAATTAAAAGAGGACCCATACCTTTGCGAGGACACCACGCTCAATGACATAGATTTAATCGCCGAGGAAAACTATTACGATAAGGAAAGGGAGAAGGAAAAAGAGGAGGAAAAAATGGAACGACCCACCTTCCCGCCGTACGCCCATATGGAGAGAGAGGGGCAATTTTTCCATGATTTTTACGGCAAGGTCAAAGATAAGCTCAAAAGGCTGTTTGAGGAAAACGAAAGGGACGAGGAGCTTTGTAACCTCATCCCCGACTCTCAGTTCGTCAAGATATACTACGACAGGGATAAATATTACAGCGTGGGGCTGGTGAGGGAAAACGGGGAGCCCAGTTACCTATGCTATTGCGTCCCGCAGGAGAGGGCGAGCGAGCCGCCCGAGGAGTTCGAGGGGCTTTGCAGGTGGTTCCCCAGGGACATCGAAAACCCCGAGGGCGCGGGCTACTGGATATTGTTTCAAAACCTCTCCGACGGCAACTACATAAGGGTGCTTTAAAGGCGCCCATGAGGCGATGCCGTTAAGCTGAAATATCAAAAACGTTTTAACGCTTTTGTCGGTAAGGATAACGGGCTCATCCGTTATCCTTACCGTGATTTTTGAGGATGTTTCTCACAATTCTGTCGTGCCTTTCGATTATGTCCGCGTAGGCGTTTGGCAGGTAGTCGGGCGGGTCGAGCGAAAAACGCTTTGCTCCGCTGTCGCCCTCATCCCTTGGGGCGCTCTGAGCGGGCGCGCTCTCGCTTTTCTTTCCCGAGGCCAGACCTGAGAGCATCGACAAGAGATCCGTCGCTCCCTGAAGCAGCGATGGCGTCTTGGCTTTTTTCATAACATGCACCTCTAAATGATTAGGATTACCGAACTTTGCGAAAGAATATTTGTTTTTTTAATTGCTTAATACTTCTGTTTAATATATAATATTAAAGTGCACACCATAAAATGTTTTAAAATTGCGGCTTTCAAAGGAGAATTGTAATGAGCAGGACGTTGACCAAGGCTGCTTTGGCGCTTTTGTCGCTTCTGTTTTTGCTGTCGGGGTGTTCCAAGGATTACAGGGTGGAAGGCGGCCCTCCCGCCACTGCCGAGGTTCTCTACAACGGGGGAATGACCGTACAAAAGGGCGACTACCTCTACTTTATAAACGGCATCTCGACCATAAGCGCGCCTAACGATTACGGCACGCCCGTAAAGGGCTCCATCGTGAGGATGAACCTTAATGACCCTTCCGACAAGGTGATAGTGGTGCCCAAGGTGGTGCTCTCCTCATACAACAAGGGCGGCTTCTACATTTTCGGCGACAAGATATACTATACTTCCCCCAGCATGGAAAAGAACAAGGACGGGAATAGGCTCACCACATACCTCGATTACTTCTGCGTAAACTTCGACGGTTCGGGCAACAGAAAGATAATCCACACCACCAGCAACAGCTTTGCCTACAAGTTCTTTGAGTACGAGGGAAAGGTTTATTTAATTTACGTGGATTCCAACAACAAGAAGGTGTACAATGTCGACGCACAGAACGGAACGAGGAGAGTCATCCTTGAAGATTATACCGGAACGCCCATCCTCGGAGACGACAATTACGTGTATTACACCAAGGCGGTTTACAAGGATGAGGACTTAAAGACCACCTACACCTATAACCTGTTCAAGAGGATAAGTTTCATAGGCGGGGAAGAAGAAGACATAAAGTTTGCGGGCGGCGGCACCATAGCGGCAGACAGGTATTCCGTAACGCTCTCAGACGTAAAGGTGTTTAACGGAAAGACTACCCTGTTCTATACCAAGAAGTCTGCCACAGACATCTCCCAGCCCATAGACCTGCCCGAAATGCACCTTTTCAGTTTCACGCTCGGCGACCAGATTGACAAAAAGCTGCTCGCCTCGTCGTCCACAAACAGCTTTGACTATACGGAGAGGTATTACCTGTCGCCCACTTCGTTCTTTGGGGTTTACAACAGCAACATCTGGTTCGTCCAGGCCACCTACGGAGAGGACCCGCACGACCCTGACCTCGACGCGATGGAGCTGATGCCCAAGCCCTCGCAGATATTGCACGTCGATGGGGATTATTTCTATTATCTTGACAGCAACAACAACCTCTTCAAGAAGAAATTCAAGGGCGAGGGAGTGTCACTCGCTCCCGGCGAAGAGGTGTTTAAGGAAATCAAGTTAGACACCAGCAGCCTAATGCCTCAATTCATAGGCGGATACGTGTACTTCTTCAGCTCGGGCGACGATTACAGCGGCTACGTTTACAGGTACAAGCTCGACGGCAGCGAGGAAGAAGCCGAGTTGGTCAGCATACTCGCCGACGAGGACAAAAAGGAAGATTAATGGCATTATCCTTTAAAGCACTAAAAAGGCGGGTTTTCCCGCCTTTTTCAATCCACATTCACTCCCTTTTTGAACTCCCTTTGGCTTATGAAGTAGAACGCGACGCTGTATATGGAGTACAGAACCAGGGGCACAACCAAAAGTTTTATCAAGGAACCCTCTGACAGCTGGTTTGAGAAGAATTCCCCGATTGCCCCGCTTATCAGAAACACCGCCATCTCGATGACCAGTGTCACGGCCGTGCAGCCGAAGTAGAATATTACATACCATATAAGCCCGTGCAGCAACTTATCCCTGTTGAACGAGCATCCCTTAATTGCCGCGGTAAAGCACATGCTGGCCATAGCGCACACCTGTAAAAAGATGGTAGAAATCAGCAGCGCCACAAAGCCCCAGGCAGACAGGTTAAAGCCCGCAAAAGCCATATCGAGAGATGCCTTGAGCATCGCGATAAACTCTCCGCTGTACAGTATGATGAACAGGCACACAAAACTCACAGCGATGCTCACGAGTATCACAATAAGGCTTGACAAGTATTTTGAGAGCAGCAGCAGCTCCTTCTTTACGGGCAGCGTATGTGTGAGATAGCTCTCATCTTTAAAGAAGGAGTTTATAAAAACTCTCAGTATCTGAACAAAGGTTATTATCAGCACGGCGGCGACCGCCGCCACCGTCAGCCCAAAAAAGAATCCGCCCAAAATCGCGAAAACCTGGATGTCTCTGCCGATATTGATGAGCCGTGTGATTGAGGCGATGCCAATCGCGGCGGCGTAGGCGTAGGCCAAAATCCTGAGTATGTTCTGCAAATCGTATTTCATCAATTTCTTAATCATTTTATCTTTCTCCTGAAAATTTGGTCTATTGACATCTGGTTATGGTCTCTCAGCGCGTCGGCGCTGCCCGAGAGCACAATCCTGCCCTGGTCAATGAAGATCACTTCGTCGAGTATCTTCTCTACCTCTGCCACGAGGTGGGTGGTGATCAGCATGCTCGAGCCCTCGCCGAAGTATGACAGGATGGTGCTGAGGATGTAATCCCTCGTCGAGGGGTCTACGCCGCCCAGCGGCTCGTCGAGCACGTAGAGCTTTGCCTTTCTGCTCATAACCAAAATGAGCTGAATTTTTTTCCTTCATTCCCTTGCTCATCTTTGAAAGCCTGACGCCAATCTCAATGTCCAGGTTTTCCAGCAAGCTCTCGGCCCTTTTCCTGTCGAAATCGGGATAGAACTCCTCGAAGAATTTAAAGGCCCTGTCTACCGTCCAACTGCCGTCAAGATAATTGCGCTCGGACAGAAACGATACCCACGCCTTAGTCCTCTCGCTTATCCTCTCGCCCAGCACGAATATTTCGCCCTCGTCGATGGTCAAAAGGTCGTTTATCATCTTTAAAATGGTGGTCTTCCCGCTGCCGTTTTTGCCGAGCAGGCCGACGATTTTGCCCTCGCCGACGCTGAAACTGACGCCGTCTATCACCTTTTTGCCGTCGAAGCTCTTGCTGATATTCTTGACTTCCAGGATATTCATTTGGACTTCCTCTCTTTTAATATATTTATAAGCTCATCTTCGCTGATGCCGACCTTTTTCATTGAAAGGCAGAACTGGTCCACCATTTTCTGAATGGTTTCCATCCGTATCCTTTTTATCAGACCGGCGTCCCCGGTGACAAACTTGCCGCTGGTCCTCTCGGTGAATATCAGGCCAACATTCTCGAGTTCGGCGAGCGCCTTCTGTATGGTGTTGGGGTTGACCTGATACTCGAGCGACAAATCCCTCACCGAGGGTATCTTCTGCCCCGGAAGGTAAGCCCCGCTTATTATCTGGGTCTTTATGTGCTCTATTATCTGAAGGTATATCGGGGTGTCGTTGCTGAAGTTAATACCCATCTCAACTCCATTGTATTACTTGACTAATACAATAATACACTATTCGTGCGGCATTGTCAACCGTTTTTCTGTAAAAATCCGCCTCAAAATTTTTTGCCGATGCTGAAAGGCGCAAAACGCTTAAGGCGCCCTCAGGGCGCCTTATCTTTACCAATCAATCTATGGAAAATATCGGCGTATGATTAAATGCTTCTCACAGGTAAACCACGGCCCCTCTTTTAAGCCTAGATTCCTCGGCCGCAAACCCGATGACGTGGCTCTGCATGGAGCTGCCTATGTCGGTGAGCCCTTTGCCCGAACTGTTCCTGTAAAAATCCACGATGTCCTTTATCAAGTTTATGTCGCCGCCGCCGTGGGCATCATTTTTAACCGAAAATTCGTTTACGTTTATCTCTTTGGACTCTTTTCCGAAGAGGTTGCAGACCAGGACGTTTTTCAGCATGTTGCCGTAAATCTCGCCCTTTTCGCAGTGGACGTGAATTTCCCTGTAGGAGTGCTTTGAAAACGCCGTCATGGTAAGGTGCGCGGTGACGCCGCCCTCAAATTCCAAATTCACCACCTGATGGTCGACAACGTCGTTGTCTAACCTGAACACGCATTTGCCGTAATTTGATTCCTTTAGTGCCCTGTAAATATTTTCCCTCGTGGGGTTTGTGGCGAGCACGCTTGCCGGCCAGCCGGCATTTCCCTTGTCAATGCCCTCAAATACGTAAAACCTTTCGGCATCGTACTCGCAGCTGCTTTTCGCCTTGCAGTCAAGGCACCTTTCCGCGCTGCCCTCCGGCGCGTTCTCTTTCCTGTAAAAGTTCAGCGAACCGAACGACGAGACGGCTCTGCACTTTCTGCCGATGAACCAGCAGATCAAATCGAGGTCGTGGCAGCACTTGGCTATTATCATCGGGCTGGACGTCTGCTTGTTTCTCCAGTTGCCGCGCACGTAACTGTGCGCCTGGTGCCAAAAGGCGACGTTCTCCGTGAGGTTAATCGTTGAAACCCGCCCGTACTTCCCGCTGTCGAGCTCATTCTTTATCGCCGCGAAGAAGGGGGCGTAGCGCAGCACGTGGCAGACGAACACCTTCCTGTTCAGCCTCTTGGCAGCATCCTGTATTTCCAGGCAGTCCTCCAGCGTAGTGGCGATAGGCTTTTCGAGGAGAAGGTCGCAGCCCGCTTTCATGGCTGCGACGGCGTGCTCTTTGTGCTGCGAGTCCTGCGTGGCAACTACGCACAGGTCTGCCAGCTTGCCGCGGCCGAAAAAATCCTCGCTTCGCTCAAACAGCATGTCAGGTGAAAGTCCGTGGATTTGTCTCGCGTATTCCAGCCTTTTCCTGTCTTTGTCGCACACCGCCGTAACGGCCGCACCCAACTTTGCAAAGTAGTCAGAGTAAAGTTTTCCCCTTCCTCCGAAACCGATAACGCAATATTTCATAAAAACACATTCCCGAATCCTTGACGTTAGTCTTTAATAAATATATAATAACAGTATATATTGCGAAAAATAAGGGGTAAAATTGCCATGTTTATGGAAGATATTGTCCTATTCTACGAACCCCAACTCGACGTCGAGCAAA
>JAAYQN010000089.1 GCA_012519285.1 Clostridiales bacterium
CAAGCCTTTTTTGAGCTTTGAGACAACCTAACTTGTGAGAAAATCATAAAAAAGTGTCGGAATAGGCATATTTACCCCTAAAAATGCAAAAAAGAAGCGAAATTCGCTTGAGACAAACTTCACTTCTGATGTGGCTCCTCAGGTAGGATTTGAACCTTTATTAGTTTATAAAAAGGGTAATATTTATTTTTTGAGGTTCAACTCCAGTCAGCTCGTACATTTAGGCCATTACTTTAGAAGTCAATTATATAAAATGTGTCGTGCGTTTTTTGCTTGTTTTCACGATTTTGGGCAAAAAAATTAAGCCCTGCATACTTCAATTCAGTATGCAAGGCTGTAAAATCTATAAATATGGGCAAAATCTGCTTAAAACTTATGAAAAAAGGTCAATAAGTCAGAAGACTTATTGACCATTTCTACTGGTCGGCATAACCGGATTTGAATGCCTATTATAAAAAAACCTAATAATTTGTCTCCCTTTTCGTTCGTTTCCTTTTCGTTGCCTGTAATTTTCCCCTTTTTCACACTACTTTTGGTTGCCCATTCTCACTTTAAAACCACTAAACCACTAGTGGTTTTTTAAATATTGAAGTTGGTCACATTTTGGTCACAGAATTTATTATTTATTTTTAATGTCATTTCAATATTTGATTCTTAACGTTTAGAAATTGATACAATATAATGTCCTTTTCCACATGCAAATAGAGCAATACGAAAAGAAAACATTAAGTTCGTATTCCTAATTATTAGGTTACCCCTTTCTTTATCGGATTTATTTCAACACCTCTTTGAATGCGTTGGGAATACACTCCAACAGATCGCTGGGGGTCATGGCGTATTCTGTCTTTTCCGCTGCCGCGATATCCCCCGCAAGGCCATGGAGATAAACGGCCGAGCAGCAGGCGGAAAACGGCTCCGCTCCCTGTCCCAAAAGGGAGAGAACCATGCCGCTCAGCACATCGCCGCTGCCGCCTTTGGCCATGCCGCAGTTGCCTGTGGGATTTACCGCTATGCGGCCGTCCGGAGCGGTGATAACGGTGCGATGACCTTTGAGTATGAGATAAACATTATGGGTTTTGGCAAACCGCTCCGCAGAGGATTCGCGCGATGGCAAGAGCTTGCCGATGCGGCTGAATTCCCCTTCGTGGGGCGTCAGCACCGTAATGCAAGTGCGACTTTTGAGCAGCTCTGTATGCCCTTGGAGCGCATTGATACCGTCAGCGTCCAGCACAAGGGGCTTGTCCACAGATAGGAGATTGCGGACGAGGCGATCGCTGCTCTCGCTTCGCCCCATGCCGCATCCCACAAGGAGCGCGTCATAGGAAGCAAGCTTTTGGCGGATGAGATTCTCCGCCGCCAGGGAGAGCTTGCCTTCCTCATCCGGAAGCGGAAAGGGCATGGCTTCATCGGACTTAATTGCCGCTATGGCGTATATGCTCTCAGGAACTCCCAAGAAAACAAGGCCTGAGCCGCAACGCATGGCGGCACGGCTGGCAAAGATTGGCGCGCCGGTATAGCCCACGCTGCCGCAAATACAGAGCACCTTTCCAAAATCTCCCTTGTGTCCGTCAGCCTTGCGCTTTGGCAGATGCTCGCGCACCCATGCCTTTGTCAATTCCATTGAATCGCCCCCTTAAATTATGGTCAATGAAGTAAAATATAAAACCCAAGCAGCTTGCCGCCTCAACATGGAACAAAAATATTATAAAGACCCGCCTTTGCTTTTGCAATGGTTTTGGAAAAAAATTTAAATCAAGCATGATGCAATTACATAGAAAATGAGAAGCTTAAAAAAATCAAAAACATAATATAATGCCTGAATTGTATCAAGATTGTTATTGACACAAATTAGCGTTTGATAGTATACTGAAACAAGAAATGTGATTGCCCAATTTTACGTTAGATAAAGGCCGATGGGGAAAAAAGATAAAAAAAATAAGTTTAAGACGCTGCAGGAATTGTATCCCCCCTCCGAGCCCAGCTGTAAGATATGTAAATCGTACTGTGTCAGGTCCGGTTGGTGGACCGTAGAGGAAGCTTTTAAGGCGATTAACGCCGGATACGGGCACCGCATGATGCTGGAAGTTGCCCCCGAGTTTCGGCGTACTATCCCCCGCGTTTAAGGGCTGTGAAGGGAAATACGCCCTTCAGGAATTTGCCGGCAACGGTTGCATTTTAAAAATTATTGTTTTATTCTTTCCTTATAACATAAAAGAGAATATTTGCCAGCCTTGCAAAGTCCGCCGCGGAGAGCTTTTCGCCGCGGATGTCGGCGGCAAAGCCCGCCTGCCGGATGGCGTCCAATGCGTCCTCCCTTGAGATGTCGAAGGAGGCGAGAATGTTGTTGAGGAGCGTCTTTCTCCTCATGGAAAAGGCGGCGCGGCAAAGCTTTATAAAGAGCGCCTCGTCCTTTACGGCGTATTTTCCCCTGTCGATGTCTATCCTCACCACAGCCGAATCCACGTTGGGCATGGGGTAAAACATCGCCCTCGACACATGGCGGACTATCTTAGCTCCGCCGCGGTAGTCCACCGCCAGGGTGAGAGAGCCGTAATCCTTGCCGCCGGGCCTCGCGCATAACCTGTCCGCCACCTCTTTCTGAACCATCACCGTCATGGACTTTAAAAGCGTTGAGTTTTCCAGGAAAGCCGTTATAAGCGGCGTGGTTATATAGTAGGGCAGGTTGGCTATGAAATAATATTGCCCGCCAAAGCTTTTCTCTTCTTCCTCAAGCTCTCTTTCCAAAATGTCATAAAACCTAAGCTCCACGTTGCCTGTGCCCGCCAAAGTAATGTCGAGGACCGTCCTTAAGCTCTCGTCAACCTCGTAAGAGATCACTCTGCCCGCCACCCTAGCTATTTCCCTGGTGAGAGTGCCCGCTCCCGCCCCTATCTCGACGACGGTGGACCCCTCGCTTATGCCGCTGTCTGCCACAATCGCCCTTAGAAGGTTGGCGTCGGTTATGAAGTTTTGGCCCAGCCTTTTGTCAAACTTAAAGCCGGCGCTCTGAAGGACGGATTTTATGTCGCTCATCTTCCTTTTGCCTCAAATTGAAATACCCTTATAAACTCAAGAGCGGCAGATGCTGCCGCCCTCTTCCTTTGTAAAGCCTTCTTTTGTAAATATGCATGCCCTTTTGGGACCGCAAAGCTATATCTTTTTCCTCAGGCGGAACCCGGCGCCGAGCTGCCTCGCTATCCTCTCGCACGCTGCATTCTCCTCCTCGTCGCCCTCGTCAACCTTGGTCAAAATCACCCTGCCGATGTGCTTTAAGCATTCCCTGGCAAAGTCCAGCACCGCGTAATAAGCCTCTTCGCCGAATTGGGAGAAGCAGTGCTGCTGATACTTTGCGGCGCTCGAGGCGTTAAGACTTATGCTGACGTCATCAACCGCCTGAGCGAGCTGGGGAACGATGTCCCTCTTGTGTATGAGGTTGCCGTGACCGTTGGTGTCAAGTCGCACCTTCTTCCCCATTTGCCTTAAATATTTGCCTGTCTCTATGAGCGTCTCAAGGTTGAACACCGGCTCGCCGAAGCCGCAGAACACCACTTCGCCGTATTTTTCCAAGTCAAAGGCTTGCAGGGCGGCCTTCATGTCCTCGAAGGTGGGCTCCCTGTCTATCCACAGGGTGTTGCCGCCGATGCCCTCCCGGCCTTTCCTTATGCAGAAGGTGCAGCAGTTTGAGCAGCGGTTGGTTATGTTGAGGTAGAGCTTTCCGCCGTATTCGTAGACGTAATTATTCATGCCTTATCCTCTTGAAAAGGGCGCGGGCGTTTTTGAGCACCTGCGCGTTGAGCTCGCCGGGGGTTATCCCCTTTAACTCAGCAATCTTGTCGGCGACGTATCTGACATAATGGGGATAGTTGAGCTGCCCCCTGTGCGGCTCTGGGGCAAGGTAGGGGCAATCGGTCTCGGTGAGGATGCGCCCTAAGGGCACCGCCCTCACCGCGTCGAGCAGGCCGCGCGCGTTCCTGAAGGTGACGGGCCCCGCGAAAGAGATGTAAAGCCCCATGTCAAGGTAAACCTTTGCCATCTCGGCGCTGCCGGAGTAGCAGTGGAGTACGGCGCCGTACTCTAAGAGCGCCCTGTGCTCCTTAAGGATTTTCAGCATGTCGTCAAAGGCTTCGCGAAGGTGTATGATGATGGGAAGGCCGAGGCTGTGGGCGAGCTCGAGGTGGTGGATGAAGACTTTTTTCTGGGTTTCCCTCGGCGAAAAGTCATAATGATAGTCAAGGCCCGTCTCGCCTATCGCCACTACCTTGGGGTTTTTGGAATACTCCTCAAACCTCTTCAAGTCCTCGTCGGTAAAATCCTTGGCGTCGTGGGGGTGGACCGCCACCGTGGCGTAGACGTCTTCCCATTTGCTTGCAAGTTCCACTCCCTTGAGCGAGCTCTTGGCGTCATACCCAACGTTTATTACAAACTTTAACCCGTTTTCCTTAAATGAGGAAACGATGGCATCCCTCTCGCCCTCGTAGCGCGGGTCGTTGAGGTGCGCGTGGGTGTCTATATACATCTACCTTACCTCGCAGCCTGAGCCCATCTCCTTATCGGGCGAGATTATGGAGAGGTTGCCCTGCTCGTCCTCTGCGCACAGTATCATGCCCTCGGATACAATGCCCCTTAATTTGGCGGGGGCAAGGTTTGCCACCAGCACAACGGTCTTTCCAACCATCTCCTCGGGAGAGTAGTGCTTTGCTATGCCGCTTATCAACGTGCGGGTCTGCCCCCCCACGTCCACGGTGAGCTTAAGCAGCTTATCCGCCTTTTCCACCTTTTCGCAAGCTATCACCCTGGCGGTCTTTAGCTCTATCTTTGAAAAATCCTCTATCGAAATCTCAGGTTTTTCCATAGGTTTTTCCTTTTTCTGCGAGCTTAGCGCTATCTTCTCAAGCTCTTTGGCCTCCCTGTTTGCGTCGAGGCGGGCAAAGAGCGGAGCGCCCTTGGTCACCTTGCTGCCCGGCTTAAGGCCCCCAAAGCGCTTTACGCTGTCAAAGCTATCTATCTTTTCCTCTACGCCGAGGCTCTTCCATATGGCGGTCGCCGCCTTTGGCATTGCGGGATAGAGGTATGCGGCGCAAATTCTCAGCGCTTCGGCGAGCACGTAGAGCACGGTGGAAAGCCTGCCCCTGCCCTCTTCTGATTTTGCGAGCGCCCATGGCATGGTCTCGTCAATGTACTTGTTGGTTCTGCGGACGAGCGCCATGGCGTCTTCAAGTATTGAGGGCACGTCGCAGTTTTCGATGTGCTGCCGGTATCTGGAGTAGAGCCCTTCCGCCATATCTATCAATTGTCTGTCCAGATCCCCGTAGCCCTTGGGAGCGGGCGCCTTCCCGCCGAAGTATTGCGAAATCATGGCGGTGGTCCTTGAGAGCAGGTTTCCAAGGTCATTGGCGAGGTCGGAATTTATGGTTGTAATCAAGGTCTCATTGGTGTACGGCGTGTCGCCCGCATAGGGGCCTTCCTTCAGCAGCACGTAGCGCATGCTGTCGGAACCGTACCTTTCTATCAGCACAAAGGGGTCTATCACATCTTTCAAGGCGTTTCCCGCCTTGGACTTGGAGAGCTTGTCGCCGCCCATCATCAGCCAGCCGTGGCCGTAAACCTTTTTGGGTACGGGGATATCCAGCGCCATCAGCAGCGCGGGCCAGATGATGGAATGGAACCTCACTATCTCCTTTGCCATCAGGTGGACGTCGGCGGGCCAGAATTTCTGATAGAGCGCGTCATCGTCGCCGCCGTATCCCAGCGCCGTGATATAGTTTGAGAGCGCGTCTATCCACACGTATATCACGTGCCTATTGTCAAAGGGCACGGGTACTCCCCACTTAAAAGAGGTCCGCGACACGGCGAGGTCGGAAAGGCCGGGCTTTATGAAGTTGTTCACCATCTCGTTGACGCGGCTTCCGGGGAGGAGGAAATCGGGGTTTTCCTCGTAGAGCCTCATCAGCCTGTCGGCGTACTTTGAGAGGCGGAAGAAGTAGCTCTCTTCCTTGGACTTTGTGACCTCCCTGCCGCAGTCGGGGCATTTGCCTTCTTTCAGCTGGGTTTCAGTCCAAAAGGACTCGCAGGGCACGCAGTACCAGCCCTCGTATTGGGACTTGTAGATTTCGCCCTTCTCGTACAGCTTTGTGAATATCTTTTGAACGGCCTTGACATGGTAGTCGTCGGTGGTCCTTATGAACTTGGAGTACTCGATGTCCATCAGCTTCCAAAGCCGCTTGAGGTCGGCGACTATTTCATCGACGTAATTTTTAGGGTCTTTGCCGCTCTCGGCAGCCTTCTTCTCGATCTTGAGGCCGTGCTCGTCGGTCCCCGTGAGGAAGAAGACCTCGTAGCCGTCGAGCTTTCTGTATCTCGAAACGGCGTCGGCGAGCACAGTGGTGTAAGCGCTGCCAAGATGCCACTTGCCGCTTGGGTAGTAGATGGGAGTCGTGACGTAATACCTTTTTTCAGCCATAATCTCTCCAGAAAAAGCCCTATTTAGATAATTATTTCTTATTTTAGATAATTATATATTCATTTTCCAAAAAAGTAAAATAATTTGGCCCAAAGCGTCATATTGATTAAATATGAATAAGATTTGGACAATTGTCTCCATCGCGAGCATCGCCATCCTGCTCTGGATTGACCCCGGAAACATCGTCGCGCACATGAACAACGCAGCGGCGGGCACCGTAAGCCTCATGATAAGGCTGCTGCCGCTGTACGCCGTGTGGATGGGAATGATGGGAATCGCCGAAAGGTCGGGCCTTACCGAAAAGCTGGCGAGGCTGCTCAGGCCCTCCATAAAGTTTCTGTTCGGCGAGGTGGACGAGAGAACGTCGCGCTTTTTAAGCATAAACATGTCGGCAAACATTTTGGGAATAGGCAGCGCCGCCACTCCGGCGGGGATTTCGGCGATAGCGTGCATGGACAAGGGCGGCGAGGTGGCGACTGACGCTATGATAATGCTCACCGTCCTAAATTCGGTAGGGATGCAGCTCATTCCCTCTGCAACCATTATATCGCTGAGGCAGGCCTTCGATAGTGCCGCGCCCTTTGACATAATCATTCCTACGCTCATCGCCACCGTGATACCTTTAATTTTTTCCGTCGCGGCAGTAAAAATACTTCAGGCAAAAGTGAAGAGATGAATGTTGAAATCTACATCCTGCCTGCCTTAATTTTAACGCTTTTAATCTACGCATTAATAAAAAAAATCCCCTCTTACACGAGCTTTGCCGAGGGCGCAAAGGCCGCGCTCAAGCTCTGCGCAGACATCTTCCCGTATATTGCGGCCGTTTTTATCTGCGTGCAGCTTTTCAAGGCGAGCGGGCTGTCGAGGTGGCTGTCGTCCGCTCTCGCCCCCGCCTTTGACCTAATGGGAATCCCGCCCGAGCTGTGCGAGCTGATACTGATAAGGCCTTTCAGCGGAAACGCCAGTTTGGCGCTGCTTTCCGAGATATACAAGACATACGGGACGGACTCTTATGTGGCAAGGTGCGCGTCAACGATAGCCGGCTCCAGCGACACCGTTTTTTACATCACCGCGGTGTACTTTGCGGGCACCAAGGTAAAAAGATTCCGCTACGCCATACCCGTGGCGCTGCTTGCCAATTTGTTTTCGGCCATTCTCGCCTGCCTGATTGTGAGGTTTTTTTAGAGCAAAAATTGCCCGTTTCCCTGAAATTTTTTTCTTTTTTCCTATCTCCGTTTAAAAAAATTTACCTTTAAATGCATTTGCGGCTTTTATGAGTTTTTTGTTTTTGGGAGCCAAATCGCTGTACAAATGGGTTTTTTTGTGCTATTATAATGGCGTCAAAAAACCTTCAGGTTTTTCAATATTTCAGGATAATCTTACATAATGGAGGAAGTCGTTATGCCACATAAAATCAGTGAGGAATGCATTTCCTGCGGCGCGTGCGCGAGCGTTTGCCCGGTCGAGGCTATCAGCGAAGGCGATACTCAATACAACATTGACCCCGAAGTCTGCACGGATTGCGG
>JAAYQN010000092.1 GCA_012519285.1 Clostridiales bacterium
CAGGGGCAGGGTCAGGAGCTTTTGACGCAGGTTGGGCAGTCGTTGCCGTTTAGTAGGCCTGCTTTCACGAGCTGTGCGTACATGACGCAGCCCAGGCAAAAGCCTGCTACGGCTTCAAGGGTTGCTAGGACCATTACCGTGGCCACCAGGATTTGCCCCACCAATTGCATGCCAAAACCAGTCCAGAAGATGCTGGCAGTGGCAAACATCATAAAGCCTAGACGAGCCGCAAATCGCTTCGGTGTTGATGATACCACCTCGCCTTGCAGCCTTTTTGGGACAATCTGTCTTCCAATTGTTGCCAAAGGACTGAATTTTGGCCCCAAAAAAGCCCTAATTGCAAAGTCCACTGTTAATAACCAAACGATAGGCTCAAAGCCAGTCAATACTGCTAGTGCAGAAAGTACCACAACTTGAGCAGCCACTACACGAACCACGTGCCTAGAAATCCATGCTGGATATTTCATGTCGCCTCCACGACTAATAATCAGGATAAGTTTGATGAAAGTAATCAACAATATCAAGTATTGCGGCGAAAGTTTCTTGATAAAGCCGTATTATCAATGTGTTAGCGTGGTAAGACTTGTGGGTTATTGTCTTTTGGCAACGGGTTAAGTGGTAAAACCTGTGGGTTATTGCTTTTGTCAACGCGTTAACGTGGTAAAACCTGTGGATTATTGCTTTTGTCAACGCGTTAACGTGGTAAAACTCGTGGTTTTATTGGCTTTTGGACTCGGTTGAGCTAGTCAAATAACAGGCCCCAAGATGACACAAACAGCGTTTCGAAGCCGGGGGCTATTGCTGCGCTCGTTTGTGGGATGAAACGCTGGGTTGGGCCTTGTGCAGGCATTTCCGGAGTTCCAGTGGTTGCTACCCCAGTTTGAACGATTAATTGAGGCGTTGACATATGGCCGCCACTCAACAGCGGTTGCCCTGCAAACGTTCCACCTAATGCAGCCTCGGCAACGCTTTGATCGCCAAAGCACATGGGGCGGTTGGCTACAACTGGACCATAAGGAATCGCCCCCTCGGTTCCGCTTCCAATCACCCTGTGCGTTAGCAACGTTTGAGGGTTGACCTCATCAGGTAGAGCCGGCTTGAACTGGTCACATGTGCCACCAGCCTGAGCAAAATCCACGCCCCAGATCTTTCCAAGACCTGGCTCACATGGGCGCGTAGGATCCGGTACAAAGGTGGTAAAGTAGGCAGTCCCACCATAGATAACAGGTGGTCCCATCATCCTTTCACCCTCCAGCGCCCCTCCAACAAGCTCCAACTGGCTGTCATATCCAAAGAAATGCTTGAAGTTAACAATCGGCCCCACCTGCTTTTTCTGAACGGGATAGTACTTAAAACAGGTCAAATCATTCCATGGAGCACAGGTTCGATCAGTGTCTATAACGCTTGGAAATGGTGCGACCCTTTCTGTCAACGACACAATGAAATTCTTACGCGTAGTGTTATTCAAGTCATCCACATCCCCATTTCCATAGATTATGACCAGCTCATTTCGATAGGGCTTGATGGACAAAGCAGGCGCAGAATAAGCAGGGGCTCTAATCGGGCTGGTTACAGGGGGACGTGGGATCTTGCTCATATAAGGGTCATAAAACAGCGTAAGGTTCCAATTTGCAATCCCAGGAGAGCCTATCTCCAAGCGCCACAGGCGACCGGCGCTGTCGCCCATAAAACAGCGGGTCATAAAGGTGCCTGGAAAAGTGGAATAGCAAGCGACATCACCCACCATGTCGGCTGTAATCAAGGTCCCCTCAGCGGTACAGGTAGCATCGACATTACCCAGATAACCACCGGTTCTGAACTCAGCCAACTTTTCGCCTGTATCCATGCGAACCACATAGACGCTGCGTCCCGTGCCTATACCAAGCCCATCACCACTGCCGGCTCCAAAAACGGCCACAGCCACTTCTTGCAACTGATTTTGGTTACAGCTCGTCATCGACCTTGATGG
>JAAYQN010000090.1 GCA_012519285.1 Clostridiales bacterium
GCCTGCAGAGGGCGAAAAGGGCGGAATATTCGACATTATCGGCTGGAATACCAAGCTCTCCGAGCTGGGCGGGGAAGAAGTCACAACCAGGATAAAGGACGCCACCATGCAGGACTGGCAGGACGCCGGCTTTATCAGCGACGATATCACCCTCCACGATAGCGTTAAGGACAAAACGATAGAACAAGTGATAGTGTTTATAGCCACTATCCAATAAATATAAAATGGGAAGCAATTTGCAGTGCAATAAAAAAGCGCAGAGGCATGATACCTCTGCGCTTTATCTTCTTGAAGGGGCTTGATGTACCTCTGGCTTTACTTTTTTAAAGGCCTTTGCTTATTCCTCTAAAATCTCCCCATCTGTGGAGATGGTGTAAACTTGCCAGGGGATCATTTTGCCGCTGTTTTGCAGGGCAGCTATCGCCGCCCTCACTATGCCGCCGCAGCAGGGCACTTCCATGCGCACTATGGTGACACTCTTTATGTCGTTGTGCTTTAGAATCTGCGTCAGCTTCTCGGTGTAGTCCACCTCGTCGAGCTTGGGGCAACCTATTATGGTTATCTTATCCCTCATAAACCTGCTGTGGAAGCCGGCGTAAGCGTATGCTGTGCAGTCTGCCGCTATCAGCAGCTTAGCTCCCTTAAAGTAAGGCGCGTTGAAAGGCACCAGCTTAATCTGAACCGGCCACTGGTTGAGCATGGAGGGCTGCTCCGCAGGCTGCGCGGCTGCCTGCTGCGCCTGTTGCTTTTGCCTCATTATGGCCTTTGACCTCAAGCCTGGGCAGCCGCAGGGCAGGGGTTTTTGAGCTTGCTCCTGCTCCTTCCTCTTCCTCTCCATGCTCTTCTTTACCTCTTCCTCGTTGTAAGGGGCGGCCTCGCGCATCTCGAAGGAAATCGCTCCGGTGGGGCATACGGGCAGGCAGTTGCCCAGCCCGTCGCAGTAATCATCCCTTATCAGCTTCGCCTTTCCGTCAACGAGCGCTATCGCCCCCTCGTGGCATGCTGACACGCACAGCCCGCAGCCGTTGCACTTTTCCTCATCGATCTTTATTATCTGCCTTATCATAGCTTTCATCTCCTTTATCGGTTTGAGTTTTCGCGTATATTATAGTATAATGAAAACGTAATTTCAGTTGTTTTTACAACTAAATTTGAGATTATGAAAAAATATTTTGAAATTTTAAAGAAAGCCAAGCTCTTTTCAGGCTTCTCCGACGACCAGATAGAGATCGTGCTCAGGTGCCTCTTCGCCAGGGTGAAAAGGTTTGAAAAGGGGGAGCTCATCATCGCCACGGGCGAGAAGGTGCCGACCGTCGCCGTACTGCTCGATGGTGCGGCGCACGTATACAGCGACGACATCGACGGCAACAGGAACACCTACGCCAAGCTCGGCGCGGGCGACATGTTCGGCGAGGTATTCGCCATCGCCGGGGCAAAGAGCGCCGTTAACGCCGAGGCTGCCGCTTCATGCGAGGCGTTGCTGTTTAATTTCTCAAAAAGCCACCTTTCCTGCCGAAAGTGCGGCCAGTGCCTCGCCGAAATGCTTAAGGACAACATGATGATGGAGCTTGCCTACAAGAACATCGCCCTTTCGGAAAAGCTCAGCTGCGTGGGCCGCAGAAGCATAAGGGAGAAGGTTTACCAATACCTCGCCCTTCAAAGGATAAAGCACGGCTCATCCACATTCGAGGTACCCCTGTCGCGCGCCGAGATGGCGGACTACCTCTGCGTGGACAGGAGTGCGCTGTCCGCCGTGCTCTCGCGCCTTCAGCAGGAGGGGCTCATAAGGTTTAAGAGGAACAGGTTCACCATCCTGTGATTTTTTCAATGCGGATTTGCTCTTTACCTTTATTAACTCAATATATTGTGGTATAATAAAAGAGGCAGCTTCATTAAGGGAGAGATAAAGGTATGAATAAGGTCATAGTGCTCGGCAGCATAAACATGGATTTGGTCATCTCCTCGCCCTACATGCCCGCCGCCGGCGAGACCATAATGGGCAACGACTTCATAACCAATCCCGGCGGCAAGGGCGCAAACCAGGCGGCAGCCTGCGGCAACATGGGAGCTCAGGTTTACATGTGCGGCTGCGTGGGGGACGACGTGTTCGGCGAAAAGCTCATAGACAACCTCAAGTCTTTCGGGGTAAACTGCGACTTTGTCAGGGCTGTCAAAGGCGCCTCCAGCGGCATCGCCGTGATAATCATAACCGAAAACGACAACAGGATAATACTCGACAGCGGCGCAAACGCCCTCGTATCCCGCGAGGACGTCGACAGGGCGCTGGAAGTTGCGGGCGAAGGGGATATCCTGATGGCCCAGCTCGAAATTCCCATCGACACCGTGATATTCGGCCTTAAAAAGGCAAAGCAAAAGGGCATGATAACCATCTTGAATCCGGCTCCCGCCAACAAGGCTTGCCAGCCCGCCTTTGAGTTCGCCGACTACCTCATTCCCAATGAGAGCGAGCTTGAGTTGCTTTCCGGAGAAAAGGTGCTTCAGCTTGCCGCCAATAAGCTCTTCGAGGCGGGCGTAAAGAAACTCATAGTGACGCTGGGCAGCAAGGGCTCTGTATTCGTCGACAGGAACGACCTCACATACGTCAAGAGCTACAAGGTAAAGGTGGTCGACACCACCGCCGCTGGGGACACCTACTGCGGCACCTTCGCCGCAGAGCTGTCGAGGGGGAAGCCGCCGCTACAGGCTATGGACATGGCGTCCGCCGCCTCGTCGCTCGCCGTGACCAAGAAGGGCGCTCAGATGTCCATTCCCACCTGGCGGCAGGTGGCCGATTTCATGAAATCCTACGCGGAAAGAGGCGCCGTCGATTGACAACGCCGCTTCGTTTTTGTTAGAATTCTGAAGGCATTTCACAAAAAGGCGGTTTTTACATATGAACCTGAGGGAGACACTGAGGATAAACGAGAGAGGGCACCTCGAGATAGGCGGCTGCGACACCGTTGAGCTCGCCGCAAAGTTCGGCACACCCCTGTACTGCCTCGACGAAAAGCACATACGCGACATGTGCAGGGCTTACAGGGACGCGCTTGCCGCAGGGTACGGCGAGGCGCAGGCGCTTTACGCCTCCAAGGCGCTCTCGTGCAAGGCGCTGTATAAGATAGTGCACAGCGAAGGGCTGGGCGCCGACGTGGTGTCGAGCGGAGAGCTCTATACCGCTCTCTCCGGCGGCATGCCCGCTGACAAGATATATTTTCACGGCAACAATAAGACCGGACAGGAGATAGTTTACGCCCTAAACAGCGGCGTAGGCACAATAGTTATTGATGGCGACGACGAGATAGATTTCTTAAGCTCAATCTGCGAGAGGGAGGGGAAAAGGGCCTCCGTGCTGCTGCGGGTAAACCCCGGCGTGGAGGCGCACACCCACCATTACATCCAGACAAGCAAAGTCGATTCCAAGTTCGGCCTCTCCATAAAGAGCGGGGACGCCGAGCGAGGGGTAAAGAACATACTCTCCCGAAAGCAGCTCGACCTTAAGGGCTTCCACTGCCACATAGGCTCGCAGATCTTCGAGCTCAAGCCCTTCAAGGTCGCCGTGGCGATAATTTTGGATTTTGCCGCCGAAATGAGGCGAAAGTACGGCCTTATAACCCGCGAGCTCAACCTGGGGGGAGGCTTAGGCATCTGGTACGCCAAGGGCGACAGGAAGACCAATGTGAAGGATTATAAGGATTTTGTAAAGGTCATCTGCGACGCCGTCAGGGAAAACTGCGAGAGGATAAGCCTCGACAGGCCCCGCCTTCTGCTCGAGCCCGGAAGGTCCATAGTGGGCGAGGCGGGTATAACCTTGTACACCGTGGGCAACATAAAGGACATCAAGGGGATAAGGAAATACGTGGGCATAGACGGCGGAATGTTCGACAATCCCCGCTATGCGCTCTATCAGGCCAAGTACACGGCAATTCTCGCGAAGAGGGCAAGCGAGCAGCCCGCCGAGAAGGTCTCCATCGCCGGCAAGTGCTGCGAGAGCGGCGACCTCATCGCCGTGGACGTCATGCTGCCCCCAGCCAAGAGGGGGGACATACTCGCTGTGTTTTCCACCGGCGCCTACAACTACTCCATGGCGAGCAACTACAACCGGAACGCCGTCCCGCCCGTTGTGCTATGCAAAGGCGGGCAGGCAGAATATATAGTAAAGCCGCAAAGCTATGAAGACATAGCGAGGAACGATACCTTTGCTTCCTGGCTTTAGGCTTTCAAGGAGCGCGGATGATCTCCCTTTTGAGGACCTTTGACCTAAAAGTAGCCCTGCTCTTTCTCGCGGGCGCGGTGCTCTCCATAATGCTGCACGAGCTCGCGCACGGCTACGCC
>JAAYQN010000091.1 GCA_012519285.1 Clostridiales bacterium
GAGGAATGCATTTCCTGCGGCGCGTGCGCGAGCGTTTGCCCGGTCGAGGCTATCAGCGAAGGCGATACTCAATACAACATTGACCCCGAAGTCTGCACGGATTGCGGCGCTTGCGCGGACGTTTGTCCCGTAAACGCCATCAGCAAGGAATAAATTGCCGTAAAAATTTATCACGCCTTAAAAGGAAAACGTACAGTTTTCCTTTTTTGCTATTATGGAAAAAATATGGTATAGTTTATCCATGGGTTTTCAAAAAACCGTTTGGCAATTGCAATGGACAGCCTCATAAAGCCCCATGAGAGGCTTGACGACCTCCAGATAAAGGGGTACAAGATAATTCAGGACCCTCAAAAGTACTGCTTTACCTCGGACGCGGTGCTGCTCTCCTCCTTTGCCAAGGCAAAAAGAGGCGACGTGGTGTGCGACTTTTGCAGCGGCAGCGGAGTGGTGGGAACGCTCTTATATGCCAAAAACCCTGGGATAAAAAAAATTTACGCCATCGAGATTCAGGATGCCCTCGCCGATATGGCAAGAAGAAGCGCCCGGCTCAACGGGCTTTCCGACATTATAGAGGTAGTGTGCACCCCCGTTCAGAGGGCGGCCGAGCTTTTAGGGCACGGCTTTGCCGACGTGGTGGTATGCAATCCGCCCTATTACAGGAAGAGCTCCGCCATAAAGAGCGAGAGCGATGAGATAGCGCTGGCAAAGCACGAGATAGCGGTGACCGTTCCCGAACTTATGCGCGCGGCGAGGGGCGTTCTGCGCTTTGGCGGAAAATTCTACATTGTGCACCAGGCGGACAGGGCGGCGGAGGTGCTGCACCACATGGTTTTGAACCAAATAGAGCCAAAGGTACTTCGGGCTGTGCACGCCCGCGCCGACAGGGAATGCCACCTCGTGCTGGTCGAGGGCATCTGCGGCGCAAAGAGCGGCCTTAAGATAAAAAAGCCTCTTTATATATTGGATAATAACAATCAGTATACGGAAGAGGCTAAAAAGATATATTCCATGACGTGAGGGAATTATGGCGGGGACGCTTTACATCGTGGCGACGCCCATAGGCAACTTAAAGGACATCAGCTTACGCGCGGTGGAAGCGTTGAGAAGCTGCGAAGCCATAGCGTGCGAGGACACCAGGCACTCACTTATCCTGCTTAACGCCTATGAGATAAAAAAGCCCTTAATAAGCCTCCACAAGTTTAACGAGAAGGCAGCGGCGCAGGAAATTGTTGGGCGGGTAAAGGCGGGGCAGAACATCGCCTATATCTCCGACGCGGGAATGCCGTGTATCTCAGACCCCGGGCTGGAACTTGTGAGGACGGCGCTTGAGGAAGGGATAAGCTATACCGTCATCCCGGGACCGTCGGCTTTTCTGAACGCGCTGGTTCTGTCGGGCTTTGATTCCTCCCGTTTTCTGTTTCTGGGATTTTTGCCGCAAAAAAAGAGCGAAAGGCAGAGGCTGCTCGAAAACGTCAGGGATTTGCCCTTCACTCTGATATTTTATTGCCCCCCGCACGACATTGACAAGGACATTGAAAGCATTTACTCGGTGCTCGGCGAGAGGCGCTTTGCCGCGGTAAAGGAGATAACCAAAATTCACGAGAGGGTTATATTCGGAAAGCTTTCAGAGGGCATAAGCGAGGAAATAAGGGGCGAATACGTGCTGATATGCGAGGGGGCGGGTGAGGTTGAAAGCCCTTTAAACGCCCTGACGATTGAGGAGCATATAGAGCATTATATAAAGCTCGGCCGCTCAAAGATGGAAGCGATAAAGCTGGTTGCAAAGGAGCGTTCTTTGCCAAAGAATGAGGTTTATAAATACACCTTGCAGGACAGAGAAAAGGAATAAGAAAGCCCTTGAAGGCATTTTTTATAAAATCTATAACCATCGCTTTACATGATGGTTTTCGTAAAAAAAGAAAAACCCGCAGGAAAATCCTGCGGGTTTCAGAGAGAAGAAAAAGGCGATTTAGATATAGATCTAAGCCGCCTTTTTCGATATAAGTATATTCTTTTGGAATAATTGTTTAAAGAAATGGGAAAAAGCAAAAAGAACAGAGTAAAAGCCTGATA
>JAAYQN010000021.1 GCA_012519285.1 Clostridiales bacterium
TGGGCTCGCCCACCGAAAGCCCGCCTATGCCAAATCTCACCTTCACGTATGGCAACGTCTTTTCGAGGCTCTCCACTCTCAAATCAGCGAACATCCCGCCCTGCACGATGGGGAAAAGCACCTGCTTAAAAGGCTTTTCTCCCCGGCTTGTCTCCTCGCAGCACCTTGCCAGCCAGCGCAGAGTCCTCTCCATGGCCTCGCGCGCGTAATCGTGGCCGCAGTCGTGCGGCGCGCATTCGTCAAAAGCCATCATTATATCGGAGCCCAAGTTGTTCTGTATGCGGATGGCCTCTTCCGGCGTAAGGAAATGCCTCGCCCCGTCTATGTGAGAGCTGAACTCCACGCCCTCGTCGCTTATCTTTCTCAGTGTGGCGAGCGAAAAGACCTGATATCCGCCGCTGTCGGTTAAAATGGGCCTATCATAGCCCATGAACTTATGCAGCCCGCCCGCCTCCTTTATGACTTCTGAGCCCGGCCTTAAGTGAAGGTGATACGTGTTGGACAAGATTATCTGCGCCCCTATCTCGTACAAATCCCTCGGTAATACCGCTTTTACCGTCGCTTGCGTGCCCACGGGCATAAAGACGGGAGTCTTGACCTCGCCGTACGGCGTCCTCAAAATACCCGCCCTCGCACCTGAATATTTATCCTGCTTTACTACCTCAAAGGAAAAATCCATGCTTTTACAAAAAATTTTCTCAAAATATTTTTTTAACCTGTTTTATAATATGTGAATATAAAAATCTTTTAATAACTTATTTAATAAACATCGCGTCGCCGAAGCTGTAAAAACGATAACGCTCCTCTACCGCGAGCTCATAAAGCCTCAGGACCTCTTCCCTTCCCGCGAAAGCAGAAACCAGCATTATGAGCGAGGATCTGGGAAGGTGAAAATTTGTGATCATCGCGTCCACGCACTTGAACTTATACCCCGCGTATATAAATATCCCAGTCTCTCCGCTGCCCTGCCTGATAAAGCCGCTTTCGTCGGCGACGCTCTCGAGTACCCTCACTGAGGTGGTTCCCACGGCGATTACCCTTCTTCCCTCAGCTTTAGCCCTGTTCACGATGTCGCATGCCGCTTTTCCGACCTCGAAGTACTCTTTATGCATATTGTGCTCCTCGACGTTCTTAGCTTTGACGGGGCGGAAAGTGCCGAGCCCGACGTGGAGCAGCACTTCGGCGATCTCGATCCCCTTTTCCCTTATGCGTTGAAGGTCCTCCACGGTAAAGTGAAGCCCCGCGGTGGGCGCAGCGGCAGAGCCCGTCACCTTGCAGTAGACGGTCTGATACCTCTCGCTGTCCTTGAGCTCGCTCTTGATATAGTGGGGCAACGGCATGGCCCCGATGCGGTTTATGATGTCCTCAAAGACTCCCCGATAGTTAAACCTGACCACCCTTATCCCTTCTTCGGCGTATCCCTCCACCTTGCAGGAGAGCTCGTCCGAAAAGGTAATCTCGTCGCCTGCCCTCGCCCTTTTGCCCGTCATTGCAAGCGCTTCCCACCTGTCGAGCTCCAGCCTCTTGAGTAAGAGTATCTCAACCTTTCCGCCACTCTTTGTTTTGCCGAAGAGCCTCGCAGGCAGAACGCGCGTATTATTCAGCACCAGCACGTCGCCCTTTTCGAGAAAATTCACGATGTCCCTGAAGATGGCGTGCGTAACCTGTTTGGTCTTACGGTCATATACCATCAGCCTCGAGGAGTTTCTGAGCTCCACGGGGGTCTGCGCTATCAGTTCCTCGGGAAGGTAGTAGTCGAAATCACTTGTCTTCATTCAGGTCGTCCTTAAAGATGCTAATCTGCGCCCCTCCCTTGGGCTTAATGCCGAGGTGCTCGTAAGCTCTTTTAAGCGCCACCCTGC
This sequence comes from Clostridiales bacterium, assembly GCA_012519285.1. Classification (GTDB taxonomy): domain Bacteria; phylum Bacillota; class Clostridia; order Christensenellales; family HGM11417; genus JAAYQN01. The sequence continues at coordinate 1,863 of JAAYQN010000021.1, forward strand.
CCCGGGATGTCCTCGCTATCAGCCCGTTCTGCAGGAAAAAGGGCTCGTACACGTCCTCTATGGTGTTGGCATCCTCGTTAATGGCGGCGGCGAGCGTCTCAAGCCCCACCGGTCCGCCGTCAAACTTCTCTATTATTGTCCTCAAAAGCTTTATGTCTATTACGTCGAGGCCGAGGCTGTCGATGTCCATTATCTTCAACGCCTTTTTGGCGGTCTCAATGTCGATTGCCTGTTTCTTCAAAACCTCGGCGAAATCCCGCACCCTCTTGAGCAGCCTGTTTGCCACCCTCGGCGTACCCCTTGAACGTGAGGAAATTTCTATCGCCGCCTCTTCTTTTATGCCGATGCCGAGTACCGAAGCGGAACGCATTACAATCGTTTTGAGCTCCTCGTGAGTATAGGGTTCCAGCCTATAAATGACGCCGAACCTGTCCCTGAGAGGCGAGGTGAGCATGCCCGCTCTTGTGGTCGCTCCTATGAGCGTGAATTTGGGCAGATTGAGCCTAATGCTCTTTGCCGACGGCCCCTTGCCTATAACGAAATCGAGCGCGAAGTCCTCCATGGCGGGATACAGTATCTCCTCGACGGAATGGTTTAGCCTGTGAATCTCGTCAATGAAGAGCACGTCGCCGTCGCCGAGGTTTGTCAGGATTGCTGCAAGGTCCCCTGCCCTTTCGATGGCGGGGCCGGACGTTACCCTTATCTGCCTGCCGAGTTCCACCGCGATGATATGGGCGAGCGTGGTCTTTCCAAGCCCCGGGGGGCCGTATAGCAGCACGTGGTCGAGCGCCTCTCCCCTCAGTTTTGCCGCCTTTATGTAGACGAGCAGGCTCTCTTTTAGCTTCTGCTGGCCGATGTACCCGTCAAGGCTTCTGGGGCGCAGCGCGTTGTCCACCTCGCTGTCGTCGGCAATTTTGGTGCTGGTTATAAACCTTTCGTCGAATTTATCCATAAACCTCTATACCGACATGTTCCTCAAGGCGGCATGAATGATCTCCTCAGTGGTAGCGGCGCCCTCCTCGAGCGCCCTCTTCATGGCATCCATGCATTCAGAGTGCTTGAGCCCCAGCGCTGAAAGCGCCTCTAAAGCCTCCCTCGCGCTGCCCTGCATGGGCACGGCCTCGGGCGCCCTTGAGAATGCCTCGCCCGCCACCTTTTCTTTAAGCTCGAGGATTATCCTCTCGGCGGTCTTCTTGCCTATCCCCTTCACTCTCTGGAGCATCGAGCTGTCTTGGCTGGCGATGCTCACCGCGAGGTCGCGCGGCGAAATCCCCGACAGGATGTTGAGCGCAACCTTGGGCCCTACACCGCTTACAGTGATAAGGTTTAAAAACATCTTCCTCTCCTCGTCGGTCGAAAAGCCGTACAGCGCAATCCCGTCCTCCTTTACGTGAAGGTAGGTGTAGAGCATGGCCTCGGCCTTTCCCGCCGTCTGAACAAAGGTGTTTGAGGAAACGTTTATCTCAAAGCCTATCCCGTTATTTTCAAGGACGATCGCGTTTTCGTCGGTTACGACCACTTTTCCTTTGATAAAAGAAAGCATACTTTATCCCCGATAAAAATTTTTGGGCTATAGACGCCCTTTTCACAAGATGTTAAATTATGCATAATTATACTAAACAACTAAATCTACACCCTGTAAAGCTCTGAAAACCTGTTGGTCTGAATGTGGCAGAGGGCAACGGCGAGCGCGTCCGCGGCGTCGTCGGGCCTTGGCAGGCTCTTGAGGGAGAGCAGCGCGGCCACCATGTGCTGGACCTGCCTTTTGTCCGCCTTGCCGTAGCCAGTGAGCCCCTGCTTTATCTGCAAGGGGGTGTACTCGTACAGCTTGCAACCTTTCCTGAGCGCCATGCAGATGATTACCCCCCTCGCGTGCGACACGTTTATCGCGGTCTTGGCGTTGGTGTTGAAGAAAATCTCCTCGATGGCAACCGCGTCCGGGCAGTAGGTATCAATCAGCTTCTCGACGGCGCATGATATGGCGACCAGCCTTTCCGCAAGGGATTTTCCCTTTGGCGTTTTGATGGTGCCGTAATCGGTGCAGGCGCACCTTCCGTCATATGTAATTACGCCGTAACCCACGGTAGCCAGGCCGGGGTCTATTCCCAAAATTATCAATCAACCCTCTTCTTTTTTGTTTGCTTTTTTATGCAAAATTATTTATAATTATGCATATAAATTTTCGATTGGCTTTTTTATATTTGTATGCTATGCCTTGCGCATATACATGATAAGGCTTTACGAGATGTAATATTTTCCTTTGAATATTTTAGACTTTACGCAATATATACATTATAATATAATTAAATCGCCTTTTAGTCAAACAAATAGCCATAAACTACATAAACAGGAGAACGGGATATGAGCAAGATGAAGGTTGTGCTCGCATACTCGGGCGGTCTGGACACCTCGATAATCATCCCCTACCTTAAGGAGAACTTCGATTGCGAGGTAATAGCGATGGCAGCCGACGTGGGCCAGGGCGAGGAGCTTGCCCCCCTTAAGGAAAAGGCTATAAAGAGCGGCGCGTCCAAGATCTACATCGAGGACCTCAAAGAGGAATTTGTCAGGGACTTCATTTTCCCCACGCTTAAGGCGGGGGCGCTGTATGAGAACAAGTACCTTCTCGGAACCAGCTTCGCAAGGCCCGTCATAGCAAAGCGTCTGGTAGAGATCGCCCACAAAGAGGACGCTGACGCCGTCGCTCACGGCGCCACCGGAAAGGGCAACGACCAGGTACGCTTTGAGCTCACCGTAAAGGCGCTTGATCCCTCGTTGAAAATCATCGCCCCATGGAGGATTTGGCACATCAGGTCGAGGGAAGACGCCATCGACTACGCGCAGACGAGGAATATCCCCATTCCCGTCACCAAGGAGAAAAACTATTCCATGGACAGGAACCTTTGGCACTTAAGTCATGAAGGCAGCGACCTCGAGGACCCATGGAATGAGCCCAAGGACGACCAGTACATGATATGCACGCCTCCCGCTAAAGCGCCCGACCGACCCGAATACGTCGAGATCGGTTTCGAGCAGGGCGTGCCCGTTGCGGTAAACGGACAAAAGCTTTCCCCCGTGGAGCTGATATCTAAGCTCAACGAACTGGGCGCAAGGCACGGAATAGGCATAGTTGACATGGTGGAAAACCGCCTCGTTGGGATGAAATCGAGGGGCGTGTACGAGACGCCGGGCGGGACGATTTTATACCACGCGCACAGGCAGCTTGAGGAGATAACGCTCGACAGGGCGACAATGCACTATAAGGACATGGTGGCGATACGCTTCGCGGAACTCGTTTACGACGGTTGCTGGTACACGCCGCTGAGGGAGGCGCTCTCCGCTTTCGTCGACAGGACGCAGGAGACGGTGACGGGCACCGCGAGGGTCAAGCTGTACAAGGGCTGCTGTTACAGCGCAGGCGTAAAGAGCCCCTATTCCCTCTACGATATGGACATCGCTACCTTCGGCAAGGACGAGGTTTACAATCAAAAGGATGCCGAGGGCTTTATAAACCTGTTCGGGCTACCGCTGAAAGTCAGGGCGATGAAACTTAAGGGCAAATGCTTAAAGGACAAGGAAGGTGGGCAATGAAACTTTGGAGCGGTAGGTTTGAGAGGGAGACCGACGAGCTCGCAGATGAGTTCAATTCCTCTCTCCCCTTTGACAAAAAGCTGTACAGGCAGGACATCGAGGGCAGCATAGCGCACTGCAAGATGCTCGGCGCCTGCGGGATAATCCCCGACCAGGACGCCGACAGGATAGCCGGCGCCCTGCAGGGCATTTTGGAGGACATCGAGAGCGGCAAGCTGGAAATCGGCGGCGCCGAGGACATACATACATTTGTAGAGACCGAGCTTATAAAAAGAATCGGCGACGTTGGCAAAAAGCTGCACACCGCGAGGAGCAGGAACGACCAGGTTGCGACCGACCTGCGCATGTACCTGAAAGGCTCTGTCTCCGAGATATGCTCCCTTCTTCAGGGCTTAATCGAGCGGCTGCTGAAAATTGCCAGGGAAAACGCCGATACCATAATGCCGGGCTTTACTCATCTCCAAAAGGCGCAGCCTATCACCCTCGCCCATCACCTCGCGGCGTATTGCGAGATGTTTTTAAGGGACATAGAGAGGTTTACGGACTGCAAGAAGCGCATCGACGTTATGCCGCTTGGCTCCTGCGCCCTCGCCGCCACAACGCATCCCATTGACAGGAAGATGACGGCGGCGCTTCTCTCCTTTGGGCAAATTTCCAACAACAGCTTGGACGCCGTGTCCGATAGGGATTTTGCCATAGAATTCCTCTTTTGCTGCTGTATGGTCTCTATGCACCTTTCGCGCCTGTGCGAGGAGTTCGTCCTCTGGTCGACGGAAGAATTTTCCTTTATAAACATTGACGATGCCTTCGCCACGGGCTCTTCCATCATGCCACAAAAGAAAAATCCCGATATGGCAGAGCTCATCCGCGGAAAAACCGGGCGCGTTTACGGCAACCTTCTCTCTCTCCTCACAATGATGAAAGCCCTCCCCCTCGCGTACAACAAGGACATGCAGGAGGACAAGAATGCCGTTTTCGACAGCGAGGAGACCATAAAAAAATGCCTTAAAGTCATGGCGGCGATGCTGCCCGCGATAACCTTCAACAGAAGGAGGATGAGGGCGGCGGCAAAAGAGGGCTATACCGTCGCCACCGATGTCGCCGACTACCTTGTAAAGAAGGGTATGCCGTTCAGGAAGGCTCACGAGGTTACTGGAACCCTTGTACTGTACTGCTCAAAGAAAGGTATCGCGCTTGACAAGCTCACGATTGACGAGTTTAAATCCTTTTCAAAGCTGTTTGAGAAAGATATACTCGATACGATAAAGCTTGAAAACGCGGTTAAAAACAGGAGCGTCCACGGCGGCCCCGCGAAGAAAGAGGTAAA
>JAAYQN010000005.1 GCA_012519285.1 Clostridiales bacterium
GCGCCGTTTTTCTTTATGCTCTCTATCACCTCTTTGCTGCGCTCTCCCTTGCCTATCATGCCAATAAGGCCCAGGTCGAGCAGCCTCGGCGTGTAGGCGTCCACTCTGCCCGAGGTGGTCGGCCCGCACGAGCCTATGGGAAATCCAGGCTTGCCGGGGCAGGGGCCGGTGTAATATATGGTCTTTCCCCTGATGTCAAAGGGCAGCTCTTTTCCCTCGTCGAGCAGCGAAATGATCTTCCTGTGCGCCGCGTCCCTTCCAGTTATCAGCTCGCCTGAAAGCAGCACGCGGTCGCCGGCATTGAGGCACACTATCTCTTGCCGCGAAAGCGGCAGCGTAATCTTCTTCATAAGGCTACTTCGCCCTTTCTCACGCTGTGGCACTGGATGTTGACGCCCACAGGCAGCGCAGCGATGTGGGTGGGAAACTTCTCGATAAAGACGGCGAGCGCCGTGGTGTCTCCCCCGAAGCCTTGAGCGCCGATTTTGAGCGCGTTTATCCTCTGCAATATCTCTTCCTCGAGGGCATAGAGCCCGGGGTCGGGGTTTTTGCTGCCTATCTTGCGCAGCAGCGCGCGCTTTGAAAGCTCCATCGCCTTGTCCGCCGTGCCGCCTACCCCTATCCCCACTATCACCGGCGGGCAGGGGTTTCCGCCGGCGAGCCTCACCGTTTCCACCGCAGCCCCCTTTATTCCCTCCTCGCCGTCGGAGGGCTTGAGCATGTAAAGCCTGCTCATGTTTTCGCTGCCAAAGCCCTTGGCGAGAAAACTTATCTTGAGTTCCTCTCCCTCGGTCATCCTGTAATGAACCATGGCGGGCGTGTTGTCGCCGGTGTTCTGCCTCGAAATGGGGTCGAGCACGCTCATCCTGAAAAACCCTTCGCCGTACGCCTGCCTCACCGCCTCGTTTATGGCGTCCTCAATGTAGCCGCCCTCTATCCTGACGTCCTGGCCGATGTCGGCGAAAATCACCGCCATGCCGGTGTCCTGGCAGGCGGGAAGGCCGTAGGATTTTGCCGCCTCGATGTTTTTGCACAGCATCTCGAGGGCGAATTTTGCCTGCGGGCTGCTTTCCCTGGCGAGCGCCGCCCTGAGCGCGTCCTCGCAGCTGGGCTCTATCTCGACGCACGATTTCAATATGACGCTTTTAAGCCGTTTTGTAATCTCTTCCGCGCGGATAACTTTCATGCAAAACCCCCGTTACCCCTAATTATACTAAACATCCTTTACCTTTGCAAACAGATATGCTATAATATAGCTGTTGTGGAAATTTGCATTTTTGCTTCGGGAAGCAAGGGGAACTGCCTTTACATATCCGACGGAAAGACCTTTATACTCGTCGACGCGGGCTACTCTTACAGAACCATAGCCGCCCGCGCCGCGGCGGCGGGAATTGACATAAGCGGCGTCGGGGCGATAATAAGCACCCATTGCCACTACGACCACAGCAGGGGGATAAGCTCTGTCATAGACAGCCTCGGCATCCCTGTCTACGCGCACGCAGACGGGATAGAGGCGCTCTCTCTCCTTTACGGCATCGGGAAAAAGCACATAGTCCCCTTTAAGGGCGATTTTTTTATAGGGGGCTTGAGGTTTTCCCCATATCTTCTCTCCCACGACGCGCCGGCGTGCTGCGGAATCTCAATCGAGAGCGGCGGCCGCAGGGTGAGCATCGCCACAGACCTGGGGAAGGTTGACGAAGAGGCCCTTGCCCACATGCGGGGGGCAGACCTAGTCGTCATAGAGTCCAACCACGACGTCGAGATGCTCAAAAAAGGCCGCTACAGCGCCGCCCTCAAGAGGCGCATTCTTTCTCCGGTAGGCCATCTCAGCAATGAGCAATGCGCCGAGGCGATGGAAAAGCTGCTCGAGTGGGGGACAAAGGCCTTTGTGCTCGCCCACCTCAGCGAGGAGAACAACCTGCCGGAGCTCGCCTTCTCCTGCGCCACCCAGCGCCTTTTAAGCCTTTGCGCGCGGGAAGGCAGGGATTACAGCCTCTACCTTGCGGGGCAGAGATGGCCCACCGGAGTATTTGCGCTTTAGGCTGATAAAACGGCCCTTTTTTCACATAAATATAATGTGTAAAAAAACTTTCCTGAAGGCGGGCGTCTTTTCGCCCTGCGCCTTGAGGCTTATTAGCATTTTTGATTTGGTTTGAATAATCTGTTATTAAAAGGTGATTGAATGGAAAGGCCGCTCAGAAGTTGCTTCAATCCCAAGGATTCCGGCGTCATCTTTACCCTGGCGCTGGCTTTAATAATGGGGTTTTCGTCGCTTCAGAGCCTGTTTTACTTTTTGCCCCAAAGCCAGTTCCTCTCGCTGGTGCTCACGCAGGCGGCGATTATCCTGTGCTGTCTCATCTACTGCCGCGGGGCGAGGATAGACTTTGTCAGGGCGATAAGGGTTTCGGGCAGGGTCAAGGCGCGGCACTTTGCGGCCTCTTTCGGCGCGGGTATTTCCATGATGTTTGCGCTGATAATCCCCGTACTCGCCTTTATCGAGCTGCTGAAGTCCATGGGCTTTGAGAGCCTCGAGATGGACTTTAAGATCGTGACGGAATGGGACCTCGTACTCGGCACAATCCTAATCGCCATGCTGCCCGCGGTTTGCGAGGAGATACTCTTTAGGGGAATAGTGCTGCAGGGGCTGAGGCGCTTCGGCGACGGCTTCGCCGTGGGGATGAGCGCCCTGCTCTTTACGCTCCTTCACACCAACCCCGAGCAGACGCTGTATCCCCTGCTCAGCGGCGCCGTAATGGGGTTTGCGTTCATAAAGACCGGGGACCTCAAATATCCCATGCTGATACACTTTTTAAACAATTTCCTGAACGTGGCGCTGGATTATATCTACAACAACCTCGAGCGGTGGGGCTACGCAGCAGCAGAGGGAGGGGGAATACTGCTGGACCTTACCTTCGGCGAACTCGCAGCCGTGGGCGTCTGCGCCGTCATATTCGCGCTGTGCATGCTCTACTTCGCGCGGCAGAGGACGGTTACCTACCACGAGCCGCAGCCGCTGATCTTCAAGAGCGTGCTCCCTTCAGCATCTTTCCAGCCCGACATCTTTTTTGAAAGCGTCAGCCCCCTGCAATACCTGGTGGGCCGCGGCTTCAAATACGATTTAAGAAAGGACATCTTCGTCCTGCCGGGCGGCGGCGACCTGCGGCTTGAGCCGCCCCCGGGTTTTGCCGACGTGTCGGATAACCCCGCCTACAATCCCTATTACGCAAAGAAATCAAAGTTTTTCCTGTGGGCATTGCCGGGGATAATAATCTGCGTTGCCCTATGGCTGTTTGTTTTCTTTAACCCCTTGATGATATGGTGAAGATAAACCTTGTGTGCGTGGGGAACATAAAGGACAGGTTCTACGCAGAGGCGTGCGAGGAATATAAAAAGAGGCTGTCAAGGTTTTGCTCTCTTTGCGTGGTGGAAGTGCCCGAATGCGTCTTCTGCGGGCAGCCGAATGAGAGGGAGAGGGAGCTATTGCTCGAGGAGGAGTATAACAGGTACAGAAAACACTTAAAGGGCCACCTCGTCGCCCTGGACGCAGAGGGCAAGGGCATGCCGAGCGAGGATTTTTCCCGCTACCTCATGGAGAGAAAGGCCCAAGGCGAGCAGATGACCTTTCTCATTGGCGGCTCGCACGGCCTTTGCGGCAGGGCAAAGGAGCAAGCGCACCTTAGGCTGTCCTTTTCGAGGATGACCTTCCCGCACACGCTCTTTCGCGTCATGCTGCTCGAGCAGCTTTACCGCGCCTTTATGATAGCGGGCGGCGGCAGATACCATAAATAGGCCCGCCTGCAAGCCCTATACGGCAGTCTTTTTCTTGGGGCAATTGAAAAGGTAACTCGGCGCACCGCTCCGCATATAGTGTTTATGAGAATTATTATGCGGAAGGTGCGAAATGTATACATATGAGCGGCTGCTCTCAGACATAGGAGAGCTTGAGGGCGTGGAAAGGCTGGTGCTCGGTATAACGTGGGGAGGAAGGATAATCCCCTGCGTGCACGTGGGCTCAAAGCGCGGGCGGCAGCTTATCGTCTGCGCTGCCATCCACGCGCGGGAGCATATCACCGCTCAGCTCGCGATGAGGCTGCTCGGGGAGTGCCGAAAGCGCGCCGGCGAGCTGTTCGGCTGGGGGATATACTTTATACCGATGGCAAACCCCGACGGCGTCGAGCTGTGCATAAGAGGGACGGAAAGCGTAAGGAGCGCGTGGGACAGGGAGAACGTATTGAAGATTAACGGCGGCTGCCCTGATTTTTCGCTGTGGAAGGCAAACCTTGTCGGCATCGACCTCAACGTAAACTTTGACGCGAGGTTCGGCACAGGCGTCAGCAACGTGTTTTCCCCCGCTCCCGAAAACTACGTTGGGGAGGCTCCCTTTTCGGAGCCCGAAAGCCGCGCGCTCGTCGATTTTACCAAAAAGGTGAGGCCCTCGGCTGTAATCAGCTATCACTGCAAGGGCGAGATGATATTCTGGAAGTTCCATCAGCAGGCCAACTTGCTGCGCGACAGGATACTTGCCGAAGCGCTCGCCGAGGTGACGGGCTACGAGCTGGTGGACGAGATGGGAAGCGCGGGCGGCTACAAGGACTGGTGCATCCAGCATCTGGGCATCCCCGCGTTCACCATAGAGGTGGGCAGCGACGCTTTCCCTCACCCTTTCCCTTACAGCGAGCTGGACAGGATATTTGAGCAGAACAGGCAGGTGCCCTTTGCGCTCATAAAAAACATGTTGTGACGGCAATGGATGCGGACGTAAGGTTCATGAAAGAGGCGCTTAAAGAAGCCCGAAAGGCCTTTTTAAAGGACGAGGTGCCCGTGGGCTGCGTCATAGTAAAGGGCGGGAAGGTGATAGCCCGCGCCCATAACCAGCGCGAGGGGAGGCAGGACGCCACCGCCCACGCAGAGCTGCTGTGCATAAAGAAGGCGTGCAAGAAACTGGGATCCTTCCGCCTTAACGGATGCGAGTTGTACGTTACCCTCGAGCCCTGCCCCATGTGCGCAGGGGCGATAATAAACGCGCGCGTGGAGAGGGCGGTCTTCGGCGCCTACGACCCAAAGGCGGGCTGCTGCGGAACGCTCTACGACCTCTTGGGCTGCGGCAAGTTCAACCATACCTTAAAAGCCGTGGGCGGCGTGATGGAAGAGGAGTGCTCCGACATCTTAAAGAGGTTTTTTGCCGAAAAGAGAAGGGCTCAAAGGGAGCTAAATTGTTTGACGAAAGGCGACGGTTGATTTAATATAAATATGCTATAATTTTTATCGCGAAAGAGGGCAAAGCCGCCCCAAGGTCCCAGGCAAGGGGCTGACAATTTTTCGGACAAGCTTTTAATTTACGCTGCCAAAGCTATATTAGCGCGATTGTTTTTCGGCACCAAGGAAGGCTTTTTTGGGGACTAATTTTTTGGAGGAATTAATGATAACTCACGGTAACTCAATCAAAATTTTTACCTGCAATCGCAGCAGAAAACTTGCCAATGAGATCGCCGAAATCCTCAAGATGGAGCTTGGCGACTGCGTTGTGGGCAAATTCAGCGACGGCGAGACCATGGTGCGCATCAGGGAGACCGTAAGGGGAAGGGATGTATTCGTCATCCAGTCCACCTCCGCCCCCGCCAACGACAGCATAATGGAGCTGCTCATCATGATAGACGCTCTGCGCAGGGCGTCCGCGGGCAGGATAACGGCGGTCATGCCCTACTTCGGATACGCAAGGCAGGACAGGAAGGCTCGCTCGAGGGACCCCATAACAGCCAAATTGGTTGCCGACATCATAACGGCGGCGGGAGCCGACAGGGTTCTGACGATGGACCTCCACGCCCCCCAGATCCAGGGATTTTTTGACATTCCCGTCGACCACCTGTTCGGGGCGCCCGTACTCGTCAATTACTTCCTCGAAAAAGGCTACAAGGGGGACGACGTGGTCGTGGTTTCCCCCGACGTGGGCAGCGTTAAGATGGCCAGGAACTTCGCGCAGAAGCTCGACTGCAAGCTGGCGATCATCGACAAGCGAAGGCCGGACAGCAACGTTGCCGAAGTTATGAACATCGTGGGCGACGTGAGGGACAGGTGCTGCCTTATGGTGGACGACATGATCGACACTGCGGGCACCATCTGCGAGGGCGCCAACGCGTTGGTAAAGGCCGGGGCGAAGGAGATAATCGCGAGCTGCACCCACGGCGTGTTCAGCGGGCCGGCGCTGGAAAGGCTGGAGCAATCCCCCATAAAGAAAGTAGTTGTCTTAAGCACCTATGAGCACGAGAAGGAGCTTATTGACAAGATAATCACGCTCTCCGTCGGGCCGCTCTTTGCCGAGGCGATAGAGAGGATTTACGCCGACCTTCCACTCTCAAAACTGTACGAGTAAGGGACGCCATGAAGGTAATAATAGGCCTTGGAAATCCCACATCGAGATATTTTAACACCTTCCACAACCTCGGTTTTATGGCAGTTGACAGGATAGCCGAGGTTTTTAATGTGCGGTTTGACAAAAAGGAATGCCGCGCGCTCACCTGCCATTTCATCGTTGAAGGGGAAAAGGTCATCCTCGCAAAGCCCCAGACCTTCATGAATTTGAGCGGCGAGTGCGTGAGGGACTTGGTGCAAAAGTATAAGCCCGACTTAAAGGAAGTCTTGATTATATACGACGACTTCGACCTCGAGAGAGCGCGCCTGAGGGTGCGCCCCTCGGGCAGCGCGGGCACACACAACGGCATGAGGAACGTCGTGGAATGCCTCGGGGCTACGGAGTTTCCGAGGATAAGGATTGGGATAGGGAGCTCGGAAAACCACGCTCAGGACAAGGCGGACTACGTGCTCTCCAAAATCCCCGCCGAGGAGCGCGACGATTTCGAGCGGGCGCTCGATAAGGCCGCCGAGGCTGCGAAGGATTTTATCATGGGATTGCCTATGGAAGAGTTAATGCAAAAATATAACGGGGAATTTAATCAATCCTCAGCATCCCATGACACGCCCGCATCCTAACCTGTAGTTGCTTACAGATTAGCTATTTTTTATCAATTCCCTATATCTCACTCATCCCATATACTAAAGACCATTGAGGTTTTTACCCCTTATTTAATCTCACAAAAAACGTAAAAAATATTGGGAGATGCTTTCTGTGGCGGGATAATGCGGGATAGTCTGGACATGATCAAAAATATAGGCGGGGGGAAGTTGTTTGAGCGCGGCATGGGGGATATCGCGGCGTCGGGCGCTCTGGGAGGCGCCAAGGCAAACGTCGCAAGTTCCTTTGACGCTTTCGTCCTGTTCGTCGCCGCGGACGACATCTCCGCCTCAAAGCTCGCACGGGAGATAGAGGGCTACGGCAAGAGGGTGGCGCTTATCCCGTCAAAAGAAGAGGTGCTGCTCTACAACAAGGCTGCCTCAAGCCACCTCGCCTTTGAAAGGTTTTCGGCGCTGCATAGGCTCTTAACGGGCGGCGCCGACGTCGCGGTGATATCCGTGGACGGGCTGGCGAGGCGCTTTCCGCCAAAAGAGAAGTTCGCAGCCTTTGCCATTGAAAAGGGCAAGCGGTACGACTTGGGTCTTTTGGCAAAGAGACTTGCGGCTGCGGGATACAGCAGGGAGCACCTGGTCGAGGAGAAAGGGCAGTTTTCCCTGCGCGGGGACATCCTCGATGTCTTTCCCGTGAACATGGACAGCCCCATAAGGATAGACTTCTTCGACGTCGTGGCGGAAAGGATAAAGCTCTTTGAGCCCGACAGCGGCAAATCCTATTCCGAGATAGAGTCCGCCCAAATCGCCCCCGCCACCGACGTTTTCATCGGTCAGGGCGAGGAGGGAGAGGTCATAGGGCGGCTGAAGAGCTCCCTTGAGGTCTTGAAAATCGAAGGGGAGTTCCGGCAGAGGGCTGAAAGCATTGCTAAAGAGGTAATCGGCCGGATAGAGGCCGGCGACAGGAGCCACAGCTTGTGCTTTGCGCTGCCCTTTATCGGGGGAAGCTGCAACCTGCGCCAGTACCTTCCGCCTGACGCCATTGTTATATTCGACGACAGCAAGCTGCTGTCTGACAAGGCAAAACTCATATATAGAGAGCACCAAACGAGGTTCGAGCAGCTGCTTTCCTGCGGCGAAATCCTGCCGGAGAGCTTTTACCAGTACATCGAGGAGGAGGCGCTCTTTAGCCAGTTCGAGGGGCTGTGGCGCATAACGCTCAATACCTTGAACGCCTCTCCTTTCTACGAGGCAAGGCACGTGAGCCTCAACTGCTCCGCGGTGCCACGCTACGCCCTCAATTTCCGCGAGCTTTCAAAGGACATCTCCAACTGGCTGTTCGGCGGCTACCGGGTTTTCCTCTGCTGCCGCGACGAGACGGGCTACGGCGAGCTTGAGAGGGGGCTTTCGGAGTTTAATATAAACCTTTCCCGCGAGGGAGACGGCAGCTTGAGGCCCGTCGCCCTCATTCTGCCCATAGGGGAAGGGTTTATAAACCATAGCGCCAAGTTTGTCCTCATAGGCTATCACGACGTGTTCATAAAGTCGCGCGGCGCGGGGGTAAAGCGCAGGAAAAAGGACGTCTTCTTCGCCCCCGAAATCGGCGACTACATCGTGCACGAGGTGCACGGGATAGGCATCTGCCGCGGCATAAAGCACCTGCAGACGGGAAGCATTTCCAGGGACTATGTGGTGATAGAGTACAGCGGCGGCGACATACTCTACGTTCCCTGCGACCAGATGAACCTTATCGCAAAGTATTCAGGCGCCGAGGAAGTCCCCCGCCTCAACAGGCTTGGCGGCAGGGAATTTGAGAAGATAAAGCAGCGGGTTAAAAGGCACATAAGGCAGATGGCAATTGACCTCAAGGCGCTGTACGCCGAAAGGGAAAAGAAAAAGGGCTTTGCCTTTTCGCCCGACGGCCCCCTGCAGAGGGAGTTCGAGGAAGTCTTTGAGTACGAGGAGACCCCCGACCAGCTGAAGAGCGTAGAGGAGATTAAGCGGGACATGGAGAGCCCCAGGATAATGGACAGGCTGCTGTGCGGCGACGTGGGCTACGGCAAGACCGAAGTGGCTCTACGGGCGGCGTTCAAGACAATCCTCGACGGCAAGCAGGTGGCGATGCTCGCCCCCACCACCATACTCTCCCATCAGCACTTCCAGCTGTGCCAGAGAAGATTTGAGCACTTCGGCGTCAGGGTGGACGTACTCAACAGGTTAAGGAGCAGGAAAGAGCAGGCAGAGGTCATTGAGAAGCTCAAAAAAGGAGAGATAGACCTCGTCATCGGCACCCACAGGCTGCTCTCAAAGGATGTGAAATTCCGCGACCTGGGGCTGTTGATAGTCGACGAGGAGCAGCGCTTCGGCGTAGAGGACAAGGAGAAGATAAAAAACATGAAGAGGGACGTGGACGTTTTGACCCTCACCGCCACGCCCATCCCCCGCACGCTGTATATGTCGCTTTCGGGCATAAGGGATATAAGCGTGATAGACACCCCGCCCCGCGAGAGGCTGCCCGTTCAGACCTACGTTTTGGAATACAGCGACGGGCTGGTGAGGGACGCGGTGCTGAGGGAACTTTCCCGCGGCGGGCAGGTTTTTATACTTTACAACCGCGTGGAGAGCATAGAGAGCTTTGCCTTCAAGGTGGCAAGGATAGTCCCCGAGGCAAAGGTGATAGTCGCCCACGGGCAGATGAAGGAGGCCTCCCTCGAGAGGGCGCTCGAGCGTTTTTACAGCCGCGAGGTGGACGTGCTCGTCTGTACCACCATAATTGAGAACGGCATCGACATACCGAACGTCAACACATTGATAGTGTACGAGGCTGACAAACTGGGGCTTTCCCAGCTCTACCAGCTCCGCGGCAGGGTGGGAAGGAGCAACCGCCTGGCGCACGTGTACTTTACCTTCGTGCCCGAAAAGGTGCTCACCGAGAGCGCCTACAAGCGCCTGAAGGCCATAATGGAGTTCACCGAGTTCGGCAGCGGCTTCAGGATCGCCGTGCGCGACCTCGAGATAAGGGGGGCGGGAAACGTCCTGGGCAAGCAGCAGCACGGCCACATCGCCAGCATAGGGTACGACATGTACATGAAGCTTTTAAAGCAGGTGGTCGAGGGCAGGGAAGAGGAGCCCGAGGAGATAGAGAGCGACATCTCGATAGACGCCTACATCCCTGAAAAGTATATAGAGGACGAATCGCAGCGCATGAAGGCATACCAGCGCATAGCCTCCATGGAAGAGGATGAGAGGGAGGAGCTGCTCTTCGAGCTATCCGACATCTACGGCGATCCCCCGCAGCCCCTTCTCAATCTCATAGACATAAGGTTGCTTAAGCTTTACGGCAAAAAGATAGGGGCCGTGAGCGTGGAGATAAAGCATTCGCACTCCAGGCTGACGCTGAAGGGCATGGACGCCTTAAAAGAGAGCGTCATGGACGCAATGGAAAAGTATTCAGCCCACGC